>CADCLH010000098.1:7949-11277 GCA_902802215.1 Oscillospiraceae bacterium
CCGTAGGTGACGAGGGTCATGATCGAGGCGGCGATGCACACGCCGAGCATGATGTAGGGCACGGCCTTCTCGGTCTTCATATCGAGCAGCGCCGCGATCAGCGCGCCCGTCCAGGCGCCGGTGCCGGGCAGCGGGATCGCCACAAAGAGCAGCAGTCCGACCGGTCCGTACTTCTCCACGGTCTCGCCCTTGAGATCGGCCTTTTTCTCCATCCTGGTGATGAAGGAGTTGAACACGGGCAGATGCGTGCGCATCCATGCGAAGACCCGCTTGATATAGACGATGATGAACGGCACCGGGATGATATTGCCGAGCAGGGCGGCCATCAGCGCCAGCGGGTAGTCCAGTCCCAGCGCGATCCCGTAGGGCAGGCCGAAGCGCAGCTCGCCGACGGGCATCATCGACAGGAGGAAGGTCGCGCACAGTTTTCCGGCAACCGTGCCGGTCAGCCAATCAAACATCAAAAAACTCCGTTACAAGCAGATTTGCACACAGGCAGGGCACACGCCGGGATACTATACCATGTTTTCCGCGCCGGCGCAAGATGCATTATGTATTGAGCACCGCCGCGGCCGCGGAGCCGGGGATGGTGGTCTCCTCGCCGACATGCAGCTCGATCGTCAGGCCGCGCTCCTGCCCGCCGTACTGCCGCAGCAGGCGCTCCAGCTCCGGGCGGTAGTGCCGCCCCTTCTGGACGAGCGAGCCCTCGGCCAGCACGCACATGGGCCGGACGTGGCCGCCCCCGGCGAGCTCCGCCAGCGCCACGAGGTTGACGCACATGCAGCGCGCCGAGCGGCGGAACAGCGCCAGGCTGATCTCGCGCGCGAAGGCCTGATCCTCCGCGTCTCCGCCGAGCAGGGAGAAGCCCTCGCCGCTGGCCCAGGCGTCGATGACGGAGGAGTCGATCTGCGGCAGCGCGCGCACATGCGCGGCGCCGTCCTCGCTCAGCAGGCCCTCGTCGGCCGCGCCGCGGAGCATGAGCCGCGCGAGCTGGCCGAGGTAGACGCCCGCGGTCAGCTTTTCAAAGCGTCTGGTGCCCGGGTTATGGCTCTCGGCGTCGAGCTGGCGGTCGAAGTCGCCGCCCTCGATCCCGTCGTACTCGCCGGATTCGAGGTTGACGATCATCCCGCGCTCCCCGCTTTGGCCGAGCTTGCCGATGCGCGAGACCGGGAGGGACACGCAGGTGTTGGTCCCGGTGCCGCTGACCTGGCCGATGAAGCCGCTGTAGGCGCTCTTGTCCAGATGGACGGCCCCGCCGAGCAGCACGGCCACGGTGTCGTTGAGGATGACGGCGCGCTTGCCCGTGATCCCGCGGCGCGCAAGCTCGGCCAGCAGCGACGCGCCGACAAGCTGGCCCTCGCAGTCGGTGATGACGACCTCCTTGTCGATACACAGCACGCGGCCGTCCCGCTCCGGGGTGATCGCGGCGGAGTAGGAGAAGCAGAAGCCGATCACGTCGGCGCGGTCCATCAGCGGCTCGATGCGGTCGGCGGTGAAGCGGATGAACTCGTCCCAGCTGCAGCTCTCGCCGATGCCGGGCATGCGGCACTTCAGCATATCCGAAACCACGGGCCCGTCCTCGGTGAAGCGCACGAGCGCGCAGCGGAAATTGGTCCCGCCCGCGTCGATGACCACGGCGCCGGAGCCGTGGGGCAGCGCGCCGTCGTTGGACAGGAAGGTGGGGATCATCTCCATGGAGCAGGGCCCGCCGTTGAGACCGCTCTCCATCTGGGTCTTCATGGCCCCGATGCAGGCGTCGGGATCGATCCGCTCCGGGTCCATGCCGTGTCTGGCAAGAAATTCCTTTGCTTTTTCGCTGTAAACCGTCATCTCTGTCTCCTCCGCAGAATCCGTTCATGACCGGCGGAGAAACCCCGCCGGTCATGAACGGATGGTATTTGTTCTGATTATTTCTCTTCCTTGACGGACTCCAGAAGTCCGGCGGCGAGGCCGGCGACGCTCTGGATCTCGCTGGGGATGATGATCTTGGTGGCCTGGCCGTTGGCGGCGCTGGCGAAGGCCTCCATGGCCTTGAGCTTGATCACCGCGTCGGAGGGCGCCACCTCGTTGATGCGGCGGATGCCTTCGGCCGTGGCGGTCTGGACCTTGAGGATGGCCTCGGCCTCGCCTTCGGCCTCGAGGATCTGCTGCTGCTTCTTGGCGTCGGCGCGCAGGATCGCGGCCTCCTTCTCGCCCTCGGCCTCCAGAATGGCGGCGCGCTTCTCGCCCTCGGCGCGGAGGATGGCTTCGCGGCGTTCGCGCTCGGCCTTCATCTGCTTCTCCATGGCGTTCTGGATCTCCTTGGGCGGCAGGATGTTCTTGAGCTCCACGCGGTTGACCTTGATGCCCCAGGGGTCGGTGGCCTCATCGAGGATGGAGCGCATCTTGGAGTTGATGATGTCGCGGCTGGTCAGGCACTGGTCGAGCTCGAGCTCGCCGATGATGTTACGCAGCGTCGTGGCCGAGAGGTTCTCGATGGCGAGCATGGGCTGCTCGATGCCGTAGGTGTAGAGCCGGGGGTCGGTGATCTGGAAGTAGACGACGGTGTCGATCTGCATGGTGACGTTGTCCTTCGTGATCACGGGCTGGGGCGGGAAGTCCGCCACCTGCTCCTTGAGCGAGACACCTTGGCCACGCGCTCGATGAAGGGCGCCTTGACCTTGAAGCCGACGTCCCAGGTGGTCTTGTACGCGCCGAGGCGCTCGATGACGTAGGCCTTGGCCTGCGGGACGATGCGGATGCAGCGGATGAAAATGATGATGGCGATGAGCAGAATGACGGCTAAAACGTACATGGTGATTCCTCCTCAGATTTTCGGTTCTTCCTTTGGTTCCACAATGAGCTTGACGCCTTCGATGCGCAGCACGCGCAGCACCTGGCCCTTTGCGGCGCGGCCGTCCGGCTCCGCCATGCGCGCGGTCCAGATCTTGCCGCCGACGCTCACGGCGCCGGAGCCCGCCACGTTGTCGATCGCCTCGGTCACGACGCAGTCCTGACCGATGGCCATGTCGGCGTTGGTGGGCACGGTGTGGGCGTTGACGTACTTCTTTGCCAGGGGCCGGGTGATCAGCAGCGTGACGAGCGACACCAGGATAAACCACAGCACCTGCAGCCAGACGGGCGCCTTGAGCAGCGACGAGATCATCGCCGCCAGCGCGCCCAGCGCGAACCAGATGGACACCAGACCCGGCGCCAGCCCTTCCACGATCAGCAGGACGATCATCGCAGCCAGCCACAGCACGGTCGTCCCCATGCCAAAGAGTCCCGCCATGATCCGATCCCCCTTTCCGGCGGCGATCCGCCGCCTGTGAATTCTTCAAGTAATTAT
>CADCLH010000099.1 GCA_902802215.1 Oscillospiraceae bacterium
GGGTCGGAGCTCTCCCGCTGGGAGGCGCTGGGCTTTGTCCCGGAGCAGCACGGCGTGTTCACGGTACTGCGGCGCTAAAAAAGAAAAACGCCTCCTTTTCGGAAGCGGCAAAAACCTGCTTTAAAATACGAAATGACCCTTGACCGCGACGATTTTTTCCCGTTCGTCTCTTCTGCAGTCAAGGGTCATTTCATTGAGTTCTTGATATCTAACATCCTGGTTACCTCGCTTTCTCGTATTTCGGACGCTGCCTTAGCCAACGGGACACATTTTCCAGCTCAAACCGCATCTTTGTCCGCTCGGGACTAACCCAAATGTGGGTCCTTCTCAAGGTTGGCTGCTGTCCTCCTGCATATTTTGGGCTTACAGCGCTCCCCCCGTGTTTGATCACGCCGATTCATGATCTGGGGTTTTCTCAGTACATCGGGTTCACCCCTTTGTGCTTATAATATAGCACGGCCTCCGGGCTTTTACAAGATGGGATGCTGTCTGAAAAACGCGGGCGGGTTTTGTGCAACTCGTCAAATTTGCTTCATTTTTTCAAAGCGTCCGGCGTTTTCTATTGACATTTTACACAAAAGGTGATAACTTGAAAAAGGTGTGTGACAGCCCCTCCCGGTTTCGGGAGGGGCTGTTGAGATTGCCAGAAGCTCTGCGCAAGAGTTGGATGACAGAGCAGCAGGGGAGCTCGAGGGGGCAAGGCCCGCCTCGAGTTGGATAAACCGCCGTCTGAAAAGCTTGATTTTTCAAGCTTTTCAGATAACAGCATTTTGCGTACAGCAAAATGCTCGGCGGATAAAGCGCAGTCAAAAAATCCCGCAAGGGACTTTTTGACAAGCTGACAGCCCCTCCCGGTTTCGGGAGGGGCTGTTTATGTTCAGTCGATGTGGATGATCTTCTCCATGAGCTCCGCGGCGGAGACCTTCGGGTTGTGGTAGCGCTCGCGCCGGACGGTGACGCCGCCCATGTGGATGGCCTCCTGCGGGCAGTAGGCCGCAGGCGATGCAGGCGTCGGTAGCGCGCAGCTTTTCGGCCTTCTTTTTCGAGAGCAGGGGCCAGGCGGAAGCCTCGGCCTTGTTGAAGGCGTTGGCCTTCGGGGCCTTCCTGTTCTTTTCCCCGGCGAGGACCTGCGCGCCGATCAGGGCGGCCAGGCGCTCGGAGCGCTCCTGCGCCTTTTCGACGTTCAAAATCGGCATCATCAGATCGTGCGGGAAAAGCCAGATGCACGAGCAATGGTGCGTCACGACGCTCCAGAAGTCCAGCGGGTGGATGCTGTTGAGCACGCTCAGGCCGATCCCGGGATAGGCCGAGCAGCTCGTCACGCCGAAGGTGTAGGTCCCCGGGGCAATCTTCACCGCGCGGAAGCTCTCCTCCACGCCGCCGGGCAGGCCGCCCGCGTAGCAGGGGAAGACAAAGCCCACGCGCTTGCTGTCGGTGGCGTCGGTCTTCTCGGGTGTGGAGCGCATCAGGACGACGTCGGTGTCGCCCAGCTTTTTGGCGATGTTCTTCGCGATGTCCAGGCAGTTGCCGCTGCCGGAGAAAACGTAGATGGTGTTGGTGCTCATGTCAGCTCTCCTTTTCAGTAATCAAGGGTGAAGATCGAATCGTCGTTTTCGATCCAGTCGGAGACCGGGATGGTGATGTAGTCTGTGGGGCCGGTGCGGATGACGACCTTCTCGATGCCGGCGTTGATGATGGTGCGCTTGCACATCGAGCAGCTCATCGCGTTGGGCATGAGGGCGTTGGTCACGGCCTCGCGTCCGACGAGGTAGAGCGTCGCGCCGATCATGTCCCGCCGGGGGGCGGAGATGATGGCGTTGGCCTCCGCGTGGACCGAGCGGCACAGCTCGTAGCGCTGGCCGGAGGGGATGCCGAGCTTCTCGCGCATGCAGCCGCCGAGGTCGGAGCAGTTCTTGCGGCCGCGCGGCGCGCCGTTGTAGCCGGTGGAGATGATCTCGTCGTTGCGCACGATGATCGCGCCGTACTTCCGGCGCAGGCAGGTCGAGCGTTCAAGCACCGCGTCGGCGATGTCGAGGTAGTAATTCTGCTTGTCGGTCCTCTTGTCCATATCGGTCCCTCCCGGGTCGTATTCTGCTCTTACTATACCTTTTTGTGCCGGCCGCGTCAAGGGAAGCCGCGCCGCCTTTTTCCCATAGTCGTTTCGAGAAAAATGTCCATAGCTTTTTTTGCGCCCCTATGGTATGATGAATGCATGAACAGAAGAAATTACCAGCGCGAGCTGGACCGGATCATCCAGAAGCAGGGCGGCAAAAGGCCCCGCGTTCTGCTGCACGCCTGCTGCGGGCCGTGCTCGAGCGCCGTACTCGAATACCTGACGCAGCACTTTGACGTGACGCTGCTGTGGTACAACCCCAACATCTACCCCCAGGCCGAGTTTGAGCGCCGCTTTCAGACGCTGGTCAAGCTGGTGGAGGACATGGGGCTGGCGGACTCGGTGTCCATCCTGGCCGAGCCGCGCAAGGAGCAGGACTACTATGCCCGCGTCAAGGGGCTGGAAAACGAGCCGGAGGGCGGCGCCCGCTGTACCGAGTGCTTCCGCCTGCGCCTGCTGGAGACGGCGAAGCTCTGCAAGCACTACGGCTTCGACTATTTCTGCACCACGCTGACGCTCTCGCGCCACAAGGACGCCGTGCTCATCAACGCCCTGGCCGAGGAGATCGCCCGCGCCTTCGGCGTCAAGTGGCTGCCCTCGGACTTCAAAAAGCGCGACGGGGAAAACCGCTCCATCGAGCTGTGCGAGCAGTACCACGTCTACCGCCAGCTCTACTGCGGCTGCGAATACTCCCTGCACCGCCGCGAGGCGGGGGCTTCTCAAACATCATAAAAACCGGCAGGTTTCCACACCCTGCCGCGCCGGACGGCGGCATAAAAAATGGGCCGGATGAGGAGAAAGTCCCGTCCGGCGTCGGCGCCTCCGTTCGATCAAATAAAAAATGGAGGTATCCGAATCATGCGCAAGAAAAACACCACCCTGTTCCTGTCTGCCAACGCCGTCATCGCCGCCCTGTACGCGGCTTTGACCATCGCCCTGGCCCCCATCAGCTATGGGCCCATTCAGTTCCGCGTGAGCGAAGCGCTGACCGTCCTGCCCTTCCTGATGCCGGGCAGCGTCCTGGGGATCACGCTCGGCTGTCTGCTGGCCAATCTCTATACCGGCAACATCATGGACATGATCTTCGGCACGCTCGCGACCTATCTGGCGGGCGTCATGACGGCGCACTTCGGCAAAAAGGGCAATACGGTCAAAAACCGCATGCTCGGCTGCGGCATGCCGGTCGCGTTCAACGCGGTCATCGTCGGGGCGGTGCTCACCTGGGCTTATCAGCTCCGGGAGTTCTCCGACCCCCTCGCCTCCTTCGCCTTCAACGGCCTCACGGTCGGTCTCGGCGAGGCGGGCGTTCTGTACCTGATCGGCTATCCGCTGCTGGTCAGTCTGCCCAAAATGAAGTTCTTCCGCGAATTTATGGATAAGTTCAACAATACGTAACGGCGCCGAACGGTGCGAAAGGAGCGCTCTCATGAAGGTCCGGAAAGCGATCATCCCCGCGGCGGGTCTCGGCACCCGCCTGCTACCCAACACCAAGAGCATCCCCAAGGAGATGCTGCCGCTGGTGGACAAGCCCGTCTTGCAGTACATTGTCGAAGAGGCGGTGGCCGCCGGCGTCGAGCAGATCCTCATCATCACCAATCGCGGCAAATCCCCGATCGAGGACTACTTCGACTACGCCCCCGATCTGGAGGCAAGGCTGCTGAGCGACGGCAAGATCCGTGAGGCCAACACCGTGCGCAAGGTGGCCGACATGGCCGACGTGTTCTTCCTGCGCCAGAAGGAGACCAAGGGCCTGGGCCACGCCGTCTGGCGCGCCAAGAACTTTGTCGGCAACGAGCCCTTCGGCATCCTGCTGGGCGACGATATCATGCTCAGCGAGACGCCGGTACTCAAGCAGCTCGTGGACGCGGCCGAGGCAAACGATTGCAGCGCCATCGCCGTCAGGGAGTTCCCCGGCGAGGAGATCTGCAAGTATTCCTCCGTCAAGCTCGAGGAGCCGTTGGGCGAAAACGTCTACCGCATCGGCGACATGAACGAGAAGCCTTCGATCTACGAGAAGCTGTCCAACTACGCCATCATGGGCCGCTATGTGCTGACGCCCGCGATCTTCGATATCCTCGAAAACACCTCGCCCGGGCGCAACAACGAGATCCAGCTCACCGACGGCATGCGCACGCTCTGTCGCCGTGAGAAGATGTGCGCCGTGGACTTCGAGGGAAAGCGCTACGACACCGGCAACCTCAAGGGCTACCTGGAGTCGATCATCGACTTCGCCCTCAAGAACGAGGAGGCCGGCCCCTGGCTCAAGCAGTTCATCATCGACAAGGCCGAGCTGTTGAAAAACGGATGATCCGACGGGTGATCTCATACGTCAAACCGCCTGCGCTTTTCGGCGCAGGCGGTTTGTTGTGTTATTTCTTGTTTTCAAGCTTGAGATCCGCGAAAAGCGCGTCCCACTCCTCATCGCTGATTTTCAGGATGCCGCGCCCCGACGCCGCGAAGGCGACGGCGTGTCCGCCCGGGTATTTGACGAAATCGTAGATGTATTCCTGGACCTCGTGCTCCCAGTAGAAGGCGGCATGCCCCCAGCGGACAAAATCCCGTTCGCCCTCGGTCTTGATCTCATCCGCCAGACGGTGAGCCGTCGCCAGATAGTTCTCGTCCGAGAGCGGGCCGTGGAGATACTCCGACAGCCGATGCAGGTACAGATCCCGGAAGTCCGTGTTCTTCAGCAGCATATTGATGACGTCGCTGTAAAAGAAGCCGGTCGACATGGACTGATACACATCCCCGAAGGTGAACAGTCCGAGATCGAGGTCGACCAGCGCGTAGCGCAGCAGTCCGTCCTCGTCGGCGCGGTAGAAGCGCACGTTGGGGGGATTGATGTCAAAGTTCCCGCTGAAGGACTGGATGATGGACCAGGTGACGACGTTCTCCACATCCAGGCGCTCGCAGATGCGGGCGTAGACCTCTGGGTCTGCTGCGCGGAACAGATCGTTCTCCAGCTCCCTGGTCTGCTCGTCTCTGGGGAGGATCCCCTGGGTCATGGTGACGCTCTCGGGGTCGTAACCGTAATGGCGGGCGTAATGCGCCGCGGAGTGCGCCTCGCGCAGGGCGTAGAGGCCCCAGTAGCTGCCGTTGAGATAGAGTACGCAGTAGCGGTGCGCCTGGGTCGGCAGGCTGGGACTGCACTGCATGGCCAGCTCATGCATGAGGATATCGCGCATCTGGGTGGAGATATCGCTCTCCTGCGCCGCGCGAACCAGGATCGAGTCGAACTCCGTGACCCCGTTTTCAAACAGATCGCAGACGAGCGTCCCGCCGTAGCGGCCGCGAAAATGGAGCTTGAAGGTCTTTTTTTCCTGCGCGGTGCGCGAGGATTCCCCGTGGATCTTCAGGCCGCACTCGATGGGCGCAAAGCCGCGCTCCTCCGCAAAGAGGACGACCGAGGCCGGGATCTCCCAGTTCTCTCTGGGATTGGCATAGATGCCGGTCTTGTCGTTATAGAGCCCCTCCGGATCGGTGATGATGCTGACCACGGGCAGGGTGTGCTTCTCGTTGAGAATATAGCTCAGATCGAGCGTGCGGCTCGGCAGCGCGTCCGGCTCGAAGCAGGCGGCGCGCAGAACGGCGGTCTTTTCAAGGCGGAGCGGCTCCGTATACAGCGCCGCGTCCTCCGTCGGGAGGCTCCCGTCGAGCGTGTAGCGGATCTCGCCCTCGCCCGAGAGCGCGACCGTCACGCTCTTCACGCCGTCGAAGACCCCGCCCGGCTCGGCCGAGACCGGTCTGGCGGCCACGCGCCGCAGTCCGGCGGCGTCGTTGTCGGCGCCGGGGCTCGGCTCGGTGAAGTAGAAGAAGCCGCCGCGCCCGTCCAGGCGGCCCATGCTCGCCCCGATCGGGAGATCGTGCAGGCAGACCGCGTCGCAGAGCGTTCCGTCGTGCCGGTAGAGGAAGAGCGTCTCCTCCCGGCTCGAAAGGCGGAAGGGCAGCCCGTCCGGGACCTCGCTGTACAGGACGACCGTCCCGCCGGGCTCCAGCGTGAGCTCCGGCAGGGGCAGGAGTCCCCACTCGGAGACCTTTTCGCTCAGGTGATAGTCCTTCAGCGAAAGCGCCCGGTCGGACACGTTTTTCAGTTCGACCCAGTCGTGAAAGCCGCCGTCGGCGTCCGGGAAGCGGTCGTTGGATACCATGACCTCCCCGATCACGAGCTCCCCGCCGGTCAGCGTCTCCTGAAAGGCCGCGTAGCCCTCGCGGCTGTTTTCCTGTCCGGGGCTCGGCCAGCGGCAGACGGCGAGGGAGCCGTCGTCGGTCCGCACGAGGCTCTGGTCCGCCGGGGCGTTTTCGTAGACGACGCTGTCGATGGGCGCGCCGTTCCAGTCGAGAAGCCGCAGCTCCGCGCCCTCCTTGGGGAGGGTCACCGCCTCGCAGGGGATCAGGACATAGCCGCCCGGCGCAAGCGTTCCGGACAGGACCATCGCCTTTTTCCCGCAGCGGAGGATCTTTCCGTCGAGCGTCTCGGTCTTGTCGCCGGCGTTGTACAGCTCCGCCCAGTCGGGAAAGCGCCCGTCGATCGGGACGGAGGCCTTGTTCGAGGCCATCAGCTCGCTGATGCGCAGGGCGCTGTCCGACACGACGGGCGCCGCCGTCTCCGTGGTCGGCTCCGGCGCCGCGGCACGGCAGGCGGCGAGCAAAAGACACAGCAGGAGCGCTGCTCCTGCGGCGAGGATTTTTTTCATAGACACCTCATACGGATACCGGGACGCGGCTCTTGGCCTGTCCGGGCGTCCGTTTTCAATGCGCAAAGCTTACGAACAGAAGCAGGGCCGCGGCGCCGAGGACGGCGCACAGCAGGTCCGCGGCGAAGCTCCGGTCCACGCGGGAGCGTTCGGAGGGGACGGGATAGCGGGAGAACGCGCTCTCCGGCGGCTCGACAGTCCTCCCGGCGCGGTAGAAGATGAGATTGAGCGGGGTGAACACCAGCACCGCGCCCAGGGTCTCGACCCCGCGGGCGAGGGCCGTGCCGAAATCGAGCATCTTGCGCAGGCCGCGCCCGTTGACGAAGTACTCGCCCGGCCACTCGATGACCTTGGCGACGCCGCGGCCGAGACCGAGCACCCACTTCAACCCGCGCCCGTTGACGAGGAAGTCGCCGGGCAGCTCGATGAGCCGCGCGAAGGCGTGGCCGATACGCGACAGCAGGCGCAGCAGCGGCCGGTAGACCAGATCCTCCAGATCGAGCTTCTTCGGCCAGACGCTGCGGTAGCGCTCCGCGCCGGCGCTGCGCTCGGTCAGGAGCCTCATCCCGACCAGCAGGAAGACCAGCGTGCCGATCGTGATGGAGATCCCCGCGCCCTTGAGGTTTTCGAGCGAGAAGTAGTGCACCGCGTGCTCCATCGGGTGCAGGCGCATGAAGGGCAGGGAGTAGCCCGCGATGCGGTCCATGGTCTGATGGGCCGTCAGCCCCAGCAGGGGCATGAGCACGCCGCCGACGACCAGCACCGCCGCGGTGGCGGGCGAGACATAGCGCGCCTTCTGATGCTGATGCTCAGGCTTCGGGGCGATAAACAAAATGTAGAACAGCCGCGCCATATAGGCCAGCGTCAGGCCGCCCGAGAGCAGGAACACCCATTCGACGACGCGGTAGGGCAGGGCGCTGCCGCCGTGCTCGGCGACGTGCACGGCGTATTCGACGATGCTCTCGTGCAGCAGGGTCTTGCTGATGTAGCCGCCGAAGCCCGGGATGCCCGCGATGGAGCAGGCGCCCGAGAGGAAGGGAATGGACGTTGCAGTACACCACGCCCGCCGCGACGAAGAGCGTGAGCTTGATGAGCGAGTGGTTGAGCATGTGCAGCACCGTGCCGCAGCCGGCGATGGCTCCGTGCTCGCCGAGCAGGTTTGCCATCGACACGCCGGTGAGGATGAAGCCGATCTGGCTCATCGACGAGCAGGCGAGGGTGCGTTTGAGGTCGACCGAAAAGACCGCGAGCAGCGCGCCGAGGAACATCGTGACCGCCGCGGGCACGAGCAGGAGCCGTCCCCAGCCGGAAACGCCCCCGAAGAGCACGGCGGTGACGGCGACGACGCCGAAGACGCCGCTCTTGGTGAGGATGCCGGACAGCAGAGCGCTGGCCGGGGCGGGGGCGACGGGGTGGGCCTTGGGCAGCCAGATGTGCAGCGGGAACATGCCCGCCTTCGCCCCGAAGCCGACGAGCAGGCACACGCCGACCGTGTAGCGCAGAGAGTCGGAGAGGGCCGCGGCCTTCTCGGGCAGCGCCTCGAGCTCGACCGTGCCGCAGGCGTTGTAGAGCAGAAACAGCCCCGTCAGCATCGTCAGACCGCCGATGACCGCGATGAACAGGTAGGTCTCGGAGGCGCGGATGGCCTCGGGCGTCTCGTTCTGCACGACCCAGACGTAGGAGGTGAAGGACATGATCTCGAAGAAGACCAGCAGCGTCAGCAGATCGGCGGCGAGGAACACGCCCTCGAGCGCGCCGAGGGTCCAGAGGCAGAAGGCAAAGTAGCGTGCGTTGCAGCGCGCCCCGTCGAAGTACTCGGGCGAGGCCAGTGCGGTCATGAGCCACATGAAGGCCGCGAGCACGCACATCACGCTGCGCATGCTCCCGGACGTAAAGCGCAGGCCGGTCCCGCAGACGCCGGGAGCGTCCGCGACCGCGGGGACGAGCAGCAGCGAGAGGGCGAGCAGCAGCTCGAGCGCGGCGGAGGCGAGCAGCAGGACGTTGACGCCGCGCGCGTCTCTCCGGTCGAGCGGATAGACCGCCGCCGCGGCGAGCATCGGCAACAATACCAGAAGCATCGGGATCATAGCAGCCCTCCGATCCAGCCCTCGATCATCCGGGAGCACAGCGACAGTCCGATCAGCAGCACGGTCAGGAACATCAGCGTGCCGGTCATCAGCCGGTCGGCCTCATGCATCTCCGCCGGCTGCGGCTTCGCCGTGCGCAGCGGGAAGAAGAGGCGCACGACGACGCTCTGGGTGTAGAGCATCGCCAGCACCGCCGAGACGATCAG
>CADCLH010000100.1 GCA_902802215.1 Oscillospiraceae bacterium
AAGCCGATCAGAAAGGTGCGCTTGTAGTTGAGCCGCAGGGCGGGCGAAGCGGTCTTGGCGTTCATGGACAGGATCCTTTCCTATGTTTATGCGTCCGGCCCTATTTTGAGCACTCGGGCATCAGCTCGGCGGACATGATTTGCAGGATGCGGTCGAAGCACTCCACATCCTCGCGCGGCAGACGTTCCTCGACCCGGCCCATGACCGTCTTTTCATAATTGGCAAAGAGGTCGCGGTAGGCGTAAAACTTGTCCGTGAGGACCAGGTGGTACTCTCTGCGGTCGCTGGTGGAATTCCGGCGGTCCAGATAGCCCTTCTTGATGAGATTGTTGACCTTGTAGGTGGCGTTGGACTGGGAGATCTTGAGGAAGTCCGCGAACTGCCCGACCGTGGGCTGTCCCAGCATGTTGATGACTTCGAGCGAAAAACACTCCATGGCGGAGAGGGAGCCGTCCCGCTCCCGGACGAGATCGAATACCCTGCGGTAAAACTGGAGCTTGAACTTGTCGTAAACGTCGCAGAAACTGATATCCAGCATGTGTATTTGCACCCCCTTGAAGTCCGTATATCGAAATAGAGTGATATTTGTTCTATGCTATCATTAATACCATTTTACCCCATCCCGACCTGCTTGTAAAGCAGAATGAGGACATTTTTTATAATTAATTTTTAAAGTATAATGAGAAAACGATGGATTAAGATACTCAGGAATCCTCTTTTGTACAAACTGTGAATTTTCAGCTTTTGGGGCGCGGGACCCTTGACAACGAGAGGGGAGAATGCTATATTAGCACTCGAAGAAAGAGAGTGCCAACAGTCGCAGAGGCCGAGTGCTAACCGGCGCGCTCCCGGGCAGGTGCAGGATGGTTTTAAGTGAGAGAAAAAAGAAGATCCTGGCCGCTGTCGTGGACGAGTATGTCCGCACGGCCGAGCCGGTCGGCAGCAAGGCCATCGCGCAGACTGCGGGGCTCGGCTGCTCGTCGGCCACCATCCGCAACGAGCTTGCGGAGCTGGTCAGTCTCGGCTACCTCGAACAGCCGCACACCTCCGCGGGCCGCGTGCCCACGCCGATGGGCTACCGCATGTACGTCAACGAGCTCATGCAGAAGCAGAAGCTCAGCCTGGAGGAGACGGAGGACATCAACCGCCGCATGAACCAGAAGCTGCGCGAGCTGGACGACACCATCGACAACGTCAGCCGTCTGGCCTCCCAGCTCACCGACTATCCGGCTCTGGCGCTGACCACGCGCAGCGCGGTGACGATCAAGCGCTTCGACATCATCTACGTCGACGCGAACACCTTCATCCTCGTCGTGATGCTCAGCGACAACACGGTCAAGAACAAGCTGGTGCATCTGCCGGTTTCGGTGGACAAGCGGCTGGTGCAGCGGCTCTCCGCTCTCTTCAACTCCGGCTTCACCGGCATCACGGACGAACAGATCACCCCGCTGCTGATCAACGCCACCGAGCGGGCCGCGGACGACACCATGGGCATCACCTCGGTCATCGCGGCCTTCGCCATTGAGGTGCTCTCCGCAGCCGAAACGCCGACGGCCTTCGTCAGCGGCGAGAACCGGCTTTTAAGCCAGCCCGAGTTCCGGGACCCCGACAAGGCGCACCGCCTGATGGGCTACCTCTCCGGCGGCGGCAACCTGCTGCCCCCGGATCAGACGCCCGCCGACGCGGGGGAGATCCGGGTCCTCATCGGCCCGGAGAACGTGGCCGAGGAGCTGAAGGATTCCAGCGTCGTCATCGCGACCTATGACGCGGGCGACAATACAAAAGGGATGATCGGGGTCGTCGGGCCGACGCGGATGGATTACTCCACCGTCGCCGCCAAGCTCTCCATCCTGGCCGCGGGCCTCTCCAGAAGGCTCGGCAGGGGGGAGGCTCCGCCCGAGGGCCTGCACAACAAACTGATCATCAAGGGAGACAGCAATGAGTAAGGACAAGAAAAAGACGGCGCCGGAGGCCGCGGAGGAGACCAAGACCGAACAGCCCGAAGGGAAGGCAGAAGCGGAACAGACCGCTGCATCCGGGCAGGAGACCTCCGAGACCGAAGAAAAGCAGCCGGAGAACAAGGAAGAAGCCAAAGAGGAACAGAAGCCCGAGGAGAAGGCTCCGGAGAAGGCCCCGGCCGAGGAGAAGAAAAGCGGCGACTACGCCGCGCTGAACGACCGCTATCTCAGGCTCTGCGCCGAGTACGACAACTTCCGCAAGCGCAGCCAGAAGGAAAAGGACGCGCTGTACGGCGACGTCCGGGCCAACACCCTGAGGGAATTTCTGCCGGTGTACGACAATCTGGTCCGCGCGCTGGCCCAGCCGACCGAGGACGAGGCGTACAAGAAGGGCGTCGAGATGATCATGGCCCAGTTCAAGGCCACGATGGAAAAGCTCGGCGTTTCTGAGATGGACTGCCTCGGCAAAACCTTCGATCCCGCCTTCCATAACGCAGTCATGCATGTGGACGACCCGGAGAAGGGGGACAACGAGATCGTCGAGGTCTTCCAGCAGGGCTTCGTCATGGGCGAGAAGATCGTCCGCCACGCGATGGTCAAGGTCGCGAATTAAACGGAAGCTTACCGGTTTCATACCGTTGAGTGATAAAGAAGTAATAAAAAAATATGGTCATATACAGGAGGAAAAAACAATGAGCAAGATTATCGGTATAGATTTGGGCACCACCAACAGCTGCGTCGCCGTCATGGAGGGCGGCGAGCCCGTCGTCATCGCCAACGCCGAGGGCGCGCGCACCACGCCGTCCGTCGTGGCCTTCGCCAAGACCGGCGAGCGCATGGTCGGCCAGGTCGCCAAGCGTCAGGCCGTCACCAACCCCGACCGCACCGTCTCGTCCATCAAGCGTGAGATGGGCTCCAACTACAAGGTCACCGTCGACGGCAAGGCCTACACCCCGCAGGAGATCTCCGCGATGGTCCTTCAGAAGCTGAAGGCCGACGCCGAGGCCTATCTCGGCGACAAGGTCACCGAGGCCGTCATCACCGTCCCCGCCTACTTCACCGACGCGCAGCGTCAGGCCACCAAGGACGCCGGCCGCATCGCCGGCCTCGAGGTCAAGCGCATCATCAACGAGCCGACCGCGGCCGCGCTGGCCTACGGCGTCGACAAGGAGAGCGACCAGAAGATCATGGTCTACGACCTCGGCGGCGGCACCTTCGACGTGTCCGTGCTCGAGATCGGCGACGGCGTCATCGAGGTCCTGGCCACCGCCGGCAACAACCGCCTCGGCGGCGACGACTTCGACGCCTGCATCACCGACTACCTGGTTTCCGAGTTCAAGAAGAGCGACGGCATCGACCTCAGCAGCGACAAGGTCGCCATGCAGCGTCTGCGCGAGGCCGCCGAGAAGGCAAAGATCGAGCTGAGCGGCGTGACCACCTCGAACATCAACCTGCCCTACATCACCGCCGACGCCACCGGCCCGAAGCATCTGGACGTCACCCTCACCCGGGCCAAGTTCAACGAGCTGACCCACCACCTGGTCGAGAAGACCGCGGGCCCCGTCAAGCAGGCCCTGTCCGACTCCGGTCTCAAGCCCTCCGACATCACCAAGGTCCTGCTGGTCGGCGGCTCCACCCGTATCCCCGCCGTGCAGGACATGGTCAAGTCCCTGACCGGCAAGGACGGCTTCAAGGGCATCAACCCCGACGAGTGCGTCGCCATCGGCGCGGCCATTCAGGGCAGCGTCCTCAGCGGCGACACCAAGGACATCGTTCTGCTGGACGTGACGCCTCTGTCCCTCGGCATCGAGACCCTGGGCGGCGTGTGCACCAGGCTGATCGAGCGCAACACCACCATCCCGACCCGCAAGAGCCAGGTGTTCTCCACCGCGGCCGACAACCAGACCTCCGTCGAGGTCAACGTTTTGCAGGGCGAGCGCGAGATGGCCGCCTACAACAAGAGCCTCGGCCGCTTCCATCTGGACGGCATCGCCCCGGCGCGCCGCGGCGTGCCGCAGATCGAGGTCACCTTCGACATCGACGCCAACGGCATCGTGAACGTCAGCGCGAAGGATCTCGGCACCGGCAAGGAGCAGCACATCACCATCACCGCTTCCTCCAACATGTCCAAGGAGGACATCGACAAGGCCGTCAAGGAGGCCGAGATGTACGCCGCCGAGGACAAGAAGCGCAAGGAAGAGGTCGACACCCGCAACCAGGGCGACCAGATGGCCTATCAGACCGAGAAGACCCTCGCCGAAATGGGCGACAAGCTCGATCCCGCCGACAAGGCCGAGGTCGAGGGCAAGCTCCAGAATCTGAAGACGGCTCTGACCGGCACCGACACCGCCGCCATCAAGGCCGCGACCGAGGAGCTGACCCAGGCCTTCTACAAGATCTCCGAGAAGCTCTATCAGGCGCAGGGCGGCGCGCAGGGCGCGGGCTTCGATCCCAGCCAGGCGGGCGGACAGCAGCCCGGCGGCCAGGGCGGTCAGGATTACTACGACGCCGACTACACCGTCGTGGACGACGACAACAAGTGATCCCGAAAACCAGCAAGTGAAATCCTGTCTCAGGCGGAGCATATACTCCGCCTGAGAGCATGTATATGAGGAGGCCCTCATGGCCGAAAAAAGAGACTATTACGAGGTGCTGGGCGTCAAAAAGGACGCCACAGCGGATGAAATCAAAAAAGCATACAGAAGGCTGACCAAGGAAAACCACCCCGATCTGCACCCCGGCGACAAGGCCTGCGAGGAGCGCTTCAAGGAGGCCAACGAGGCCTACGAGATCCTCTCGGACGAGGAAAAGCGCAAGAAGTACGACCAGTTCGGCTTCGCCGCCTTCGATCCCAACGCGGGCGCGGGCGGCTTCGGCGGCTTTGACGGCTTCGGAGGCTTTGGCGGCTTCGGGGGCTTCGGCGACATCTTTGGCGACATCTTCGGCGGCTTCGGCGGCGCGACGCGCACCAACCCGAACGCGCCGCGCAAGGGCGACAACCTGCGCGCCACGCTGAACATCAGCTTCGAGGAGGCCGCCTTCGGCTGCAAGAAGGAGGTCACGGTCGGCCGCATCGAGACCTGCCCGGACTGCAAGGGCACGGGCTGCGCCCCCGGCACCACGCCGGAGATCTGCCCGGACTGCAAGGGCACGGGCCATGTCACGGTCAACCAGCGCACGCCCTTCGGCGTGATGCAGTCGAGCTCCCCCTGCTCCAAGTGCCGCGGCAGCGGCAAGATCATCCACCAGCCCTGCAAGACCTGCCGGGGCATGGGCAGCATCCGCCGTCAGCATAAGGTGGAGGTCAACGTCCCCGCCGGCATCGACGACGGGCAGACCATCTCCAAGCCCGGCGGCGGCAACGCCGGGGCCAACGGCGGCCCGGCAGGCGATCTGCTGGTGTCCGTCATCGTGCGCCCGCACGCCCGCTTCGAGCGCGACGGCACCTCCGTCCTGCTCGAGCAGGAGATCAGCTACGCCCAGGCCGCCCTCGGCGCCGAGGTGGAGGTCCCCACGCTCGACGGCAAGGTCAAGCTCACCATCCCCGAGGGGACCCAGCCGGGCGCGGTCTTCCGCCTGCGCGGCAAGGGCATCCCGTATCTCAGAGGCTCCGGGCGGGGCGACCAGTTCGTGTCCGTCACGGTGAAGGTGCCGAAGAACCTGACGAGCTCGCAGAAGGAGCTGCTGCGCCAGTTCGCCGCCTCCATGGGCGAGCTCGACACCGACGCCGGACGGGGCGTTTTCGGACGGAAAAAGAAATCGTGATGTGCCAAAAAACATGAATCATGTCTATGGTACCAGAGGGCACATCACTATCATTTGATCGCCATTTCGCTCGCCCCTGGCGGGGCAACCGCGAAATATGGCTGATATTGCTCCCCCAATCATTCAAAAAAAGATTGGGGGAGCAATAAATTCCGCAAAACCTCTTGCGGAAACAGGACACTGTGGTACAATAATCCTGTGTAAAAAACAGTATCCCTCCCGGCAGGGTGGGACGATCGGACATAGGAGGAGACATATGAGCGAGCACGCCAAAGTGTTTCAGGCCATTATCGACAAGGCCCAGAGTCTTGACCACCCGATGCGCGTCGCCGTCGCGGGCGCGGATGCGGAGAATATCCTGATCGGCCTGTTTGAAGCCGAGAGCGAGGGGTGGGTCAAGCCCGTCCTCGTCGGCAACTATGAGAAGATCCGTACCGTTCTGGAAAAAATCGGGTGCCAGGACCGCAAATACGATATCCAGCCGGTGGCCGACGGCACCAGCCCGGTGCGCTTCGCCATCGAGATGATCAACGCCGGCAAGGCCGACGTGCTGATGCGCGGCAACACCCAGACCCGCGATTTCCTGATGCCGGTTCTGAACAAGGCCAACCATCTGCTCGTCAAGGACGCGCTGGTGACGGACGTCGTCATGCTCAGCGTTCCCGGCTATGACCGGCTCCTTGCGATCTCCGACGTCACGCTGCTCATCGACCCGAGCGCCGACGCCCGCGTCGAGGTCGCCCGGAATATGGTGCAGGTGCTCAAATCCTTCGGCGTCGAAAAGCCGAACATCGCGCTGCTGGCCATGGTGGAGACGCCGAGCTTCCACATGCGCGACACCGTCGAGGATCAGACCATCGTGCGCAAGCATCAGAAGGAGCCCATTGCCGACTGCAATCTCGCCGGCCCGATCTCCTACGACCTCATCATCAGCAAGGAGGCCGCGCGCCTGAAGAACTACGACTGCCCCTACTGCGGCGAGTTCGACGGCATCGTCGTGCCGAACCTCATGTCCGGCAACCTGCTGGTCAAGGTGCTCGAGCACAACGCCGGGGCCATGGGCGGCGGCGTTCTCGCGGGCGCCCGCATCCCCATCGCCATCACCTCGCGCAGCGATCTGCCGGAGAAGGCCTATCTCTCCCTGGCGGCCTGCGCGGCGATGCTCAAGGACAAGGTCTACGACAAATTCGCGTAAACGAAA
>CADCLH010000101.1 GCA_902802215.1 Oscillospiraceae bacterium
GGCCTCGATGGTGGTCATGCCGTCCTCGGCGGGCATGGAGCCCATCATGGTGCCGCGGCGCTTGGAGTTGATGTCGCCGATGATGGCGCCCTGGAACTCATCGGGGATGGTGACGAAGAGCTGACCGATGGGCTCGAGAATGGTGGGCTTGGCCTTGGGGATGCCGTCCTGATAGGCGAGACGGGCGGCCGTCTGGAAGGCCATATCGTTGGAGTCGACAGGGTGGTAGGAGCCGTCGTACAGGGTGGCCTTCAGGCCGACCAGCGGATAGCCGGCGAGCACGCCCTTCTGGACCGCGTTGCGCAGGCCCTTCTCGACGGAGGGGAAGAAGTTCTTGGGCACGGAGCCGCCGAAGACTTCCTCGGCGAAGATCATGTCGTCCTGCTCGTCCTGGGGCTCGAAGCGGATCCACACGTCGCCGAACTGGCCGGAACCGCCGGACTGCTTCTTGTGGCGGCCGTGGGCCTCGACCTTGCCCTTGATCTTCTCGCGGTAGGCGACGCGGGCGGGCTTGAGCTCGGTGTCGACGTTGAAGAGGTTCTTCAGCTTGGAGCAGAGCACGGCGATCTGGATGTCGCCCGCGCCGGAGATGACCATCTGGTGGGTCTCGGCGTTGTTGACCAGCGTGAAGGAGATATCCTCCTCGCCCAGCTTGTTCAGGCCGCCGGCGACCTTGTCGTCCTGGCCCTTGGTCTTGGGCGCGATGCACATGGAGTAGCAGGGCTCGGGAATGTCGATGGGCGGCAGCTCGACGTCGCCCCGGGAATCGGTGACGGTGTCGCCGGTCTTCCAGTCCATCTTGCCGACGGCGACGATGTCGCCGCAGCAGGCCTCGGTGACCTCGGTGCTCTTCTTGCCGCACATGGTGTAGAGGCGGCCGAGCTTGTCGGTGGAGGAGGCGCGCAGGTTGCGCAGGGACATGCCGGAGGTGATCTTGCCGGAGAGGACCTTGACAAAGCTGTACTTGCCGAACTTGTCGGAAACGGTCTTGAACACGAAGCCCAGGGTGCCGTCGTTCTTCTCGACGGGGGCGGGGCAGTAGTCCGCAATGCCCTGAAGCATGGCGACGGTGCCGACGTTGGTCATGGCGTCGCTGGCGAACACGGGGACGACCCCGCGCTCGGCCACGCCGACCTTGAGACCCTCGATGATGTCGGCCTCGTCCAGCTCCATCGTTTCAAAGAACTTCTCCATGAGCTCCTCGGTGGCGCCGGCGGCGGCCTCCATGAGCTCGGCGCGCAGATCCTCGACATGGCCGGCGTCCGCGGCGGGGATGGCGGTCTTCTCGGCCTTGGCGCCCTTGGTGATGTAGGCCACGTTGTGCACGAGGTCGATAACGCCCTTGCCGTCGGAGGTGGGGATCGTGACGGGGCAGACGATGGAACCGTACTTGCCCTTCAGGGTCTCGAGCGCCTTGAAGTAGTCGCCGTGCTCCTCGTTGCACTTGGAGATCACGAACATGACGGGCAGCTTCGCGTTCTTCAGGTAGTTCCAGCAGCGCTGGCCGCCGACGGGCAGGGAGTCCGCGGTGTCCTTCGCGGAGGTGACGATCAGGCCGCACTCCACCGCGCGCAGGGAGCAGAGCACGTCGCCCACAAAGTCAAAGTAACCCGGGCAGTCGAGCACGTTGATCTTGACGCCGCCGAAGCTCACGGGAGCGACGGAGGTGGCAATGGTGATCTGACGGCTGGTCTCCTCGGGATCGTAGTCGCAGACGGTGTTGCCCTCGGCGACCTTGCCCATGCGGTCGATGGCGCCGGTGCAGAAGAGCATGCTCTCGGCAAGGCTGGTCTTGCCGTTGTTGCCGTGGCCGATGAGACAGATGTTGCGGATGTTTTTCGTTTCCATGTGTTGCTTCCTCTCTGTTGAAATGTCTATGCAAAAGTGAGATGCGTTTTTTCAGCAATCAATTTATTATACACTAAGAAGAAAGGCTTGGCAACCAGAAATTCATAAGAAAAAGCAGGAAATCGGAAAACGTGAAGCCGGCAAAAGTTCCCGGTTGCTGACATGGGGCTCAGACCGCAGATAAAGCTTTGCGGGCTAATCGGACTTGTACGGAGGAATTGTAACAGAGCGTGAAGGATACAAAAAGCCGAGCTCACGCTTGCGATGCTTCCAAATATGATCGGATTCTGAAAAAGGCGTCCGGGAACGGCTGAAGTCAGCCGTTCCCGGACGCTCGATTATCCGACACCCTCGATCGTCCCGCCGCCGAGGACAAGATCGCCGTCGTAGAGGACGACGGCCTGACCGGGCGTGACCGCCCGCTGCGGCCGATCGAAAACGAGCTTCACACGCGAGCCCTCAAGGGGGCAGACGGTCGCTTCGTTCTCTCGCTGGCGATACCGCGTCCTCGCCGTCACGCGGAGCGGACGATCCGGCTCCGGGATCGAAAGCCAGTTGAAATCCGACGCGGTCAGCTCCCGGCTGTACAGCGCGCGCTCGGGCCCCACGGTCACGCTGTGCTTCTCCATATCCTTTGCCACGACGTAAAGCGGATGCTCCGCCGCGACGCCGAGCCCCCGGCGCTGACCGATCGTATAGCGGAGCGCGCCGCGGTGACGCCCGATCACGCGCCCGTCCGCATCGAGGATCTCGCCCTCCGGATCGCGGCGGCCGGTCCGGCGCTCGAGAAACGCGCCGTAGTCCCCGTCGGGGATGAAGCAGATATCCTGACTCTCGCGCTTGGACGCGGTGACGAGCCCTGCGCTCTCCGCGATCAAACGCACCTCCGCCTTGCTCAGCTCCCCGAGCGGGAAGCGCAGAAAGGCAAGCTGCTCCTGCGTGAGCGTATAGAGGACGTAGCTCTGGTCCTTGCTCCCGTCCCGCGCCTTGCGAAGCTGTAAGCGGCCGCTGCCGCCATCCTGCGTGATCCGGGCGTA
Source organism: Oscillospiraceae bacterium (assembly GCA_902802215.1). Lineage (GTDB taxonomy): Bacteria > Bacillota > Clostridia > Oscillospirales > Oscillospiraceae > Limivicinus. The sequence continues at coordinate 2,886 of CADCLH010000101.1, forward strand.
ATGGCCGGTCGCAAGGCAGTCGAAGCCCCTTTCCCGGGCAAGCGATAGCAGCAGCTCGAACTTCATGCGGCGGTTGCAGACGATGCAGGGATTCGGCGTCCGCCCGGCCTCGTATTCCCGGATGAAGGCTTGAATGACGGCTTTCTCAAACTCTTTGGTACAGCACAGCGATTCAAACGGGATCCCGAGCTGCCAGCACACATAGGCCGCATCTTCCTCGTCCGCGTCGCTGCAGCAGCTCTTTGGGGCTTCCCGTTCCATCGCAGGAGAGCGGTACAGCCGCATCGTGACGCCCGCGCAGTCATAGCCCGAGCGCTTCATCAGCAGCGCCGCGACGGAGCTGTCCACGCCGCCGCTCATGGCGATCATGGCGCGCAGCATCGGTCGTTACGCTCTGCCCCGATCATATTCCGCAAAGAAATCCCGCGTGTCCTTGACGACCACCCCGCCGAAGAGGATCAGCGAGAAGAGGTTCGGGATCGCCATGAGCCCGTTGCAGACGTCCGCCGCGTCCCAGAGCAGCTGCACGCTGATCAGCGCGCCGGCAGAGGAAATGAGCATATGCAGGATGCGGTAAATCCTGACCCTGCGGTTCCCGAACAGGAACACGAAGGCGGATTCCCCGTAGGTATACCAGCCGAGTACCGTGGACAGGCAGAACAGGATCAGAGAAATCACGATCACGACCTGCCCGATGCTTCCCAGATTCTGGCGGAAGGCGGTCGCGGCCAGCACCGTGCCGTCCGTGACGCCGCTGTTCCAGACGCCGCTGACCATGATGATGAGGGCCGTAAAGGTGCAGATCACGAAGGTGTCGAAGAAGACCTCGATAATGCCGTAGAGGGCCTGCTTGACCGGCACATCCACCTTGGCCGTGGCGTGGACCATGGCCGAGGAGCCGGTGCCCGCCTCGTTGGAGAACACGCCGCGCTGTACGCCGCGCCGGATCGCGACCGCCATCGTGGCGCCCGCCACGCCGCCGATCACCGCGTCGCCGGTGAAGGCGGACTTCACGATGAACCACAGCGCCTGCGGCACCAGCGTGATGTTCATGAGCAGGATGACAAGACCGAAGCCCAGATAGATGATCGCCATGATCGGCGTGAGATAGGTGGTCACATCCGCGATCTTCTTCACGCCGCCGAAAATGACCAGCCCGTCGATCAGCAGGATCAGCCCGGCAATGATCCAGGGGATCACGGTACCGGCCCCGACGAGGCCGGTGACCGCGCTGTTGATCGTGTTGACCTGCAGCGCGCCGCAGGAGACGACGGAGACGAAGACCGTGAACACGGCAAACGCGCCGCCCAGAAGCTTCGCAACGGTTTTCTGCTTCATGCCCTGCGTCAGGATGTACATGACGCCGCCGCGGAAGTTGCCGTCCTCGTCCTGCACGCGGTAATGCATGGCCAGGGCAATCTCCGCGAACTTGGTGGCCATGCCGCTCAGCGCCGCGACCCACATCCAGAAGATCGCGCCGGGTCCGCCCACGGCGATCGCATAGGCCACGCCGACGACGTTCCCGTTGCCCACGCAGGAGGACAGGGCCGTAGCCAGCGCCTTATACGAGCGGATCTCCCCGACGCCGTCGTCCGACTTCCTCTTCACGTTGAGCACGACTTCCCGAAACGCCGTTTTGAAGCGGGTGAACTGGACCCCGCCGAGGCGGATCGTAAAGTACAGCCCGACGCCGAAGAACACCGCCAGCATGACGGGCCCGAACAGAAAGGTGCCAAGATCTCCCAGAATTTTTCCGATGACTGCTTCCATTGTCCTCTCTCCTTTGAAAAAAGTAACGCCGGGGGACCCGAAACCGAGTCCCCCGGCGTGCGTCTCCGCCCGTGCCGCTACGGTCGGGCCGGGACGGAGGAAAGCGTGGACTCGCAAAAATGCGCGCGGCGACACATGCACATGTCCGCGGACATGCGCTGCTTACACGCGCAGCTTTTTCCGAAACCCACTCTCATGTGTCCTCCCGTAATACCTATTGACTTGATAGGTTGAATCCTTTATACTATATCCGTCCTTGCTTGTCAAGAGAAAAATGGAGGGATCAAACCATGAAGATCGCGCTGGCTCAGATGAAAATGTCCAAGTGTATCCTGGAAAACTACGAAAACGCGCTCAAGCTGATCCGCGCGGCGGCGGAGGACGGCGCGAAGCTGATCTGCTTTCCGGAGATCCAGCTTTCTCCCTTCTTCCCGCAGTATGCCGGACGGGACGCATCATCCTGGGTCATCCCGGCGGACAGCCCGATGATCTACGGGGTCTGCGCCGCCTGTGAAAAAGCCGGGATCTATGCCGCGCCGAACTTCTATGTGGAGGAGGCCGGACGGCGCTACGACATGAGCCTGCTGATCGACGACAAGGGGACGATCCTCGGCAGGCAGAAGATGGTCCACATCGCGCAGGCGGACTGCTTCTTCGAGCAGGACTATTACACCCCGTCCGAGGAGGGCTTTCAGGTCTTTGACACGCCGATCGGGAAGATCGGGATCGTGGTCTGCTTTGACCGGCACTACCCCGAGAGCGTGCGCACCGAGGCGCTGAAAGGCGCAGAGCTGATCCTGATCCCGACGGCCAACACGAAGGACGAGCCGTCCGAGCTCTTCCAATGGGAGGTCAGGATCCAGGCCTTCCAGAACAGCGTCAACATCGCCATGTGCAACCGGGTCGGGCTCGAGGACGGGATGGATTTCTCGGGTCAGTCCATCGTCGCGGATTACAACGGCGCTGCGCTTGCCTTGGCCGACGGCCGGGCGCAGCTGCTCTACGCGGAGGTCGATCTGCCCGCGGCGGGGCAGGCCAGAGCGCGCAAGCCCTATACCTCCCTGCGGCGTCCGGAGCTGTATGCGTAGGAGAGGAATATTCTCGCATGAAGCAAAAAACGACCGCCTGCCTCCAAGCTGAAATCCGACGGCTGTAGTCCTATCAAAGAAACAGGAGATCAAGCGCTGTCTTGATCTCCTGTTTCTTATCTATCAGTTGATGTCCTCAAAGGCCAGCTTCAGCCGACGCATCGCCTCTTCGACGACGGAGCGCGGCGCTGCGAGATTGAAACGCTCGAACAGCGCCGTCTCCGGCCCGAAAATCGCGCCGGCGTCAAGCCACAGTTTGGCCTTGTCCAGAATGCGATGCTCCAGTTCCTCGGAGCTGATGCCGTAGCCGGAGAAATCCACCCACAGCAGATAGGTCCCCTCCGGGTCCACCACCCTGGCCCTGGGCAGATTCTCGGCGATAAAGGCCTTGGCGTACTGCACGTTGCCGTAAATATACGCCACCAGCTCGTCGACCCAGTCGGCGCCCAGATTGTAGCAGGCGATCAGTCCGGCCTGGCCCATGACGTTGGCCTGGCTGTAGCCGGCCGCGCGGTTGGCCTGGCGGTACTTCGCCCGGAGCGTCTCGTCCGGGATGATGATGCTGGCCGACTGGAGCCCCGCAATATTGAAGGTCTTGCCGGGCGAGCTGTAAAAGGCCAGGTTCTTTCTGTATTTCTCGTCCAGCCTCATACAGCTGAAGAAGCTGTGCCCGGGGAAAACGAAGTCGCTGTGGATCTCGTCCACCATCAGGATCACGTCGTTGGCCAGACAGAGATCGGCGACCTTCACCACTTCCTCCTCCGTCCAGACCCGGCCGACCGGATTGTGCGGGCTGCAGAAGATCAGCGCCTTGACCTTTTCCTCGCGCAGCCTGCGCTCCAGCGCCTCAAAGTCGATGGAGTAGCGCCCGTCCTCATAGCGGAGCTGGCAGTTGACGAGCTTCCGCGCGTTGCTGCGCACCGCCTCGCTGAAAGGGTAGTAGACCGGCTGCATGACCATCACGCCGTCCCCGGGCGCGGTAAAGGCCTGGATGCTGACATGGATGGCGTAGACCAGACACGCGCCGAGCGTGACCCACTCCGGATCGACCGTAAAGCCGTAGCGCGTGGAATACCAGTGGTTCAGCGCGTC
>CADCLH010000102.1 GCA_902802215.1 Oscillospiraceae bacterium
GGCTCAGTCGTTGAACTCGCAGACGTAGCCCATGGTGCCGGAGTACATGTCCGGATAGTCCCTGCAGGGATCGTCGCGGTTGTCGTTGTAGGCCCAGCCATTGTGGTTCCAGAGCATGATGAAATCCTCGTCATGCCGTCCGGTGTCGTCGTTGTCGACGTAGGTCGGCTCGCCCTTGGCCCAGCGGAAATAGCCCTCGAAGGAGGCGTCCTTGCCCTCCCAGAGATAGGGGCGGCTGTCGGGATCGTCGTAGGCGTCGCCGCCGCGGCTGCAGCCGATCCAGACGCGGCTGAGGCCCTCGGCCTCGGCCAGGGCGATGATGTGCTCAAGCTCCTCCTCGGTCTCGATGACGACCAGATGGCCGCCCATGCCCTCGCACTTCTTCTTGGCGTCCGTCCAGCTCACATCGTCCTTGAAGATCTTGTACTCGTGCTCCTTGGGGGTCTCGATCTCGGGGATCTCCACCGGCTCCATCGTCGAGCTCGGCCCGGGAGGCGTCGTATTGAAATCCTCATAGGAGATGGGATAGCCGTCCTCCGCGGTGGGGGCCATCGTGGCGGAATAGGGGTCGACCACGGGCTCGAGCTTGTTGTCGGTCTGGGAACGCGCCTGTTCAAAGTCCTTCAGCATGGCGTTCATGATGATCGCCACCATGACCAGCACCGCACACAGGACCAGAATGACGGCGAGCGGTCTTCTTCTGCGCTTTTTCACCTCTTCAGCAATCTTCCTTTCTCGGTCGGTTTTCAGCTTGTACTGGACCGCGGGGCTGCTGCGCTCAAGCGTGACGGGCGCGAGCTCGTCCTCCGCCTTGCGCTTCGGAGCAGCGGGAGAGGAGGTCTCCCGCAGCTTCTGGGAGAGCATCTGCGCCTGCGAGGCGGAGAGGATCTCCTTTTGCCCGCCCTTCTGGGCGGGATTGTATACCTTGACGCCGTCCTCGGGCGGCTCGACGGGGAACTCGTCCGCCGTCTCGATGGCCGTGTCCTCATCGCGGTCGATGATGCCGACCATCATGCGCTCCACGTCGCTGAGCTCGCCGTCGGTCTTGTTGAAAATGGCCTCGGCGCTCGGCGCACCGCTGAGATACAGATCCCGGATGCAGCTTTCGACCACGGCGCGCAGCTCCTCCAGCGTCTGGTAGCGCTCGGAGGCCTTGAAGCGTATGGACTTCTCGATGATCGCGCCCAGACGCTTCCCGGCGTTTTTGGGGGCGCGCGGATTCCCGCCGCCCATGCGGCGCAGCTGCGCGTCCTCGCACTCGTCCTCGAGCGGGAGCTTGCCGCCGCTGAGCGCATAGTACATCACAAGACCCACCGAGTAGACGTCCGAGGCGGCGGAGAGCTGACCGTTCCAGTACAGCTCCGGGGCGATGTAGTCGAGCTCCTGCCCCTCCCAGGGGGCCTTGCCCGCCGGACCGATCGCGACGCTCCCGTCGTCGGCGACGCTGATGTTCGCGGGATAGATCCCGCCGCGGCGTCCGCGCGAGCCGACCTCGGCCACGACCGCCTTGCACAGGGCCGACACAAACGTGCACAGCTCCTGCTTATCCATTTCGGTGAGTTTTGCACCCAAAGCCTTTTCAGGCTCAAAAACCGGGTTTGCCATGCTGTCCGCTCCTCCTGTCTCCGTGTATGGCTACCATACATCGTAGCACAGGAAAAGTATTATGTCAACGAAAAACGACGGCTTTCCTCTTTTTTCCGCAGAGCGGGGGCGCTCATTTTTCGATGGCGTTCGACAGCCGTTCGATTTCCTTGGTCCAGCGCTGCAGGTCCTTGTTGGGACGGCCCTCCGAGGCGCGGCACAGCTTTAACAGCCGCTCGGCCGCGGCGACGAACTCGGCGAAGATGCGCGCGGCCTTCGTGGACGGCACGGAGCGCCGCTCGACGGGCCGCGGCTCGGCCACGGTCTCGAACTCGCCGCGCAGCAGGTCGAAGCAGGTGCCGCTGTAGGGGGCGAAGGCGTGATAGCCCAGCTCCTGCTCCAGACACTTGACAAAGCTGTCGGAGGCGTCGGGGTCGCCGTGGTTGACAAAGACCAGCTCCGGCTTCTGCTCGAAGCCCTTGAGCCAGGAGATCAGACCCAGCTTGTCGGCGTGGCCGCTGACGCCGGGCAGCACGTCGATGGCGGCGTTGACCTCGATGGTCTCGTCGAAGAGCTTGACCGTCGAAGCCCCGTCGACCAGGATGCGCCCCAGCGTCCCCTCGGCCTGATAGCCCACGAAGAGGACGCGGCATTCCTCGCGCCAGAGGTTGTGCTTGAGATGGTGGCGGATGCGGCCCGCGTCGCACATGCCGCTGGCCGAGAGGACCACCTTGGGCGTGGGGTCTTCGTTGATGGCCTGCGAGTCGCTCTTCGAGACCGACAGCTCCAGACCGTCGAACCAGATGGGGTTGACGCCGGAGCGGATGAGCGCCTGCGTGTCCTCGTCCAGAAACGAGGTGTCGCATTGCAGGAAGATGCTCGTGGCCTCGATGGCCAGAGGGCTGTCCACATAGACCGGGAAGTCCCCGTGCCCGGTGACGAGCCCGCGCTCCTTGATCTCGCGCAGGAAGTAGAGCAGCTCCTGCGTGCGGCCGACGGCAAAGGCCGGGATGATGACGTTGCCGCCTTTGTCCAGCGTCTCCTGGATGCGGGAGGCCAGCGCGGTAACATAGTCCACGCGCTCGTGGCTGTGGAGCCTGTCGCCGTAGGTGGACTCGATCACCAGGTACTGCGCGTCGCGCACGAACATCGGGTCGCGCAGGATGGGCTGGTCGAGGTTTCCGATGTCGCCCGAGAAGCAGAGCTTGCGCTCCTCGCCGTTTTCCCGCAGCCAGACCTCGATGGCGGCGGAGCCGAGCAGGTGGCCCACGTCGGTCAGGCGGATGGATACGCAGTCGTTGACCTGCACGATCTTGTCGTAGGGGCAGGGGATCATGCGCGACATGATGCCGTCCACGTCCTCCAGATCGTACAGCGGCTCCACGGCCTCCCCGCCGGAGCGCTGGGCGCGGCGGTTCTTCCACTCGGCCTCCTGCTGCTGGATGTTGGCCGAGTCGCACAGCATGATGTCGCACAGCTGCACCGTGGCGGAGCTCGTATACACCGAGCCGCGGAAGCCCTGCTTCCACAGCAGCGGCAGCAGGCCCGCATGGTCGATGTGCGCGTGCGTCAGCAGCACGAAGTCCAGCTCCGCCGGGGGGACGGGGATGGGCTCGTTCTCGAACAGGTCGCGCCCCTGCTGCATGCCGTAGTCCACCAGGCCCTTCTTGTCGCCGACCTCGAGATAGGTGCAGCTCCCCGTGACCTCGTGGGCCGCGCCGAGAAATGTCATTTTCATGGCTTTTCCCTCCGCATTCTTTTTTCTCTATTCTACACCATCCGACCGCCTGCGGGCAAGCGCAAATGCCATTTTTCGGTTTTTTTACAATCGCGCTACCAAATCGCGCGGGACTGTGCTATACTGAATGAAAATGCAGAGAGAAACGTCCGGGGCCGGACGGAAAGAGAGAACGGGTATGAGAAAAAAGATCGTGAGCCTGCTGCTGACGCTGGTATTCATTTGCGGCGCTGCCCTGCCCGCGTACGCCGACGAGGCCGATATGGCCAGGGTCGAGGGCGGCCTGGAGATCTCGCAGGAGTACGCCGACGAGGTCAGGGCCATGCGCAACGGCGGCATCTTCGACGACGAAGAGCTGGAAAAAATGATGGAGGAATTCATCACCGCGCACAAGCTCAAGAAAGAGAACATCTCCATCGGCTTCGTCTACACCGCCACCGGCGACACCTGGTACTACAACCCCGATACCTGGTATTACCCCGGCAGCATGTACAAGATCCCGCTGATGATGCTCCTGGCCGAGCAGGTCAGCTCCGGCATGCTGACCCAGGACGGCCCGTTCGAGGGCATGACCGTCTCCCAGTACGAGGAGTATATCCTCACCTACTCCAACAACGACTACGCCCACAGGATGCGCGCCTATCTCGGCGAGGGGGACGACAAGGTCTGGCGCAAGGCCGCCCAGGCCTACGCCAACATGCCCGAGGATTCCTACAACCCGGACTACATGGACTACAGCTATTTCTCGGCGCGCTATCTGACCGAGGTGCTCACGACGCTCTACAACGGCGGCGAGGAGCGCTTCCCCAACATCATCCCGTGCATGAAGAAGGCCAACCCCAACCACTATTTCGCCCTGTCCTCGCAAATGGCCGACTATGAGATCGCGCAGAAGTACGGCAGCTTCATCGACAACAACAACCGCAACTGGAACGGCACCGCGGGCATCATCTACACCCCCAACCCCATCATCCTCACGGTGCTGACGCTCGACGCGCCGTCCTATGAGAAGGTGATCGGCGACGCCGCCGTGATGATGACGGAGTACGCCCTGAAGGTGGACGAGAATCTGGAGAGTTACCGGCAGGCGCAGGCCGAGAAGGAAGAGGCCGCGCGCCGGGAAGCGGAGCGGGCCGCGCAGGAGGCCGCGGCCGCGGCCGAAGCCGAGGCCGGGCAGCAGACCGGGGCGCAGACGTCCTCACCGGCGCAGCAGACGCAGAGGACCGAGCGGAAGCTGGATCTCAAGCGCCTGGCCCTGATCCTCGGGATCGGCGCCGTGCTGCTGGTGGCCGTGGTCATCGGGCTGTACGCCGCGGGAGAGAAGCGCAGAAAACGCGAGCGCTATGAGGAATACCGCCGCCGCTTCGAGAGAGAGCTGCAGCAGGAGCAGGAGCGGGAGCGCCGCAGACAACAGGAAGAATGAGGACTGCTTTGAATCGACCTTTGAAGAGACGGATCGCCCTGCTGCTGGTCCTGTGCCTGGCGCTGAGCCTGTGCGGCTGCGGCAGAAGCCGCTTCCGCTACGGCGTCAACACCATCGAGGTGCTCATCGAGCAGGATTACTCGCTGGCCTTCCGCAACAACGATCCCCTGTACTTTTACGTCACCGCCGCGCTGAGCGTGCTGGCGGCCGAGGGGCGCGTGGACGCGCTGTCGGCCAAGTGGCTCGGCTCGAACGCGCTCAACTACGCCAAGCAGGCGGACGCGCTCGAGAAGCTCGTCCCGCCGGAGCCGCAGGACCTCATCATCGGCCTGGACATCAACTCCTTCCCCTTTGCCTATCTGTCCAACGGCGAGTACTGGGGCCTCGATGTGGAGCTCGCGATGGCGGTGTGCGAAAAACTCGGCTGGACGCTGAAGATCCAGCCCATCGAGAAGGAAAACGTCTACGTCGAGCTCTCCTCCGGCAACATCGACGTCGCCTGGGGCGGCATCGCCCTCGATCCGAAGGAGGCGGCCTCGGGCCAGTATACGGTCTACGGCCCGTATATCCACAACGACATCGTGATCGCGACGCGAAACGGCTCGGCCGTGTGGAACAAGATGCGCATGAGCGGACGCAAAATGTGCATGCCCTCCACGCCGGAGGCCCGCCTCGCGCTGGAGACCGATCCCAAGCTCACCAAACGCCTCGGGCAGATCACGAGGCTCGCGGGAGGCACGATGGAGTGCTTCGAGTACCTCTACGCCGGCAAGTGCGACGTGGTGCTCACCGACTCCACGGCGGTGGACTACTTCAACTGCCACTGACGAAATACAGGACTTCGGCCGCGGCGAAATCCGCGGCCGAAAAACTTTTAAAAACCTCTTGCAATCTCCCGCTTCTTCTGCTACCATATCAAGGCATTTCGCACGGACGCGGACTCTCCCCATGTGGCCCTCGGGCTTGGCAGAGGGGCTGATGCGTCCGGAGGGAAAAAACAAAAACAAAAAGGAGAACATCAAACCATGGCAGTCGTATCCATGAAGCAGCTGCTCGAGGCCGGTGTCCACTTCGGTCACCAGACCCGCCGCTGGAACCCCAAGATGGCCGAGTACATTTACTGCGAGCGCAACGGCATCTACATCATCGACCTGCAGAAGACGGTCAAGAAGCTCGAGGAGGCGTACAACTTCGTGCGCGAGCTCGCGGCCAACGACCAGACCATCCTCTTCGTCGGCACCAAGAAGCAGGCGACCGACGCCGTCAAGGAGGAGGCCTCCCGCGTCGGCATGTACTATGTGAACGCCCGCTGGCTCGGCGGCATGCTCACCAACTTCAAGACCATGCGCACCCGCGTGGACCGTCTGGCCCAGCTCAAGAAGATGCAGGAGGACGGCACCTTCGACATGCTGCCCAAGAAGGAAGTCATGAAGCACCTGGGCGAGATGGAGAAGCTCGAGAAGTATCTCGGCGGCGTGAAGGACATGAAGCGTCTTCCCGGCGCGCTGTTCGTCGTCGACCCCCGCAAGGAGCACAACGCCATCGCCGAGGCCCGCAAGCTGCACATCCCCATCGTCGCCATCGTCGACACCAACTGCGACCCCGATGAGGTCGACTACGTGATCCCCGCCAACGACGACGCGATCCGCGCCATCCGCCTGATCTCCGCCACCATGGCCAACGCCGTGCAGGAGGGCCGTCAGGGCGCCGACGCCGCGGTCGAGGAAGAGACCCCCGCCGAGGCCGCCGAGGAATAAGAACGTTTGAGGGGCGTCTGTCCGACGCCCCTTTTTGACTTGAATACAGGAGGAATCATACAATGGCTTTTACCGCTCAGGATGTCAAAACGCTCCGCGAGATGACCAACGTCGGCATGATGGACTGCAAGAAGGCGCTCCAGGCCACCGACGGCGATATGGACAAGGCAGTCGACTGGCTGCGTGAGAAGGGCCTCGCGAAGGCCGCGAAGAAGGCCGGCCGCGTCGCGGCCGAGGGCATGGCCTATGCCCGCGTCTGCCCCGAGTGCGGCGTCGCCGCCATCGTCGAGGTCAACTGCGAGACCGACTTCTGAGCAGTTCGTCAAGGACATCTGCAAGGTCGTCCTCAACGACAACCCGGCCGACGTGGCCGCCCTGCTCGAGTGCAAATACCCCGGCAGCGAGCTGACCGTCGCCCAGACCCTGCCCGAGAAGGTCATGTCCATCGGCGAGAACCTGCAGATCCGCCGCTTCGCCCGCTTTGCCGAGCCCACCAACATCGCCTACGTGCACGCCGGCGGCTCCCGCGCGGTGCTCGTCAACCTCGCCGTCGAGGGTGACATCGACGCCACCGAGATCGGCAAGAACGTCGCCATGCAGATCGCGGCCATGAGCCCGAAGTACTGGGACAAGAGCCTCGTTCCCCAGGCCGACATCGACCACGAGCGCGAGGTCCAGGTCGCTCTGATGGACAACGATCCCAAGATGGCCGCCAAGCCCCAGGCGATCAAGGAGAAGGCCGCCGCCGGCAAGCTCAACGCCTTCTTCAAGGAGAACTGCCTGCTCCAGCAGGTGTTCGTCCGCTCCGACCTCTTCGAGGGCTCCGTCGAGGGCTACATCGCCGACGCCGCGAAGAAGCT
>CADCLH010000103.1 GCA_902802215.1 Oscillospiraceae bacterium
AGCCCCGCTCGAATGAATGAGCGGGGCTCTTCTTCGGATGTTCAGCGGTGCGCGAGCGTGTCGCGCGCGTCCCTGAGCGCGGCGCACAGAGCGTCCACGTCGTCCTGCGTGTTATAGCGGCAGAAGCCGATGCGCAGCGCGCCGTCGATCGCGCGGGGGTCCATGCCGATCGCCTCGAGCACGTGGCTGCGCGCGCCCTTCTTGCAGGCCGAGCTGCGGGAGACGTAGATCTCCCGGGCCTCGAGGAAGTTCATCAGCACCTCGCTGCGCCAGCCGGGCAGGGAGACCGACAGGATGTGCGGCGCGGCCGTGTCGATCCAGCGCAGCTCCGGGATCGAGGCGCGAAGACCATCCAGCGTCCGGGCCTTGAGCGCCGCCATGCGCGCGGCGTTTTCCTTGAGTCTCGCCTTCGCCAGCTGCGCGGCCTCGCCGAAGGCGGCGATCTGCGGCACGGCCTCGGTCCCGGCGCGGCGGCCGTCCTCCTGCGCGCCGCCGAGGATGTACGGCTTCAGGCGCAGGCCCTTCCGGATGTACAGCGCGCCGACGCCCTTGGGGGCGTGGATCTTGTGGCCGCTGACGCTGATCAGATCCGCGCCGAGCGACCTGGGCGAAAAATCGAGCTTGCAGAAGGCCTGCACCGCGTCGGTATGCAGCAGAGCCCCCGAGCCCGCCTCCTTCAAAACGCGCGAGACGGCGGCAATGTCGGTCACGGCGCCGGTTTCGTTGTTGACCAGCATCAGGGAAACGAGTATAGTATCAGGGCGGAGCGCGCTGCGCACCGCCTCGGGGTCGACCGCGCCGGTCGCATCGGGGCGCAGATACGTGACTTCGTACCCCCGGCGCTCGAGCTCCTCCGCGCTCTTGCGCACGGCGTCGTGCTCGACGGCCGAGGTGATGATATGCTTTCCCCTCCGGCTCATGGCCTCCGCGCCCGAGAGCAGGGCCCAGTTGTCGCTCTCGGAGCCGCAGGAGGTGAAAACCAGCTCGCCCGGCTGACAGCCGAGCGCGTCGGACACCTGCCTGCGCGAGGCGTCCAGCAGCTTTTTGGCCTCGCGGCCCTTGGTGTAGGTGGAGCTGGGGTTGCCGTAGACCTCGGTCATGGCCCGCAGCGCGGCCGCGGCGGCCTCGGGGCAGACCCGGGTCGTGGCGGAGTTGTCCAGATAGTGTTCCATATGTGTACGGTCCTTTTAAGGAGAAGATGATGAAATACATTATATCCACTCTCGGCTGCAAGGTCAACCAGTATGAGACCCAGGCCATGGAGAGCTTCCTTCTGGAGCGCGGCTTCGAGCGCGCCGCCGAGGGCGAGATCGCGGAGCTGGTGATCGTCAACACCTGCGCCGTCACCGCCGAGAGCGGGCGCAAATCCCGCCAGACGATACGCCGCCTCCGCGACGAGAACCCCGGCGCGCTGCTGGCCGTCTGCGGCTGCTGGTCCCAGCTCGAGCCGGGAGCCGCCGAGGCGCTGGGGGCCGACGTGGTCTTCGGCGCGGCCGATCGGCGAGGGCTCATCGACGCCGTCGAGGCGAGCCTTGCCGACGGACGGCGGCGTACCGAGATCGACGAGCCCTTCAAGCGCCGCGAGCTCGAGCGCCTGCCCGCGGGCGCGGTGGACCACCGCACGCGGGCCATGCTCAAGATCCAGGACGGCTGCGTCAACTTCTGCAGCTACTGCATCATCCCCTATACGCGCGGGCGGCTGCGCTCGCTGCCGCCCGATGCCGCGGCGGAGGAGACCCGCGCCCTCGCCGCGCGGGGCTTTCGCGAGATCGTGCTGACCGGCATCGAGGTCGCCTCCTACGGCGTCGACCTGCCCGGACGTCCGGGCCTTGCCGACGTCGTCGAGACGGTGGCGGCAAACGCCGGGGACATGCGCATCCGCCTCGGCTCGCTCGAGCCGACGGTCATTACGGAGGACTTCTGCCGCAGGCTCAAAGCGACGGGGAAGCTCTGCCGCCACTTCCACCTCTCGCTGCAATCCGGCTGCGACCGGACGCTGAAGGCCATGAACCGCAAGTACGACACGGCGGCGTTTTATGAAAAGACCGAGCTGCTGCGGGAGTTTTTCCCCGGCTGCGCCCTGACCGGCGACGTCATCGCGGGCTTCCCCGGCGAGACGGAGGCCGACCACAAGGAGACCCTGGCCTTTCTGGAAAAGATCGCCTTCGCGGGCATGCACGTCTTTCCCTACTCCCGCCGCCCCGGCACGCCCGCGGACAAGCTGCCCGACCAGCTCGCCCGGGCCGTGAAGGAGCGCCGCGCCCACGAGGCGCAGGCGGTCTGCCTGAAGACGCGCCGGGCGTATCTCGACGCCTGCGTGGGACAGACGCTGCCGGTCCTCTTCGAGTCGGAGGACGACGGGCGCTGCACCGGGCACAGCGACAGCTACATGCCGGTCTCCGTTCCGGGCTCCGGGCTGCGCGGGAGGCTGCGGAATGTCGTCATAGAGTCTGTCGAAGGCGACGGTCTGCGCGGGATTTTGGTGGAAGTTCCATAATTGACGCAGCGGCGCGGAGATAGTAGAATACAACGGAAAAAGGAGATGACTTCGATGGCAAGAGAACAGGTGTACAATTTCGCGCCGGGGCCCTCGACCATGCCCGTCAGCGCGCTCAAGACCGCCGCGGCAGAGCTGCTCGACTTCAAGGGCAGCGGCATGTCCGTCATGGAGATCAGCCACCGAAGTCCGCTGTTCCAGGAGGTCTTCGACGGCGCGAAGGCCAGACTCAAAAGTCTGCTCCGGGTGCCGGACACCCATGAGATCCTGTTCGTGCAGGGCGGCGCGACGACGCAGTTCGCCGCCATCCCGATGAACCTGCTCGCGGGCGGCACGGCCGACTACGCCGTGACCGGCAACTTCTCCGGCAAGGCCGCCGAGGAGGCGCGAAAGTACGGCAATGTCCATGTCGCCGCCGACACGACCGCGACCGGGCACGACCGCATCCCGACCCAGGCCGAGCTGAACCTGAGCCCGGACGCGAAGTATTTCTACTACTGCGCCAACAACACCATCTTCGGCACCGAATGGCACTTTGTCCCCGAGACGAAGGCCCCGCTGGTGTGCGACATGTCGTCCGACATCCTCTCGCAGCCGGTGGATGTTTCCCGCTTCGGCCTGATCTACGCGGGCGCGCAGAAGAACATGGCCCCCGCGGGCCTGACCGTCGTCATCGTCGACAAGGCCCTCGCCGGACACGAGCTGCCCATCACGCCGAAGATCCTCAGCTACAAAACCATGATCGAGACCGACTCCCTGCTCAACACCCCGCCCTGCTGGTGCATCTACATGCTGGGGCTGACGCTCGACTGGGTGAGCGCGCAGGGCGGCGTGGAGGCCATGGACGCCGTCAAGCGCGAGCGGGCCGGGATGATCTACGACTTCCTCGACGAGAGCCGTCTGTTCATCCCCCACGCAAAACCCGAGGCCCGGAGCTTTATGAACGTCACCTTCCGCACCCCGAGCGCCGAGCTCGACGCGGAGTTTGTCCGCGAGGCGGCCGCGCGCGGGCTCAAGAACCTCAAGGGCCACAAGCTCACCGGCGGCCTGCGCGCCTCGCTGTACAACGCCATGCCCGTCGAGGGCGCCAAGGCGCTGCTGGAGTTTATGAAGGAGTTTGAACACAGCCATGTTTAAGATCAGAACCATGAACGCCATCTCCGAGCACGGCACCGCGGCGCTCGAAAAGCGAGGCTGCGAGGTCGGGCCGAAGGTCGAGGCGCCGGACGGCATGCTCATCCGCAGCGCGAACCTGCACGAGATGGAATTCGGCCCCGAGCTGCTCGCCATCGCGCGGGCGGGCGCGGGCACCAACAACATCCCGCTCAAGCGCTGCGCCGAGCAGGGCATCGTGGTCTTCAACAGCCCCGGCGCCAACGCCGAGGCCGTCAAGGAGCAGGAGATCGCCGCCTTCGTCATGGCCTCGCGCGACATGATCGGCGCCATCGACTGGGTGCGCTCCATCGCCGACCGCGGCGACGAGATCCCCGCCCTCGTGGAGAAGGGCAAGTCCTCCTTCTCGGGGCCGGAGCTGTTGGGCAAAACTTTGGGCGTCATCGGCCTCGGGGCCATCGGCGCGCTGGTCGCGAACATCGCCCTCGAGCTCGGGATGGAGGTCTACGGCTACGACCCCTTCATGTCCGTCGACGCCGCCTGGAAGCTCTCGCGCGAGGTCATCCACGCCGACGACGTGGACACGATCTACCGCAACGCCGACTATATCTCCGTCAACGTCCCCTATACCGAGCAGACCCACCACATGCTCGACGACGCGGCCTTCGCCAAAATGAAGCGGGGCGTGCGCATCGTCAACGAGTCGAGAGCCGAGGTCGTCGACGACGAGGCCATGACGCGCGCGCTCGACTGCGGCCGGGTCGCCAAGTACGTCACCGACTTCCCCAACAAGGTCATCCTCAAAGCGCCGAACGTCATCGCCATGCCCCACCTCGGGGCCTGCACGCCCGAGAGCGAGGACCGCTGCGCCGAGATGGCGGCCATGGAGCTGTACGACTATCTGCTCAACGGCAACATCAAAAACTCCGTCAACCTGCCCGACGCGACGCTCTCGCGCATGGGCGTGTGCAGACTCTGCGTGCTGCACCGCAACGTGCCGCGCATGATCACTCGCATCCTCGACTTCATCAGCGAGCGCAACATCAACGTCGAGCACATGATCAACAAACCCCGCGGGGAGTACGCCTACACCATCGTCGACCTCGGCGACAGGATCGGCGAGGAGATCGCCTCCCAGATCCGGGCCATGTCCGACGTGCTGCGGGTCCGAGTTCTGTATTGAAAAACGCAAAAGAGCCGGGAAACCGGCTCTTTTTTTGAAAAGGAGAAGCCCATGACAGAAAAGCTCTATTACGCGGACAGCCATCTGTCCGTTTTTACCGCGAAGGTGCTCGCCTGCGAGCAGGGCAAAAAGGGCTGGCAGGTCGTTTTGGACCGCACGGCCTTCTTCCCGGAGGGCGGCGGCCAGAGCGCCGACACCGGGACGCTGGGCGGCGTTCGCGTGCTGGACGCGCACGAGCGCGGCGGCGAGGTCGTCCACCTCTGCGGCGCGCCGCTCCCCGTCGGGGAGAGCGTCGAGGGCCGCCTTGACTTCGAGCAGCGCCTGCGGCGCATGCAGAACCACTCGGGCGAGCACATCGTCTCCGGCCTCGTGCACGGCCGCTTCGGCTTCGACAACGTGGGCTTCCACATGGGCGAGGACTGCATGACCATCGACTTCTCCGGCGAGCTGAGCCGGGACGAGCTGAAGGAGATCGAACTTAAAGCCAACGAGACCGTGCGCGCCGATCTCCCGATCCGCGCGTGGTTTCCCGATGGGGCGGAGCTCGCCGCGCTCGACTACCGCTCGAAGAAGGAATTGAGCGGCGAGGTGCGCGTCGTGGAGATCCCCGGCGTCGACCGCTGCGCCTGCTGCGCGCCGCATGTCTCCCGCACCGGCGAGATCGGCGTCATCAAGATCCTCGACAGCCAGCGCCACCGCGGCGGCGTGCGCCTGAGCGTCGTGTGCGGCATGGACGCCGTGGAGCTCTTCCGCGCCCAGCAGGAGAGCGTGACCGAGGTCTCGCAGCTTTTAAGCGCCAGGCGCGGCGAGATCGCCGGCGCGGTGCGCCGCGTGCTGACGGAGCAGCAGCGCATGCGCGAGCGCTGCGACGCGCTCTCGGCGGCGCTGATCGCCCGCCTCGCGGGGGAGTGCGCGCCGACGGAGGGGAATCTTGTGCTGTTCGACGGGCTGCTCGACGAGATCGCCCAGCGCGAGCTCGTCAATCTTCTGGCGGAAAAGTGCGGCGGCTTCGCGGCGGTCTTCTGCGGCTCGGACGCGGAGGGCTGGCGCTACATCATCGGCAGCCGGACGCGCGATCTGCGCGCCGCGGCCCGGAGCATCAACGCCGCGATCAACGGACGCGGGGGCGGTCGGCCGGAGATGATCACCGGCCGCGCGGCGGCTTCGCGCGGCGAAATCGAAAACGGACTAAAAGAGTTGAATGTATAGACAAAAGCCGTCAAAATGTACAGAAACGGGCATTTTCCATAAGTTAATTGTCGCTTTTTTGACGAAAAGAGAATTGACAATCCGGTGACGCTACGATAAAATAAACGCATAAGTATGGGCGCAGTCTGTCCATATACCCGGAGAGAACGGAAACACATTTTTGGAGGGTTATCTTGTGAAAGATCTCAAGCATCTGATCTACTTTGAGAATCTGCTTCAGGAAGCCAATAACGAGCTGGTCCAGCAGGGCAAGAAAGAGGGCCTGCGCGCGATCGGCTACACCTGTTATTTCATGCCTGAAGTGCTTCTCGACCTGCCCGGCTGCTTCTCCGTCAGACTGAGAGCGCCGCGCTGCACATCCCCCGACATCGCGACCTACTACATGTCCGGCCGTGTCTGCCATTACGGCCGCAGCCTCCTTGAGCGCGCCCTCGAGGGCGGCTTCAACTTCCTCGACGCCCAGATGGCCACCGAGACCTGCACCGTCACCTGCCGCTTCCAGGAGCACATCCAGCAGAAGCACCTCAAGTCCGTCGACGATATGCGCATCATCGACAACGACGACTTCTTCTGCGAATTCACCGACGTCCCCTTCAAGAACAACGAGAACAGCTATCAGCACTTCGAGACCCAGCTGCGCGCCCACGTGCTCGAGCCGCTGCATGAGCACTTCGGCATCGACATCTCCGACGAGACCCTCGTCAAGACCGTCGAGGAGCACAACGAGCTCTGCCGCCTCATCAACGAGATCGGCGACTACCGCAAGCTGGACAACCCCACCAACCCCACGATCACCGGCTATGAGTTCCACGTCATCCAGCTCGTCTCCCTCGTGTGCCCGAAGCACCTGATCCTGCCCTACCTGCGCGAGACCGCCGAGGAGCTCAAGACCCGCGAGCCCAACCAGAAGAAGGAGTTCCGCTGCAAGGTGCTGCTCGCCGGCTCCGAGAACGACGATCCCGACTTCACCAAGCTCATCGAGGGCTGCGGCGCCCTCGTCGTCTGCGACCGCTACTGCTACGGCGCGGTCGAGTCCCGCCAGCCCATCGTCCTCGAAGAGGGCAAGAGCCCGCTTCGTTGCATCGCCGAGCACTACCTCAAGACCTCCAACTGCCCGCGCTTCATGCCGCAGGACGAGATGCGCGCCCGCAAGCAGCGCATCGCCAACCTGGCGAAGGAGTACCACGCCGACGGCGTGATCGTCGCCTCCAACAAGTTCTGCGAGTACTGGAGCTACGAGCGCACCATCGACACCTTCATCCTCAAGCGCGACTACGGCCTCCCCGTCTGCTCCATCGAGAAGGAGTACATCAACTCCGCGTCCGGCCAGCTGCGCACGCGCTTCCAGGCCTTCGTGGAGAGCATCGAGATCAAGCACATCCAGGAGGGCAAGGAAAATGGCTAAGAAAAAACTGAGCAAGTCTCTCAAGGATTTCTGGTACGGCAAGCCCCATACCGCCGAGGAGGGCGGACGCCGCCTGGGCGAGCTGTATGAGGACAAAACCGGCCTCTTCAAGCACAGAGAGTGGCGCGGCGTCAAGGACACGTTCTACTACATGTACATGATCTGGGGCTACAACTACGTCCACATGGTCACGGACATCCTCAAGTATTCCGACAACCCCATCGACTTCTTCAAGGGCACCTGGCGCTACCGCTGGATGGGCCAGACCTACCTGCCCGTCATCCACTGGTTCGACCGCGGCCTGCAGGGCATGCGCGGCCCGGCGCTGAGAGCCTCCGCCTGGCACTACCGCGCCATGGTCAGCGCCTCGATCCAGCAGATCTGCAACTTCTTCAACGGCGACACCCGCCTGCACCACGGCAAGGAGAACGACGCCTACCGGCACACCTTCCTCGCCAAGGAGACCACCTGCGGCACGCTGTTCTACCCCTGGATGGACGCGGGCTATCAGTACGTCCCCATCGAGATGATCCCCTACTTCGTCACCTGCCACGTCAACTCCCACACCGTTCTCAACTACATCGACGCGGCGCAGTCCATCGGCCTGCCGGGCGACCCCTGCCCGATGTGCCAGGCCGAGGCCGGCATCTACGTCCTCGACGACGTGCCCGACTGCGCGCCCTTCGTCATCACCTGCAACGAGGCCTGCGACGGCTCCGTCGGCACGGCCATCCTTCAGGACTGGTTCATCGACAAGCCCCTGTTCGCCATGTCCCTGCCCATGCAGTTTGACGACCCCCTGGTCCGCAAATTCTGCATGAAGGACATCGAGGAGTGCTGGAAGTTCATCGAGGAGCAGACCGGCGTCCCCTTCAACTTCGAGTCCATGGTCAAGCGTCTCGAGCTGCAGAACAAGCTCCAGCGCGACGAGTGGGAGAAGTGGGAGGTCGCGGGCAAGACCGACTACTACCCGGTCAACGGCGTCGCCCAGGCCCTGTTCCGCATCTTCTCCACCCAGTACGGCATCCAGGGCGACTTCTGGCTCGAGGCCAGCGAGAAGGTCAAGAAGATCATGTACCGCTGCGTCGAGAAGAAGATCAACCCCTTCCCGCAGACCCGCCACCGTGTGATCGCCTGGTCCTGCGCCCCGCTGTACTACTCCAACTGGTGCACCTGGGCCTACAACTGCTGGGGCCTGAACACCATCATCAACATGGACTCCCTGATGTTCGACATGGAGATCCGCACCGACTCCTACGAGCACATGCTCGAGGACATGGCCACCTACCACATGTGGGCTCCGATGCGCCGCATGGCCGTCGGCGGCATGCACCACATCTTCGAGCTGTGGGATTACATGGAGCGCTTCAACTGCGACATGGTCGCCATGTACGACCAGCTCCAGTGCAAGGGCATGCAGGGCGTCCACGGCCTGTTCGAGGACGAGTTCCGCAAGAGGAACGTCAAGGCCTTCTGGCTGCCGCACGCGCTGCCCGACTGCCGCACGGTCTCCCGCGCCGAGATCCGCCGCCTCATCAACGACTACATGACCACCGTCATGCACGAGGAGCCGCTGGATCCGTCCCTGCTCGACTTCGACGATTCCATGACCTGGTAATAGGAGGATAGGAACATGTGCAAAATCGGTAAGTTCTTTCTGAAGCTCCTGGGCATCTTCCTCGCGGCGAACGCCGTGCTGTTCGTGGTGTTCTTCTTCGATCTGGACGGCAAGCTGCTGTTCAACGTGGTCGAGCCCTTCCTGAAGAACCACTACGACAACATGAAGCGCAAGGACGTCCTGACGATGCCCTACGATACCGACAAATTCCCCAAGTATAAATACGATGAATAAGAGGAGAGAACACGCGACATGAAGTATTTCGGCGGTTGTGACGTAGGCTCGACCTACACGAAGGCAGTCATTCTGGACGAGGACGGCAAGATGGTGGCCGACACCACCATCATGAGCAAGATC
>CADCLH010000104.1 GCA_902802215.1 Oscillospiraceae bacterium
AGGGCCACGCGGTCGTCCCGGACAAAATGGGCCGCCGTCTCGCTGTCGAAGATCTGCGCGTCGGTAAGCCCCACCACGCCGTCCTGATTCTCCTTGTTCGCATACTCCGCAAAGGCCTGGTTGCAGGCGAGATACACGCCGGTTTCCGCGTCCTTGGTGAAGGTCAGGCCGGGCATGTTGTCCAGCAGGGAGCTGATGGACTGCTTCAGCTCGGCGATCTTCCTGGCGGCAATGGCCTCGTTTTCCGCTTCGGTCAGCTGCTTTCCGAGCTTTTGCGTCTGGCGGTAGTTGTTCAGCATCATGGTGATGATGAGCACGAACAGGCCCAAAGAGACGACGGTGTAGAGCGTGTTTGTGCTGCTGATCGCCTTCGCCTGCTCCCGGAGGTAGGCGACCCGCTCCTCCTTGACGGCCTCGTCGGTATCGAGGGTCGGATGGGTCTCATGGTATTCGAAGATGCGGTCCACCGCCTCGTTGGCAGCGCTCTCCGTCGCCCGGGAGACCCACATCATCGACGCGAACAGCACCAGCACCAGGAGGATGATCCACACGATGATCCGCTGTCCGTATTCCCGGTTTCGGTCGCGGTGGATCAGCACCCGGAAGCAGATGAGCCCCAGGACCGACCAGACAATGAACAGGAAATAGGACTCCGTCTCCATCGCGTGGAACGGAAGCAGGCCCGGGATCAGAAGGAGCAGCGCGAAAACGACCATCAGCGCGACGCCGGCGACGCCGGTGAAGCGCTCCGGACGGCGGCCCGCCTGCCGCGCATGACAGTATACGCCGTGGGAGATCAAGCCGTAGATGATGGTCGCGCCCAGCGTGGTGACGTCCACGATCCAGCCGATCGCCGTCCTGCCCAGAAAGGGGATGAACACGGAGACGACGACGATGAAGGTGATCGCCCTGCCGGGGATGCCGTGCCGGTTCAGCTGCGCGAACGCCCGCGGCGCCTCTCCGTCCCGTCCCGCCGCGTACAGCAGGCGGCTCAGGGCCAGAAGGTTTCCGATCAGGCTCGTCAGGATCACGCCGAAGAGCGAGAGCATCAGCACCGTGACGCCCGCCTGTCCGAGATAGTGATCCGCGGCGTAAAAAGCGGGGACCGCCTTGATTCCGTCCAGATTCCCCATATCCCGGATATAGGCCAGCCAGCTTGCGTACTCCGGCGGGTAGGCGGAGACGGAGAGCAGGGACACGAACAGATACAGCGCCGTCGTCATCACCACGGAGCAGATCAGGATGCCGCGCACCTTTTTGACCGGGAAGCTGTATTCCTCGGAGAAATGCGAGATGTTCTCAAAGCCGATGAAGGCCCAGGGAGAGATGGCGGCGATGCGGACGATCTGCGCGAAGGCGCTCGACCCCTCGGTATACAGCGGGGCGTAGCTGAACGCGCTGTCATGCCGCGCCACTGCGATCACGGCGCACACCGTAAAGCCGACGGCGAACGTCAGCGCGGCGACGATCATGATGCGGTTGGGGAAGCGCGTGCTGCTCTTGCACAGCCAGCCGATCAGGACCACGGCCAGCATGGACAGCAGCGCCTCGCCGAGCCACACCTCATAGCCGAAGATCCGGTAGCGGAAGCCGAAGCGGAAGGCGCTGCCGAGGAAGAAGCGGGCAAACAGCGGCAGAGAGGTCATGTTGGCCCAGAGGATGGCCAGATAGGTCAGCAACACGAACCAGAGGGCGAGAAAACCGAAATCCTTTCCCCCCACGCGCTTCTCAAACGTGTAGATACCGCCCGCGTTCGGCGCGGTTTGAATCATGTACTGCAAGTTCCAGGTGATCACGAGGATGACCGCCATGCCGAGCAGCATGCCGAAGACGGTGCCCAGCACGCCGGACTTCTGCAGATAGGTGTTGCAGGTGACGATAAACGATCCCCAGCCTATGCTCGTCCCGATCGAAAAGGCCCACATTCCCAGCGGCGTGAAGCCGCCCCGCAGCCCGGAGGCCATGCCGGAGCTGTTCTGTTTGATACGCACGTCCGTTCCTTCCTTCCTGTCGCCCGAGCGCCGGTCGGCTGTCCCGCATTCCTCCCGGGTACTCCTCCGCGGAGGGTCCGGGACGAAAAAACGCTCGCGTTAACAAATTCATATTAACAAAATTATACAGGTTGAGCGGCCAAAAAGCAATGGCTGACTGCAAGTCTTTCCGGACTTTCTTGTCGGCGGCAGCCGAGAGGAGCCAGACTGTTCCATCCGGACCTGTTTCAACCGCATCTTCCGCAGGCGCTCCGGCGTTTCTGCGGACGGGAAGGACGCTTTCGGATTGCTGAAACCCGGCGGATGTGGTATGATCTGTCCGACAGCCGGAACGGGCGGAACGGGGGACGCCGGAGCGAGCTTCAATCCATTCTCAATCTTCGGCGCGTAAGCTGACAGGGAAAGGCGGCGGGAACATGCGGATTTTGCTGGCGGAGGATGAAAAACGAATGGCGGCGGCCGTCGCGGCCCTGCTCAGGCAGGAGAAATACGACGTCGACCACATGGCAGACGGCGCTTCCGCGCTGGAGGCGCTCGAGAGCGGGATCTACGATCTCGCCGTGCTGGACGTGATGATGCCGGAGCTCAACGGCTATGAGGTCGCGCGCAGGGCGAGGGCCCGCGGCGTCAAGACGCCGATCCTGATGCTGACGGCCAAAAGCCAGCTCGACGACAAGGTCGAAGGCCTCGACAGCGGCGCGGACGACTATCTCACAAAGCCGTTTCAGACAAAGGAGCTGCTGGCGCGGCTGCGCGCCCTGGGCCGCCGGAGCGCGAGCTTTCAGGACGAGAGCCTGCACTACGGCGATCTCACGCTGGACACGCAGAAGGCCATGCTCAGCTGCGATACGAGCGGACAGAGCGTGCGGCTCGGCGAGAAGGAGCTGCGCATCCTGGAATACATGTTCGCCAACCGCGGCCAGATCATGACCCGCGAGCAGCTGGCCGTGAAGATCTGGGGCTTCGAGAACGAGGCCGAGTACAACAACGTGGAGGTCTACATGTCCTTCACCCGCAAGAAGCTGGCCTTCGTCGGCTCCGCGGTCGAGATCAAGGCGGTGCGCGGACTGGGCTACGAACTGAGGGAAAAGCATGTTTAACCGATCCAGAAGAAAAATCATCCTGTCGATCATGCTCTCGCTGATCCTGCTGTTCGTCGCCACGATCTCCGTCATTATGGCCGCGAGCTTCCGGGAGATCCGGCAGAGGAACGCGGAGATGCTGGCGCGTTATGCGCAGCTGTACGATCTCAGGCGGGAGCAGGGCGTCCCGGAACTGCCCCCGATGCCGGACGGGAAAAACGACCCGGGGCCGGGACCGGCCGACCCTCCGTGGGACGAGCGGCCGGATTTCCAGCTGTCCACCTTCTACTCGGTCGCGCTGGCGGAGGACGGAAGCGTGCTCGCGGTCGACAACGGCGAGAAGGCGATCTACGAAGAGGAGGAGCTGATCCGGATCGCAAGGCAGCTGCTCTCCGGGGGCAGGCCGTCCGGACGGAGCGGGAACCTCTCTTATATCGTCAGCCGAAAATCGGACTGTACGCTGGTCGCGTTTCTGGACGACACGGTGACCCAGAGCAGCATGAGCCTGCTCCTG
This sequence comes from Oscillospiraceae bacterium, assembly GCA_902802215.1. Classification (GTDB taxonomy): domain Bacteria; phylum Bacillota; class Clostridia; order Oscillospirales; family Oscillospiraceae; genus Limivicinus. The sequence continues at coordinate 3,588 of CADCLH010000104.1, forward strand.
CACAACGTCCTGCTTGTCGGCGGGGCCGCCATCGTCGTGCTGTTCTTCCTCTCCCTGCATCTGTCGAAGCGGATCATCCGGCCTCTGGAGGAAAACGACCGCAGCCAGAAGCGCTTTGTCTCCGACGCGAGCCATGAGCTCAAAACGCCGGTGGCGGTGATCGGGGCCAACGCCGAGCTGCTGTCCAGAGAGCTCGGGGAGAACGAGTGGCTGGCGAACATCCGCTACGAGAACGAGCGGATGGGGGAGCTGGTCAGACAGCTGCTGGAGCTGTCCCGGGCGGAGAACACGGAGACGCCGATGGAGGAGCTCGACCTCTCCCGCGTCGTCACGGGCGAGGTCCTGGCCTTTGAAAGCCTCGCCTTCGAGCGGGGGAAGACGATCGAGAGCGAGATCGAGGACGGCATCCACATGACCGGCAGCCGGAGCCAGCTTGCGCAGCTCGTGTCCGTGCTGCTCGACAACGCCCTCCGGCACTCCAGCGGCGGCGAGATCGGGATCACGCTCCGGCGGCAGGCGCACACGGCGGTTCTGAGCGTGGTCAACGCGGGCGACGAGATCCCGCCGGACAAGCTGGAGCACCTCTTCGACCGCTTTTACCGCCTCGACGAGGCGCGCAGCGGCGAGGGAGAGCACTACGGCCTGGGCCTGTCGATCGCGAAGGCCGTCGCTCAGAAGCACGGCGGAAGCATCGCCGCCTCCTGCGCGGACGGGAAGGTCCGCTTCACGGTCTCCCTCCCCGTAAAAAAATAAGAAAGTCTTCAATGTTTCTTCAAGCATCCTCCCTTACCATGAGGCCATCAACGGTAAGGGAGGTTTTCTCTATGAAGACGATCAAAAAAAGAATCGCGCTGCTGACGGCGGCCCTGCTGGTATTCAGCCTGTGCGCCTGCGGGAACAGCACAACGGCGGCCGCGGCTTCTTCCGATACGACCACAGTCAGCGCGCAGACGACGGCCTTCTCCGGCGACGAGAGCAAGGCGCCCGCCGAAAACGGATTCCCCGGCCAGCCGCCCGAGGGCACGCCTCCCGGCGATCCCCCCGACGGCTTCGGCGGCGGACCCGGCGGCACGCCTCCCGGCGATCCTCCCGAGGGCTTCGGCGGCGGCCAGGGCGGCACGCCTCCCGGCGGCTTCGGCGGCGGCCCCGGAGGACCCGGCGGAAGCAGCGCGGACATCGACTATAAAGGCGCGGTGGAGATCACCGGCGCGGACAGTCAGAGCGGGCAGAGCTATGTCAGCACCGCCTCCGACGAGAGCGCCCTGCTGATCTCGACCTCGGACAAGGTGACGATCACCGATCCCACGGTCGCCAAGAGCGGCGACTCCGACGGCGGCGACAGCTGCAACTTCTACGGCCTCAACGCGGCCGTGCTCGTCAAGGACGGCACCACGACCACGATCACCGGCGGCACGGTCACTTCCGACGCAGACGGCGCCAACGGCGTGTTCTGCTATGGCGGCAACGGCGGCCGCAACGGCGCGGACGGCGACGGCACCACGCTCATCATCCGCGATACCAGCATCACCACCACGGGCGACGGCTCAGGCGGCATTATGACCACGGGCGGCGGCGTGACCTATGCCTGTGATCTGGATGTGACCACCTCCGGCCGCTCCTCCGCTCCGATCCGCACCGACCGCGGCGGCGGCACCGTCACCGTGGACGGCGGGACCTACACCTCCAACGGCCTCGGCTCCCCGGCCATCTACTCGACGGCGGACATCACCGTATCCAACGCAACGCTGACCTCCAATCTCTCCGAGGGCGTGTGCATCGAGGGCCTGAACTCCATCACGCTCAACGACTGCGAGCTGACGGCCAACAACACCCGGTGCAACAGCAACGCGACCTTCCACGACACCATCATGATCTACCAGTCCATGTCCGGCGACGCGGCCAGCGGCACCAGCCACTTCACGATGACCGGCGGCAGCCTCACGAGCAAGAGCGGCCACGTCTTCCATGTGACCAACACCAACGCGGTCATCACGCTCGAGGGCGTGAAAATCGTCAACGAGGACGCCGACGACATCCTGCTCTCGGTCTGCGCGGACGGCTGGAGCGGCGGCAGCAACATCGCCGAGCTCAAGGCTGTGAAGCAGCAGCTCTCCGGCGCGGTCAAGGTCGGCAGCGATTCGAGCCTGACGCTCACGCTGACGGAAGGCTCCACGTTTGAAGGCTCCATCGACGGCAGCATCACGAACGCCAGGGGCGAGACCGTCTCCACCGAGGTCGGCACGGTCTCCGTGACGCTCGATGCCACCTCCACCTGGACGCTGACCGGCGACAGCTATATCACCGCGTTCAGCGGCAGCGCGGCGAATGTGATCTCGAACGGCTACACCCTGTATGTCGGCGGCACGCCCCTGATCGGAACGAAGTAAATCAGGACCAAAAAAGCGGCCGCAGCTCCGCGGCCGTTTTTGCGTTTCAGCGCCTTGCCTGTCGGGGACGGCAGCGGTATAATGATCTCTGAAATCGGAAAGAAAAGGGCGCTGACGAAATGCATTTTGTGGAGGCCAAGGGGATTTTGACCGGCAGCGGGGACTTTTGCGGCATGAACGTCTACCGGGGATGCACGCACGGCTGCATCTACTGCGACAGCAGGAGCGCATGCTACCGCTTCACGCACCCGTTTGAGGACGTCGAGGTGAAGCGCAACGCCCCGGAGCTGCTGGAAAAGGCGCTGAAAGCGAAGCGGCAGCGCTGCATGATCGGCACCGGCTCGATGTCGGACCCGTATATGCATTGTGAAGAACAGCTCCGGCTGACAAGACGCTGCCTGCAAATCATTCTGGAAAACGGCTTCGGCGCGGCGATCCAGACGAAATCGGACCGCATCCTGCAAGACATCGACCTGCTGGATGCAATCAACCGGTCGGCAAAATGCGTGGTGCAGATGACGCTGACCACCTTCGACGACGGGCTGTGCCGCATCGTGGAGCCGAATGTCTGCCCTACGAAGCGCCGGATCGAGGTGCTGAAGGCGTTTCAGGAGAGGGACATCCCGACCGTCGTGTGGCTGACCCCGATCCTGCCGTTCATCAACGACACGGCGGAGAACCTCACGGCGATCCTGAACGCGTGCGCGGAGGCCGGCGTGCGGGGCGTCATCGATTTCGGCATGGGACTGACGCTGCGCGAGGGCGACAGGGAGTACTATTACGCGGCGCTGGACAG
>CADCLH010000105.1 GCA_902802215.1 Oscillospiraceae bacterium
CTCGCACTACAACGCGGACGTATTGTTCCCCGGCATGACCGTCTGCGCCAAGACCGGCACCGCCGAGCTCGGCGACGGGGACTCCCACTCCTGGTTCGTTGGCTACCTCGCGGACGAGGAGACGCCCTACGCCTTCGTCACGTTGGTGGAGCGCGGCGGCTTCGGCATCACCCGTGCGGGCGTGGCCGCCAGCGAGGTCATGCAGTGGGCCGTCGAAAACCTCGAGCGCTGAACACGCTTTTCAGGAACCGAAGATATGACTGACATTTCCGTAAACAATCTGGTCAAGTCCTTTGAGATCGGCAGGAACGTCCTCGACGGGCTCTCCTTCACGGTCACCGAGGGCGAGCGCGTCGGCATCCTCGGCCACAACGGCTGCGGGAAGACGACGCTGTTTCGCATCCTCACGGGCGAGCTGCGCCGCGACGACGGGGACGTCGCCGTCGCGCCGGGAAGGCGTCTCGGCCTGATCTCCCAGATCCCCGTCTATCCCGAGGGCTGGACGACCGGTCAGGTGCTGCGCGACGCCTTCCGGCGGCTCGACGCCATGGCCGCGCGGATGGACGAGCTGACCGAGCGCATGGAGCGCGACTCCTCCCCCGCCCTGCTGCACGAGTACGACCGCCTGCAGGACGACTACCGCCGTCTCGGCGGCTACGAGACCGAGGTCGATCTCTCGCGCGTGGCCAACGGTCTCGACATCACCCCCGCCCAGCTCGAGCAGCCCTTCGACTCGCTCTCCGGCGGGGAGAAGACGCGCGTCAACCTCGCGCGGCTGATCCTCGAAAAGACCGATATTCTGCTGCTCGACGAGCCGACCAACCACCTCGACCTGCACGCGACCGAGTGGCTTGAGGACTATCTGCTGCGCTTCAAGGGCACGGTCCTCGCCATCAGCCACGACCGCTACTTCCTCGACCGGGTGGTGCAGCGCTGCATCGAGATCTCCGACGGCAAGGCCGAGTTCTACAGCGGCAACTACAGCTTTTACGTCGTGGAGCGCCAGCGCCGCTTCGAGGAAAAGCTGAAGCAGTACGAGAAGGATCAGGCCAAGATCGAGCAGCTCCAGCGCGCCGCGGCGCAGATGCACCTCTGGGCCTTCATGGGCAACGACAAGCTGCACAAGCGCGCCTTCTCCATGGAAAAGCGCATTGAAAAGCTCAGCCGCAGCGAGAAGCCGACCGAGCAGCGCAAGCTCACCGTCAAGTTTAAAGAGCGCGAGTTTGTCGGCGACGAGGTGCTGGTCCTCGACGACATCGCCAAGGGCTTCGGCGGCCGGACGCTGTTTTCGGGGCTGGAGGCCCTCGTCACCGGGGGCGAGCGCATCGGGATTCCTCTACCTCGGCCCGACCGTGCGCACGGCCTATCTGCCGCAGATCGTGCATTTTGAAAACGAACAGCGCTCCGCGCTCGACAGCATGCTCTACGAGTGCCGCTGCACCCCGCAGCAGGCGCGCGACCGGCTCGCGGCCTTCGGCTTTCGGGGCGAGGACGTCTTTACCCCGGTGGGCGCGCTCTCCGGCGGGGAAAAGAGCAGGCTTCGTCTGTGCATGCTCATGGGCGGCGACGTCAACTTCCTCATCCTCGACGAGCCGACCAACCACCTCGACATCGCCAGCCGCGAGTGGATGGAGGACGCGCTGTCGGACTATGAGCAGACCCTGCTCTTTGTCTCGCACGACCGCTACTTCATCGCCAAGTTCGCCACGCGCATCTGGGCTCTGCACGACGGGACGATCACCGATTTTCGCGGCGGCTACGCGGAATACCTCGCCTGGCGCGAGCGGCAGGCCGTCTTCGCCCAGAACGAAAAGCAGCGGGAAAAGAAGGAACCAAAGCCGAAGCCCCAGCGTCCAAAGAACAACGACAAGGCGCTGCAAAAGCTCGAACGCGAGATCCAGCGCCTCGAAGAAAAGATCGCCGAGCTTGACCGCGAGAGCGAGGCCAACGCCACCGACTATCAGAAGCTGATGGAGCTCGCCGCCGAGAAGGAAGAGCAGGAGGCGGCGCTGCTGGAGAAGTACGAACAATGGGAGGAGCTGAGCGAATGAAAAAGAAGGTCTGGGCGGCTGCGGCAGGACTGAGCGCCGCCGCGCTGTTCCTGCGCTTTGCGCTGCGCGGCTACGCCTGGTGGGGCTATCTCTGCCTCTTCGCCGCGGCGCTGCTGCTCCTGCACGCCTACCTCCCCGTCACGCTCTGGCGCGTCGTGGTCGCGCTGACCTGCGTCGGCTTTGCCTACTTCTGCTTTGTGGAGTACTTCATCATCAAAAACGCCCGGACCGACAGGGACCCGGGCCGGGACTATCTCATCGTGCTGGGCGCGGCGGTCTACAAGGACCAGCCCTCGCTGACCCTGGTCCGCCGCCTCGAGGGCGCGCTGGACTATCTGGAGACCTACCCCGACTCCGTCGCCATCGTCTCGGGCGGCATGGGCCCCGGCGAGACCGTGACCGAGGCGCAGGCCATGTACGACTGGCTGATCGCCGCGGGCGTCGATCCCGCGCGCGTGCTGACGGAGCCGAAGGCCTCGTCCACCGAGGAAAACCTCAAATTCTCCTTCGACATCATCCGCTCCCGCGGGGACGAGCCGGCCGGGAAGGTCGCCATCGTCTCGAGCGCCTACCACCTCTACCGCGCCAAATGTCTGGCGGCGAAGCTCGGCGTCCCGGACGCCGCGGGCGTGGCCGCGCCCTGGGGCTATTTCTTCGTCATGCTCAACTACTTCATCCGCGAGGCCTTCGGCGTGACCCACCTCTGGGTCTTCGGGAACTGAGGGATTGCCATGAGAGAACGTCTTATGCGTCTGGATCGCTCCAAGGCCGTATCGGCCGCGATCCTTGCCGCGATCTTTCTGCTGCTGCTGTACTGCAATCTGCACACGGCGCTGGTGGCCGACGATTTCATGTACTGCTTCAGCTTCTCCGACGGCAGCCGCATCACCTCCGTCGGCGCGATCCTGCCCTCGATGGCGGCGCACCGGCACACGATGAACGGGCGCGTGTTCCCGCACGCCCTCGTGCAGCTCTTCCTGATGCTGCCCAAGGGAGTCTTCAACGTCTGCAACGCCGGGATGTTCACGGCGCTTATCTGGCTGCTCGCGCGGCCCTGCCGGGGCTGCGGACGGCGCAGCGCCCTGCTCCTGCTCGCGGTCTTCGGCTGCGTCTGGGTGTTGCAGCCGGAGTTCGGGCAGGTCTTCCTCTGGCTCGACGGCTCGGTCAACTATCTCTGGTGCGCGGTGCTGTGCCTGCTCTGGCTGCGGCCCTGGGCCGGGTTCTGGCTCGACGGGGCGGAGCCCCGGAGGACCGTGCGCGTTCTCTATGTGGTCTTTTCCTTCGTTGTCGGCGCCTGGTCGGAAAACGCCGCCGTCGCGCTCGTCTTCATGGCGCTGCTGTTTCTCGCCCTCGGCTTCTTCCGGGAGAAGCTCAGGCCCCGCCTCTGGCAGCTCTGCGCGCTCTTGTCCTTCCTCGCGGGCTTTCTGTTTCTGATGCTGGCCCCGGCGACCGCCGCCAACAAGGCCGCCGAGATGAAGCTTTCGGTGCTGCTCGGAAACTTTGCCGAGACCGGACTTTATTATCTCCGCTTCTGGCCGCTGCTGGTGAGCTTTGCGCTGTTCTACGCGCTGGCCCTGCGGAGCAAAACGGAGCTGAAACGCCGCCTGCTGGCGCTGGTGTTCCTCGGCGGCTCGCTCGCCGGACATTTCGTGCTGACCTTCGCGCTCTACTGCGCGGGGCGCAGCACCTATATCGGCCTTGCGCTGCTGATCGCGGCCAACGCCGTGCTGCTTCATGCCCTCATTGAAAACGGCTGGCCGCGCCTGCCCGCCGCGCTCTGCGCGCTCTGCCTGCTCGTCACCGCATGGCGGGTCGCGGTCGGGGTCAAGGATATCCTGCGCACGGACTACCTGCTCGACTTCAACGCCGCGCTGATCGAGGAGTGCGTCGCCAACGGCGAGCGGGATATCGAGGTCTACCGCCCCTACGCGCAGACCAAATACAGCGCGCTCGAGGGCCTCGGCTACCTCACCGCGGACCCCAACGACTGGTACAACGTCTACATGGCCCGCTACTACGGCGCGGACAGCATCGTCGGGACCTGAGACACAAAGAAGAATCCCACCGGGAAACCGGTGGGATTTCGTTTAATCTCTCGCGAAGATGTCGCGGGTGTAGACCTTGTCCGCCACGTCGCGCAGCTCCTCGCTGAAGCGGTTGGCGATGATGACGTCGCACATCGCCTTGAATTCGTCCAGATCCTCGATCTTCCGGCTGTTGAAGAAGTTGTCGTCCTTCAGGGTCGGCTCATAGACGACCATCTGAACGCCCTTGGCCTTGATGCGCTTCATGACGCCCTGGATGCTCGAGGAGCGGAAGTTGTCCGAGCCCGCCTTCATCGTCAGGCGGTACACGCCCACGACGCAGTCCTTCTTCCCTGCGAAGAAGCCCGCCTTTTTCAGCACGCTGTCGGCGATGACGTCCTTGCGCGTGCGGTTGGACTCGACAATGGCAGAGATCAGGTTCTCCGGCACGTCCTGATAGTTGGCCCGGAGCTGCTTGGTGTCCTTCGGCAGGCAGTAGCCGCCGTAGCCGAAGGAGGGGTTGTTGTAGTGCGTGCCGATGCGCGGATCGAGACACACGCCCTCGATGATCGAGCGGGTGTCGAGACCGCGGGCCTCGGCGTAGGTGTCCAGCTCGTTGAAGTAGCTCACGCGCAGGGCGAGGTAGGTGTTGGCAAAGAGCTTGACCGCCTCGGCCTCGGTGGGGTGCATGAACAGCACGCGCACGTCCTTCTTCTCCGCGCCCTCGACCAGAAGCTCCGCGAAGCGGCGCGCCGCCTGCCCCAGACGCTCGTCCTCCATCGGCGCGCCCACGATGATGCGCGAGGGATAGAGGTTGTCGTACAGAGCCCGGCCCTCCCGCAGGAATTCCGGGGAGAACAGGATGTTCCGGGTGCCGTACTTCTGCCAGACCCTCTCGGTGTAGCCGACGGGGATCGTGGACTTGATGACCATGACCGCCGCCGGGTTGACGCGCAGCACGGTCTCGATCACGTCCTCCACGGCGGAGGTGTCGAAATAGTTGAGATTCGGGTCATAGTTGGTCGGGGTCGCGACGATCACAAACTCCGCGTCCCGGTAGGCGGCCTCGCGGTCCAGCGTCGCGGTGAGCCGCAGCCCGCCCTTGGCGAGAAACGCTTCGATCTCCCTGTCCGCGATGGGGGAGACGCCGCTGTTGATCTTGTCCACCTTGGCCGGGGTCGTGCTCACGGCCATGACCTCGTGATGCTGCGACAGCAGCACCGCCAGGGACAGGCCGACATAGCCGACGCCCGCAACTGCGATTTTCATTGATGCACTCCTTAAACCTTGTAGTATTCTTTATACCAGCGCGCGAAGCGGCGCAGGCCCTCGCGCAGCGGCGTGTCCGGCTTGAAGCCGAAGTCCCGCTCCAGCGGCGCGGTGTCGGCGTAGGTGATCTCCACGTCGCCCGGCTGCATGGGCACAAGCTGCTTGTGAGCCTCGAAGTCGTAGTCCGGCGGCAGCACGCCCGCGGCGACCAGCTCCTCCGAGAGGATGCGCACGAAGTCCAGCAGGTTCTCCGGGTGGCTGTTGCCGATGTTGTAGACCTTGTAGGGCGGGACGGGCAGACCGTCCTCCCCCGTCGCCCGCTCGGGCGGCTTTTCCATCACGCGCATGACGCCCTCGACGATGTCGTCGATGTAGGTGAAGTCGCGCTTGCAGTTGCCGTAGTTGAAGATCCGGATGGTCTGTCCGGCGCGCAGCTTGTCGGTAAAGCCGAAGTAGGCCATGTCCGGCCGTCCGGCGGGGCCGTAGACCGTGAAAAAGCGCAGGCCCGTGCTCGGGATGTCGTAGAGCTTGGCGTAGGCGTGGGCCAGCAGCTCGTCCGATTTCTTGGTCGCGGCGTAGAGGCTGATGGGGTTGTCCACCTTGTCGTCCGTGGAGTAGGGCACCTTTTTGTTGTTCCCGTAGACCGAGGAGCTCGAGGCGTAGACCAGATGCTCGACCGCGCGCTTTCCGCCGTCGCCCGAATGGCGGCAGGCCTCCAGCAGATTGTAAAAGCCGATGAGGTTGGATTCGATGTACACGTCGGGGTGGTCGATGGAATAGCGCACCCCGGCCTGCGCCGCCAGATTGACGACGATCTCCGGCTGATACCGGTCAAACAGCGCGGTCACGGTCGGTTTATCGGCCAGATTTCCGCGCACGAAGGAGAAGCGGCAGCCCGCCGCGGCGCGCGTCTCCGCCAGCTTTTCCAGCCGACCGAGCCGGTATTCCTTGAGCGAGACCGCGTAGTAGTCGTTCATGCTGTCGATGCCGACGACATGCACGCCCTCGTGCTCCTTCAGCAGCGCCTCCGACAGGAAGGCCCCGATGAAGCCCGCGGCGCCTGTGACCAGAATGGTCCTGTTGTCCAGCTTCATGTCTTTGTCCGTCTCCCCTCTCAGGCGTCGCCCTGCAGGGGGACAAAGACATGGTTCGCAAGCTTGACGAGCTCCAGAACGCTCGCGCCCTCGGTCATGCCGAGGCAGTACTGCACGCCGGGCACGACGTCGAGCCAGGTGACATAGCCGGCCTCGCCGTTGGTGTTGACGTACGCCTTGCAGTATGCGACCTGATCCTCCGCGGTCGTGTTCCACTCATAGTACAGTCCGGAGATGTCCGGCAGCTGAGAAGCCTCGGTCTTGCCCGTGGCCTGGGCGCGCAGATACGCCTTCTTCCCGCCGAGCGTGAAGTTCATCTGGGCGATGGGCGGCTCCCCGTTGAGCTCGATATAGCTCCAGCTCACATCCGAGGCACCCTCCGGAGCGGGCAGGGAAATGCCCGTGGCCTCGGCAAGCCCCTTTTCGTCCGTCTCATGGATCGGGTTCGGTATGCCGACGGCGGGCTCTTCGGTCGGGGCGGGCGCGCCGCCGCAGGCGGAGAGCAGCATGGCCGCGAGTACGATAAAAGCAATCAGGATGCGTTTCACTTGTATCCCTCCGTGTTGTTCTTTAACCATATTAGAATACCAGACCGGGCGACTTTTTGCAAGCCGTTTTCACCGACTCCCCGAATCGGCGCGGCAATCGCCCATTTCCTCCGATTCTCCCGCGAAAAGCTCTTGCTTCCTGCGGGAAAAATCGGTAGAATAGATAAGGTATGCTATGCCCTTTCCGTTTTCCATCGTCTGCGCTTCGTAAGCTCCCCCTGCCCGGACGCCGTGCTCTGGCGTCACTCTGAACAGGACGGACCGTCTCTATGAACAAGATCCTACAGTTTCTATTTGCCCCGGAGTTTGACGACTGCCGCGAGGAGATCAACTGGGAAAACCGTCTGGCCATCCGACTGCTGGCCTCTCTGGGTCTCCCGCTGAGCATCGCCAACGCCGTCACGCAGTACTTTGTCGTCGGTACGAGCATCCTGCCGCGCGTGGCGTGGCTGGCCGTCTACTGCGCGCTGCTGCTCGTGCTCGACCGCCATATCCTGCCGGAAGACGCGAAGCACACGACGCTGCGGCTGTATCTGGCGCAGGCCCCCGCCATGCTGATCGTCATCCTGCTCGGCACCGTGTGGGATCCCGGACGGCAGGCGACCACCTTCCTGATGTTCCTGATGGCGATGCCGGTGTTCGTCTTCGACCGCCCGCTGCGCCTGACGCTGATCTACGCCCTGTGGAGCGCGCTTTTCCTCTGGCTCTGCCGCATGACAAAGAGCCCGGAGCTGTTCGTTGTCGACGGGATCCACGTGCTGGAGTTTTTCTTCGCCTCGACCGTCGTCACCTACGTGGTGCTGTGGGCAAGGCTCCGCTCGCTGCGCAATCTCAACCGGGCGCAGTATCTGCTGGACCACGACCGGCAGACGGGCTGTCTGAGCCGCCACGATCTGGCCAGCCGTCCGAAGCGCTATCTGG
>CADCLH010000106.1 GCA_902802215.1 Oscillospiraceae bacterium
TCGCCGATCAGGAAGAGGTCGATGAAGTCGGCCATGGGTTCGGCGTTGACGGCGGCCGAGCCGCCGACGACGACCAGCGGCAAAAGCGCTTCCCTCTCCCGGCTTCTCAGCGGCAGGCCCGCCTGGTCGATCATATCCAGCACCGTGGTATAGGCCATCTCATAGCCGACGGAGAAGGCCAGCACGTCGAAGGCGTCCAGACTGTCCCCGCTCTCGAGCGCGTAGAGCGGCAGGCCCGCCCTCTTCATCTCCGCGTACATGTCGCCCCAGGGCGCGAAAACACGCTCACACCAGACGTAGTCGAGACGGTTCATGGTGTGGTAAAGGATGCTCATGCCGAGGTTCGACATGCCGATCTCATAGGTGTCGGGAAAGCAGAAGGCGACGCGCAGCTCGACGGCGGACTTGTCCTTGAGGATCTGGCTCCGCTTTGTGATTTGACCGTATTTTATAATAGATCCCGGTTTTTTACAAGGGGCTGACGCTCCTTTTGCGCAAGCAGCAGCCAGAGCGAGGCGAGCATCGGCGCGCTCCCCCGGTTGGAAAACGCGGCGTACACGCCGACAAGCAGCAGCAGGGCAAGAAAGACGCGGCTGACGGCCTGAAACAGGTCCTCCCCCGCCTCGCCCAGCGCGGCGCGGCAGAGGATCCAAAAGGCCCTGCCGCCGTCAAGCGGCATGAGCGGCAGCAGGTTGAACAGGGAAAACAGCAGGCTCACGTCGGCGCTCAGTGAGAGCCAGGGCGCAGGTGATGCGTGCGTCAGCGCGGTATAGAGCAGGCCGCCCGCAGGTCCGGCGAGGCTCGCCAACGCATGGGCCAGGTCCGACCGCGAGCCCTCATAGCGGATGCACAGCCCCTGCGGCTCCAGACGCAGCCCGCGGATGCGAAAGCCGAGCAGCAGCAGCGCCGCCGCATGGGAGCACTCATGCACCAGAACGGGGAGCAGCAGCGCAGCCGGTTCTTCCGGAGTGCGCACCCGGAAGCAGTAGACCGCGGCCAGCACCGCCAGAAGACTCAGCAGCATGCTCTCGAGACGAGACGTCATCCGCGCACCTCCCCGGAATCGTATCAACCCGGAGTCTATGCCGCTGCGCGGCAGAATATGACAGAGGCGGAAACATTTTTGCATGGAAAAACGGCAGCGCCCCGGGTACAATCGTCCCGAGGTGCTGCCGATGAAAACGAAGAAAACGATACGCCGGATGCTCGCCATGTGTCCGGACGCGTGGTACATATTCATCTCTTCCGTCAAGCTCACGGCCTTTGTGCTGCTGTGCGCCTTCGTCCTCCTGCTCGGCTGGAACGGGAGCATGGCCCAGGGCGGCTACCGGCTGTACATGACGGCCATGTCCCTGTATGAGACCGGACAGGCGCTGCTGCTGATCGGCGCGCTGTTTTCGGTTCTGATTGAGGACGCTCAAAGCGGGAGGCGGTAGAATTCCTCCCGGCTCATGGTCGCGTTGAGCACGTCCAGCAATCCGTCGGCGCTCAGGCGCTCGGGCAGGTCCAGCTTTTCCAGCAGGGCCTTTCGGCGCTCCGCGCTCCCCTCTCTCCCGCTGAGGCCGCGGGCGTAGAGATCGGCCTTTTTGATCCTTTCCGCGGCGGGAGCTTCGCCGTCCTCGGCGGTCGCGCCCGCGCGCAGCAGCGCGTCCAGAAGCAGCTGCGGCGGCATGCCCTCCACGCCGAGCTTCCCCTCCTTCGAGGGGGAGCGCTTGCGGCGCTCCTTGCCATAGACGTCGGGGATGTAGGCGTGCCGGACCAGCTTCGGGTCCACGCAGCCCTTGATGAAGCTGCGGATCTGAAAGCCAGCGCCGTCCGAATCCGTCAGCACGATCAGGCCCCTGGCCTCGGCGAGGGTGCGCAGCAGCCTGCGTTTGGCGGCGTCGTTGTAAATGCCGAAGCCCGAGGTCTCCACGATGACCGCGTCCGCGACCTGACTGAGGGCGTTCTTGTCGTAGCGGCCCTCGACGACGATGACCTCACGAATTCTGAGCATGTCCGTCCCCCGCGGCGATGCGCAGCACGGCCTCCTTGAGAAGCTCGCGCGCGTCGCCGCCTCCGCTTTTCATGCGGTAATCCGTCTCGGCGCACAGGGCCACCGCTTCTCTCAGCTGCGGCAGGGTAAAGCCGCGCGCCGCGGAGAGCAGCCGGGAGGCGATGTAGTCGTACTTGATCGCCGAAACCTCCATCACATATTTGACGCCCAGGTTCTTCTCCAGCGCGAGGCGCGCCGCATAGAGCTTGCGCATCTGCCCGCCGAGCACGGCGAGCATCATGATGGGCTCGTTGTTTCGGTCCGCCAGCAGCTCGGAGAGAACGGCAAACGCGGAGTTGACCTTCTTCTGGGCGATCAGCTCCGTCATCTCGAAGACGACGGCCTCCGGGATGTGGTCGGCAACCGCGTCCACGTCCGCCTGGGTGACGACGTCCCCCGGGGCGTAGGCCGCAATCTTCTCGATCTCGGGGATGAGTCTGCTCATCAGGTCGCCGCTGACGAAGATGAGGCGCTGCGCGGCGTCCAGCTCGATCCGCTTGCCGGCGGCAGCGAAGCGGCGGGCGATCCAGTCCGTCAGCATGCCCTGCGACTGCTGGGTAAATTTAAGCTCATGCGCCGTCCCGCGCAGAGTCTTGATGAATTTGAGACGGCCGTCGGGCTCAAACTGCGCGCTCTGGACAAAGACGACGGTGCAGGTCTCCGGGATGTCGGAGAGCACCTTCGCGCAGTCCTCGGGCGCGGAGAGGCGGTTGAGATCGGCGTCCCGGATCTCCACAAGGCTGCGCTCGGTGAGAAAGGGCGGCGCGTCCACCGCCTGAGCCAGCGCCTTCGGATCAAGGTCGGGGCCGTTGAGACGCTTGTAGCTGAAGCTGTCCTCCCCCTCCGGGAGGCAGAGCTTTTTGAGCTGGAGCAGATACTGCTCGCGCAGGTAGTCCTCCGGCCCCCACAGGAGGTACAGCGGCTCCGGTCCACGCGTTTTGAGGGCGCGAAGCTCGGCCTGATAATTCAGTTTTTCCTCTTCCCGTTTCTTAGCCATTCTGCTCTCCCTGTCGGATCTCGATCGTTCCGTCCCGGTCGGTTCTGAGAACAGTATACCCGTTTGCCGCCAGCCGTTCAAGTGTTTCCTCGGCCGGGTGGCCGTAGCGGTTCCAGCCGACGCTGATCACGGCGGTCCTGCCGTCGACAGCGTGCAGCAGCTCGTCGCAGCAGGCGTTTTTCGACCCGTGGTGTCCGGCGATCAGGACGTCTGCGCCGGAGAGGTCTTCTTTTGCGGCGAGCCTGCGTTCCGCCGCCTGCGAGGCGTCCGCGGTGACGAGCACGTCGAGCGCGCCCGCATGCAGCAGGGTCATCAGACAGCGTTCGTTTTCCTCCGTGCCGCCCTCCGTCGGGAAAAGCTCCATCGACAGACCGCCGGCCGAGATCAGGGACGAAGCGCCCACTTTTTCAACGCGCACATGCTTGCGCTCTGCGCATGCAAGAATCCTTTGGTAGAGCCCGTCGCTGTCGTCCGCGTCGGCGGGCAGGAGCAGCGTGTCCACCGGCAGCAGTTCCATCAGGCGCACCGCGCCGTCGGCGTGGTCCTCATGCAGATGCGTCAGCATCAGCACGTCGATCCCGCGGCGTCCGCGGCTGAGCAGATACTCGCCCGCCAGAGCTCCGGCGTTTTCAAGGCTGTTTACATTCCCGCAGTCGACGACCGCGGTGGCGTCTCCGACGAAGGCCGTGATGCACTGGCCCTGTCCGACGTCGAGAACGGAGACTGTATCGTTTTCGTGCGAATCCCGCCATGCGTACAGGAAAACGCCGCTCAGCAGAGCGAGGGAGACCGCACCCGGGACCAGCACGCGCAGGACGGGACGCTTCCTCAGAAGCAGCGCCGGGAGGAAAAGGCCATAGCTCACGGCGATCCAGAGCCAGGCGCCCCGGGTTCTGGTATAGAGGACCGCGTATGGGAAGGCCGCGATCAGGCGCGCGCAGAGCATGAGCCAGCGGACCGGCCATGCGCAGAGCCATCCGGCCGCCCTGCCGAGCAGCGGGACCACGGAGAGCGCGGTGCTCAGCCACGCCCCGCAGAAGCTGAGGCTGACCGCCCAGAGACACAGCGGATTGCTCACGGGCGAGAGCAGCGGCACATAGCCGAAATGCAGCGCCGTCAGCGGCACGGTAAAGGGCATGACGCTCAGTGCGCCCGCCGCGGAGGCGAGCAGATAGCGGACCGGACGACAAAGCAGCTTTTCCGGCACATGCGCCTCGAAGGCGGCCTCGATCCGGTCGAAAAAGCAGAGGACGCCGGCCATGGCGGCGTAGCTGAGCTGAAGGCTGACGCTGCGCGCGGCAAAGGGGCTGACGCAGAGACAGAGCGCCAGCACCGCCGACAGCGAGGTGACCGGGTCGTTTTCCCGACGCAGGATCGGCGCGAGCAGCAGGAGCGTCTGCATGAAACCCGCGCGCACGGCGGCCTTCCCCGCCCCGGTCACGAGAACGAACAGCCAGACCGCGGCGATGCTGACGAGCGTCCCGGTCCTTCCTTTTCCGAGGATGAATTGGAGCAGACTCACCAGAAAGGCCACGTGCAGGCCGGAGACCGCCACCACATGCATGAGCCCGGCGCGGGTCATGGACACATAGAGCGCGTCGTCGGCGTAGAAATCGTCCCGATCTCCCAGCATCAGCGCCTTGAGGAAGGGCCGCACGTCCGCCGGAAACACTTCATCCGCGCGCGAGCACAGCAGCTGCCGCAGCCGAACCGGCAGGGCGCTCAGCGAGAAGCCGCCCGAAGTCAGGCGAGCGTCCCCTTTCCGTGTGAGGCGGAAAAAGATGTCGTTTACAATGTAGTTGTCGTAGGTCTTTCCGTAGAGGGTATCGGCGGTCCTGACCGAGGCTGTGAAGCGGACGCGGTCGCCGGGGCGGGCGTTGTTGAGAAGATGCCCGTTGTCATAGACGACCGCCTTGAAGTGCGGCAGATCCCCGTCCTCGATGCGGATCAGCAGCCGGGTATAGCCGTCGTAGACGTCGGGATAATCGAGTAGACGGCCCTCCACGCTCGCCGTCTGCCCGTCATACCCAGCCGCGCGTTCCAGCGTACGGCCTGCGTAAAGGCGGTATTGCAGCAGGCCGAGCGAGAAAAAGACCAGCGCTAAAACGGCGGGCGTCAGCCACCGCCTGTGAAACAGGGCGAGCAGCGCGCCGAGGACCGCGGACAGGACCGCCGGGACGAGCAGCCGGTCGACCGGGAGCGCGTAGTTGGCGAGAAAAACCGCCGCCGAGAAGGCCAGCGCCGCCGTCGCAAGCTTTCGCATACAACATCAGATCGGAGCCGGTAAAGACTTACCGGCTCCTTATCCTTTCAGAATATCAGATCATCTTGTCGCTGAACTTCACGCCGCCCAGAATGTGAAAATGCAGATGCATCACCGTCTGACCGCCGTCGGCCCCGCAGTTGTTGATGACGCGGTAGCCGTTTTCCAGCCCCTCGGCCTTCGCGATCTTTGCGATGGCCTCAAAGCATCTGGCGACGCAGGCGGAGTTGCCCGCATCGACCGCGTCGGCGCAGCAGATGTGCTGCTTCGGTACCACGAGGATGTGGACCGGAGCCTGGGGATTAATGTCCCGGAAGGCAAAGACGGCGTCGTCCTCGTACACCTTGGTGCTGGGGATCTCCCCGGCGATGATCTTGCAGAACAGGCAGTTGTCCATGATGAATCCTCCTCTTAAACTTTATCGCTGACAAAGCCCTCGACCGCGGCCAGCGCGTCCTTGAGCTTCGATACGTCGTTGCCGCCGCCCATGGCGGAGTCCGGCCTGCCGCCGCCCTTGCCGCCGGCGATGGCCGTGATGCTGCGGATGATGTCCCCGGCCTTGACCCCCTTCGCGACGGCCTCCTTGCCGCAGACGCACTGGAAGGTGATCTTGTCGCCGTTGACGCTGGCGATGACGGCGACCACATTGCCCGCCTTGTCGCGCAGCACGTCGCCCATCTGGCGCAAGGTGTTGGCGTCGCAGTTTTCCTTCGAGCAGGTGACGACGGTCAGACCGCCGATGGTCTTGGCATTTCGCAGCAGCTCGTCCGCGCCGCCGGCGGATTCCTTCGCCTTGTACTGCTCGATGAGGCGCTTGGCCTCGCGCAGCTCGCTGGCCTGCTGCTCTGCCTTTTGCAGAAGGTCGGCCGTATTGGTTTTGAACAGGGCAGACAGCGCGGCGAGCTGTTCGATGCCGCGGTCCAGCAGCTTCACGGTCTCCAGACCGGTCGTGGCCTCGATGCGGCGCACGCCGGAGGCGACGGAGCCCTCGGACACGATGTGGAAGGCGCCGACCTTGGCGGTGTTGTCCAGATGCGTGCCGCCGCAGAGCTCGACGCTCCAGCCGCCCATGTCGACCACGCGGACGACATTGCCGTACTTCTCGCCGAAGAGGGCGGTCGCGCCGCTCTTCTTCGCGTCCTCGATGCCCATCTCCTTCACGTCGACCGCAAGGCCGCGGAGGATCGCGTCGTTGACGCGGCGCTCGACGTCCTTGAGCTCCTCCGGCGTGACGGCGGAGAAGTGCGTGAAGTCGAAGCGCAGGAAGTCCGGCTCCACCAGAGAACCGGCCTGATGGACGTGTTCGCCCAGGACCTCGCGCAGCGCCTTTTGCAGCAGATGCGTGGCGCTGTGCGCCCTGCCGATGGCGGCGCGGCGCGTCTTGCAGTAGCTGGCGGTGACGGTATCGCCCACGGCGAAATGTCCGGATTTGACCACGCCGTAGTGCATGACCTTGCCGCCCTTGTTCTTCTGGACGTTGTTGACCTCGAACACGCTGTCGCCCGCGACGATCTTGCCGTGGTCGGCGACCTGGCCGCCCATCTCGGCGTAGAGCACGGTCCGGTC
>CADCLH010000107.1 GCA_902802215.1 Oscillospiraceae bacterium
GGAGAGGGAAGCGCTTTTGCCGCTGGTCGTCGTCGGCGGCTCGGCCGCCGTCAACGCCGAACCCATGGCCGACTTCATCGACCTCTTCCTGATCGGCGAGGGGGAGGAGATGGACAATGAGCTGCTGGCCCTGCTGCGCGAGGCCAAGCGCGAGGGCTGGAGCAAGCCCGACTTTCTTCGCCGCGCAGCCCAGATCGGCGGCGTTTACGTCCCCTCGCTGTACGACGTCGGCTACAAGCCGGACGGGACGGTCGCGTTCATCAACGCGCGGGAGGGCGCTCCGGAGCGCGTGCTCAAGCGCATCGTCGTCGATTTGGATTCCGCGCCCTATCCCACAAATCCCATCGTCCCCTCCACCGAGGTCGTGCACGACCGGGTCAATCTGGAGCTGTTTCGCGGCTGTGTGCGCGGCTGCCGCTTCTGTCAGGCGGGCTATATCTACCGTCCCATCCGCGCCAAGAAGCCCGAGACGCTGATCCGGCAGGGGATCGAGGCTTTGCGGAACACCGGGCATGAGGACGTGACGCTGCTCTCGCTCTGCGACGGACTTCTGGGATACTGCGAGCCCCGCAGCATCGGCCTGTCCCTGCCGTCGCTGCGCGCCGACAACTTCTCCATGGAGATCATGGAGAAGCTGCAAAAGGTGCGCAAGAGCGGCCTGACCTTCGCCGTCGAGGGCGGCAGCCAGCGCCTGCGCGACGCGATCAACAAGAACGTTACGGAAGAAGCTCTGCTCCACACCTGCGCCATCGCCTTCGCGGGCGGCTGGAACTCGGTCAAGCTCTACTACATGCTCGGCCTGCCGACCGAGACGGACGAGGACATCGTGGGCATCGCCGACATGGCCGGGCGCATCGTGCACTGCTGGCGCGAGAACGCGAAGAACAAAAACCGCGGCGTGAAGATCACGGTCTCGACCTCCTGCTTCATCCCCAAGCCGCACAGCCCCTTCCAGTGGGAGGCGCAGATCAGCAGGGAGGAGTACCTGCGCCGGGTCAATCTCCTGCGCGCGAGCATCAACTCCCGCAACGTGGTCTACAACTGGCACGACGCCGACACCAGCGTGGTGGAGGCCGTGCTCTCCCGCGGCGACCGGCGTCTCGGGGCAGTGATCGAAGAGGTGTGGCGAAACGGCGGCCGCCTCGAGGCGTGGAGCGACTATTTTGATTATCAGCGCTGGATGGACGCGCTGGACAGGTTCGGCCTCTCGGCTGAGTTTTACGCTTGCCGGGAGCGCAGCACGGACGAGATATTGCCCTGGGATGTGATCGACGTCGGCGTGCGCAAGGAGCACCTCAAGCGCGAGCGCGAGCGCTGCTACGCCTCCGAGCTCTCGCCCGACTGCCGGCACGCCTGCTCGGCCTGCGGGGCGCTGCGCCTGATGGAAGGAGGGAAGTGCGATGGATAAGCTCCGCCTCCGCTTTGAAAAGACCGGCCGCGCGGTGTACATCTCCCATCTGGACCTGATGCACACCCTACAGCGCGCCTTCTCCCGCGCGGGGCTGAGGCTCAAATACTCGGAGGGCTTCAACCCCCACCCGCAGATCTCCATCGCCCTGCCGCTGTCGGTCGGCGTGGCGAGCGTGTGCGAGATTTTGGATTTCCGCCTCCTGACCGAAGCCGACCCCGCAGAGCTCCCCGCGCGTTTGAGCGCGGTCATGCCCGAGGGCATCCGGGTCACGGACTGCTATGAGCCGGTTTGCAAAGTCGCCCAGCTCAAATATCTGGAAATTGAGGGCGCGTTTGAATACGACGCCCGCCCCGTCCCGGAGATGTGCGCCGCGCTGAACGAATTCTTCGCCCGCGATTCCATCGTCATCACCAAAAAGACCAAGCGCGGCGAGGGGCCGAGCGACATCCGCCCCGCGGTCCGCAGCATCGCGTTCTCAGAAGGGGAGGGAGCGGTCCTGCTCAAAGCCGTGATCTCCGCGCAGGAGCCGACGCTGAACCCGGCGCTTCTGGCCGACGCGCTCCGTCAGCTCGCCCCGGAGTATGAGCCGGACTTCGCCAGATTCAGAAGAGTTGAGAATTATCTGGAGAATATGGAGGTTTTCCAGTAAAAAATGCTTGCATTTTCGTAATGCATATGGTAATATACCAGAGCTTGTGTGAACAAACACAGCGTAAATCAGGCGGTCCGCTGCCGCGGCGATTGCCCTCCGGTATGAACGTCTTTACGAATAGGATGGATCAAGTATGGATCTGGTCAAAGTTCTCAGCGAGCAGTACATGAAGAAGGAACTGCCCGAAATGAACGTGGGCGACACCGTCCGTGTTCAGGTTCTCGTCAAGGAAGGCAACCGTGAGCGCACCCAGGCTTTTGAAGGCACCATCATTGCCAAGAAGCATGGCGGCATCAACGAGACCATCACCGTCCGCCGCATTTCCTACGGCGTCGGCTGCGAGAAGGTCTTCCCGGTTCACTCCCCCTCGATCGTCTCTGTCACCACCGTCCGCAAGGGCAAGGTCCGCAGGGCGAAGCTGTACTACCTGCGCGACCGCGTGGGCAAGGCGGCCAAGGTCAAGGAGCGCCTGTAATTCAGAGCAGAACAGTAAAAGGCACCCTCCGTCCGAGGGTGCCTTTTGCGTCTTTACAGGCGGCGGCTTTTGCGATAAAATAACAGCATCGAAAAACCGGAAGGGGGGATGCGGCGCATGAAACGGATCGCGTTTTTCCAGGACAATCTGGACGTCGGCGGGATCCAGAAGTCCATCATGAATCTGCTGATGAACTTCGACTACGAAAACTATCATGTCGACCTCTATCTCTCGGACCGGAAGAGCTTCTGGGAGGTCGATTTTCCCGAACAGCTGCACGTCAAATACCTCCCTCATATTTCAAAATGCTGGTCGTTTGTCCCCTTTGATGTGGCCAAAAGCCTCGTCTCTCTGGATTTCTCCGACGTGACGGAGCCCTATGACGTCGCCATCGACTTCAACTCCTATCAGTTCTCCTGCGCGCTGGGGGCGCTGACGGTTCCGGCCAAACGGCGCATCATGTGGATCCACAACAACGTTGCCGTCAAGCTGGAGAACGAGTGGAAATACCGTGTGCTCTGGCACAATTTCAAAGACAAATTCAAATACTACGACGGATTCGTGGCGGTCTCCAAGGGCGTGATCGAGCCCTTCCGCGAGTGCAGCGGGATGTACGACAAGCCCTACACCGTGATCCAGAACACCATCGACACGCGGGAAATCTATGCCAAGGCCGAAGCCTACACGGATTTCACCGTGGACGACAGCAAGCTTAACTTTGTCGCGATCGGCCGCCTGTGTCACCAGAAGGGCTACGATATCATGCTCGACCGCTTCAGCGAGGTCGTGCGTCAGCGGCAGGACGTCCATCTCTACATCATCGGCGACGGGGACAAGCGCATGCTCCTTGAGTACCAGCGCGACAGCCTGGGCTTGACCGACTATGTCACCTTCCTCGGGCAGAAGACCAATCCCTTCGTCTACATGGACAAGATGGACGCCTTCGTCTCCACCTCGCGCTATGAGGGGCAGCCCCTGAACGTCATGGAGGCCAGGGCTCTCGGCCTGCCGCTGTACTGCACGAAGAACCTGGAAATCTACAGCGAAGGGCTCGAGGGCCGCGAGGACATCGTGCAGGCGATCGTGGACGCAGAGCGCGTTGAAAAGCGCCGGGACGATCTGCGCGCATACAACGGTGAGATCATCCGCCGCGTCAAACAGCTCGCGGAGGAGCCTGCGCCGGACCCTGCCGCGGAGAAGAAGCAGGTCAACATCATCGCCCTGCATCTGGGCGTCGGCGGCGTGGAAAAGGCCATCATGAGCATGGCAAACCTCTTTGCCGAGCGCTATGACGTGCGGCTCTACAGCGTCTACAAGCTGCCGGGAACGCCCTCGCTGCCGATCGACGAGCGGGTCAGCGTGCGCTTTCTCCTGCGCGACGTGCCGAATCGGCAGGAGTGGAAAGCCGCCCTGCGCGCGCACGATTTCAAAGCCTTCTGGCGGGAGAGCATGCGGAGCGTCCGCATCCTGACCGGCAAGCGCGGCGCGGTGAAAAAGATCATCCGCAACATCACCGGGGGCGTCATCATCACCACCCGGCACGAGGACAATCTGCCGCTTGCCCGATACGGGGCAAAGGATGTGCTCAAGATCGGGCAGCTCCACCACGACCACAATTTTGAGAAAAAATACGTCCGCGCCTTCCGGCGCGGCTATAGAAAACTCGATGTGCTCGCGCTGTTGACGCCGCAGCTTGTCGAGGAAGCGCAGAAGCTGATGGAAGGGCACAACAGCCACACCCGGCTGGTGTACATGCCGAACTTCCTCGAACACTTCCCGGAGCACGTCACGACGGAGGACCGCGAGAAAACGGTGATCGCGGTCGGACGCGTAACGGGCGTCAAGCGCTTTGACCTGCTCGTCGAGCAGTTTGTCCGTCTGCATGAGCGCGCGCCCGACTGGAAGCTGCGCCTGATCGGCGACGGCGAGGATCTGCCGGGGCTGAAACAGTATGTGGCGGAGCATGAGGCCTCGGGGTATGTCGAGCTCGCCGGACAGATGAACAACAGCGAGGTCGAAAAGGAAATGCTGCGCGCGTCGCTCTTTGCCATGAGCTCGCGTTCGGAGGGCTTTCCGTTCGTGCTGCTGGAGGCCCAGAGCTGCGCGCTGCCGATCGTGGCCTATGACGTGCGCGTCGGCCCCGGCTTTCTGGTCCACGACGGCATAGACGGCTTTCTCGTCAGAGAGAGAGACCGACAGGGCTATGAGGACAGGCTCGTCGAGCTGATGGAGGACCCGGCGCGCAGAGCGGAGATGGGTCAGGCGGCCATGGCGAACGCGGCGCTTTTCAGCAGAGAGAAGATAGCCGAGAAATGGTATACGGTGATCGGATGAAAGCTCTTATGCAAAACAGAATACGCAGCGGCTTTTTCAAGAACAACTGGCTGATGCTGCTGATCATCCTTCAGCCGGTGCTGGATATCGTCGCCTTCTGGACCAAGAGCCCGAGCGGGACGCTGGCGGGCGTCGTGCGCCTTGCGGTCATGGTGATCCTGCCGATCAGCCTTCTGATCCTGCTGCCGGAAAAACGGCAGAAGCGGGGACTGTTCCTGTGCCTGTGCGCGATCGGCCTCGTGTGCCTGCTGCATCTGGCAAACATCGTGCGCATCGGCGCCGAAAGCCTGTCCTATGAGGTCTCCTATACGGCCAAGACGGCGCATATGCCCATTCTCGCGGTCTGCTTCCTCTACTCGATCCGAAATACCCAGACACGGAATCAGGCGTACTGGGGTCTCACCTTTGCCGCCGCCGTCACGGCGCTGGCGCTGGCGCTGTCCATTATCACCGGAACCGCCAATGTCACCTACGGGGAAGGGCTGGGCGTGAGCGGCTGGGTCATTGACGATCTGCGCACGGCCAACAGCACCATTCTGGTCATCCTCTCCGCGTTTGCCGTGTTCTGCGCGGTCAAGTCCGACAAGAGGATCGTGAACGTTCTGGTTCCCGTGCTGACGGCGCTCTGCCTGATCCTCAACGGGACCATGACCTGTTACCTCTCGATTTTCCTCATTTTCCTCGGCTTCTCGGCCTTTCTCCCGCTTGAGAAAAAGCTGCGCGGATGCAGGGTCAACCGCACGGCCATCCTTGTGCTGCTGATCGTGTCGATCCTGTCGGCCGCGGCCTATCCGCTGACGCCCAAGTATCAGATCCGGAAGCAGCAGACCAGCTTCATGGACAAGACGCAGACCGAGTTCGAGCAGGGCCTCGGCGCGGAGAAGCTCGAAGCGAGCACCGTGACGCGCGAGCAGATCCTGAACGACCCGGAGATCCACACCCTGTATGAGGATTACTACTGGAAGTGTCTCTGGATCCTCTCGCCCGGGATGTTCGAGCTCTACGACATCGACGAGATCATGGCGAAGTACGATTTTACGACCGACGCCACGATCCTGCTCAACACGCGCAATCTCAAAAAAGCGTTTGTCTCGCTGATGTGGGATCACAGCGACACGCTCACGAAGCTCTTCGGGATCGACTGCTCCTTTGCCTGGTATCAGGGCAAGGTGGATCTGGAAAACGACTGGTCCGCGATCTTCTACTACTACGGTTACGTCGGCTTTGCGGCGTACGTCGGGTTCATCCTGTACTTTGTGTTCCTGATCCTGCGCAGGCTCAAACGCAATTTCCGCACCGCCTTTACGGCCGACAACTTCGTCATCCTCCTCTGCTTCGCGATGCTCATCGGCATTGCGCAGTATTCCGGCGCGGTGCTGAGAAGGCCGAACGTCTCCTTCTATCTGGCGCTGATCCTCGGACTGATCTACTTCCAGACCGAAGTCAGCCCGATCGACCGCGTCAACAGCTGGAGAGGGGAATGGATATGAAGCTGAGCATCATCGTCCCGATCTACAATGTGGAGCCCTATCTGGAAGCGTGTCTGGATTCTTTGCTCGCCCAGACGATCGGGGATTTTGAGATCCTGCTTGTTGACGACGGGTCGAAGGACCACTCGGGCGAGATCGCGGACCGCTACGCCGCGGCGCACCCGGAGCGCATCCGCTGCATGCACATTGACAACGGCGGGCAGGGGCGGGCGCGCAATCTCGCGCTGCCGCTTGCGCAGGGAGAGTTTGTGGGCTTCATCGACAGCGACGACTGGATCGAGCCGGATATGTACGAAAAGCTGTACGGCAAAGCGCAGGAGACCGGGGCCGACGTCGTGTACTGCGATTTTCTGGAGCACTTTTCCGACGGGCGCGAGCAGATCCTCCCTGCGGCGTATCAGGCCCACCCGCTCAGCGCGGCCGGGTCCTCCTGCAACAAGATCTTCCGGAGAGCGCTGATCGGGGAGCTGCGCTTCCCCGAGGGGCTGTGGTACGAGGATTTCTACTTCTCGGCGGTCATGCTGGTGCGGGCCGCAAAGACGGCGTATGTACGCGAGCCCCTGTATATCTACCGCCGCGGGCAGGAATCCACCATGCACAACAACAACGCCGCCAAAAATCTGGATATGCTCCGCATCATGGAGATGCT
>CADCLH010000108.1 GCA_902802215.1 Oscillospiraceae bacterium
AGCTTCATCGCCGGCGCGGTCAAGGGCTGATTCCAAACCGTCAAACACATCGGGAAAAGGACCGTGCAAACCGAACGCGCACGGTTCTTTTCCGCATTATCGCAGGAGGCGAATCCATGGACCGCAAAACGGCAAGAGAAAAAGCGCAGGCCCTTGTGGCTCGCATGACCCTCGAGGAAAAGACGGCGCAGCTCCGCTACAACGCGCCCGCGATCGAGCGGCTGGGCGTGCCCGCCTACAACTGGTGGAACGAGGCGCTGCACGGCGTGGCGCGCGGCGGCACCGCCACCAGCTTCCCCCAGGCCATCGGTCTGGCCGCCATGTTCGACGACGCCCTGCTGGAGCAGCTCGGCGACGTCGCCGCGACCGAGGGCCGGGCCAAGTACAACGCCCTGTCCCCGCGAAGGGCGACCGCGACATCTACCACGGCCTGACCTTCTGGTCGCCGAACATCAACATCTTCCGCGACCCCCGCTGGGGCCGCGGGCATGAGACCTACGGCGAGGACCCGTATCTGACCTCGCGCATGGGGCAGGCCTATGTCCGCGGCCTGCAAGGCCAGGGCGGGACCATGAAGGCCGCCGCCTGCGCCAAGCACTTCGCCGTGCACAGCGGGCCGGAAGATCTGCGCCATCAGTTCGACGCCGTCGCGAGCCCGAAGGACATGGAGGAGACCTACCTGCCCGCCTTCGAGGATCTGGTCCGGAAGGCCGGGGTCGAGGCCGTCATGGGCGCCTACAACCGCACCAACGGCGAGCCCTGCTGCGGCAGCAAAACGCTCCTGACCGATACCCTGCGCGGCAAATGGGGCTTTGAGGGCCATGTCGTGTCCGACTGCTGGGCCATCCGCGACTTCCACACGGGCCACATGGTGACCTCCACGCCCGCCGAATCGGTTTCGCTGGCCCTCCGCTCCGGCTGCGACGTCAACTGCGGCAATTCCTATTACCACCTGCTTGACGCCCTCTCTCAGGGTCTGATCACGGAGGAACAGATCACCGAGGCCGCCGTGCGCCTGTTCACGACGCGCTTTCTGCTCGGCCTCTTCGACGGCTCCGAGTACGACGACATCCCCTACACGGCAATCGAGTGCCCCGAGCACCTGCGCCTTGCCCACGAGGCGGCGCTCGAAGCCTGCGTGCTGCTCAAAAACGACGGCCTGCTGCCGCTGAAGGCCGAGGGGACGCTCGGTGTGATCGGCCCGAACGCCAACAGCCGCGGCGCGCTGATCGGCAACTATTACGGCACCGCCTCCCGCTATGTCACGGTCCTCGAGGGCATCCAGGACCGCATGGCCGGACATGGCCGCGTCCTCTATTCCGAGGGCTGCCACCTGTTCGCCGACCGCGTCGAGCCGCTGGCCCAGCCGGACGACCGCCTGGCCGAGGCCCTCGCCGTCGCGGAGAACAGCGACACGGTGATCCTCGTCCTCGGCTATGACGAGCGCCTCGAGGGCGAGGAACGCGACGAGGGGAACCACTGCGGCTCCGGCGACAAAGCGGACCTGCTCCTGCCCGCCCCGCAGCGAAAACTGCTGGACGCGGTGCTCGCCGTCGGCAAGCCGACGGTCGTGGTGCTCACGGCGGGCAGCGCCGTGGACGTGTCTCAGGCGCAGGAGCGCGCCGACGCGATCCTGCTGGCCTGGTATCCGGGCGCGGGCGGCGGCAGCGCCGTGGCGGAGCTGCTCTTCGGCGACGTCTCGCCCTCGGGCAAGCTCCCCGTGACCTTCTACAAAAACGAGGCCCTGAACGAGCTTCCGGACTTCACGGACTACCGCATGGCGGGCCGGACCTACCGCTACTATACCGGCGCGCCGCTCTACCCCTTCGGCTACGGCCTGAGCTACGCGGACATGGAGCTGAGCGAGCTTTCCGCGACCCGCGAGCGCGCGAAGCTGACGGTACAAAACAAGAGCGCCTTCGCCGCCGGGGAGGTCGTGCAGCTCTATATCAGGGACGAGGGCTCGGCCGACGCGCCGACGAATCCTGTCCTCTGCGGCTTTCTGCGCCTGCGCCTCGAGCCGGGGGAGACGAGGCTCGTCTCGGTCCCCATCGACCCGCGGGCCTTCACCGTGGTCACTCCCTCGGGCGAGCGCGTCCCCGGCAGCGGACGCTGGACCCTGTACGCGGGCTTCGGCCAGCCCGACGCCCGCACCGCCGAACTGACGGGCCGGACCTGCCTCAGCACGGAGATCGAATAATACCTAAGAAGCAAAACAGGGCGGGGCCTGATGGCCCCGCCCTGTTTTGCTTTGGCAGGATCGCTTTACAGCAGCGTCAGCAGCTCGTCCCGCACGCCGTCGAGACGCGCGTCGCTCAGACCGAAGTCCATCTGCTTGTAGCTCCACACGGCGCGGGAGACCCCGTGCCGCTCCAGCACGGCGTGGAGCGCGCGGAACCACTTGAGCGCCTCCTCGGGCGGCACGACGTCGATGACGCCGTATTCGCCGCAGTAGAGCTCCGCGCCCTCCCGTCCGAAACGCCGCAATCTTCGGCGCTGATCCCGCGCCTGTCTTTCAGGCTCTCCATCCAGTACGCGCCCTGGTGGGTGAATTCAATCGGCTCGTAGCAGTGAAAGTTGTAGAGCACCCGCTCGTCCTGCGGCGCGTCCAGCGCCTCCAGGGTCTTTGCGCTGTTGTGGTGGTAGCTGCCGAGCAGGATGACCGTCTGCGGCGCCAGCGCGCGGATGCGGCGGATGCATTCGGCGCTGATGCGCTTCCACGCCGGAAGAAAGGTTTCCTCCGTCACCTCGTTGAGAAGCTCGAAGGCGACGCGCTCAAACATGGCGCCGTAGCGCGCGGCGAAGCATTCCCAGACCGCGTAGAAGAAGGCCTGGTATTTTTCGCTGGCAAAAAACCCTTCTTCGCCCTCGGCGGCGTCGAAGGAGAAGCCCTGTGTCTTGTGCAGGTCCAGCACGGCGCGCAGGCCGTACCTCTCACACAGCGCCAGCGCGCGGTCGATGCGGCGCAGGCCGTCCTCCTTCATCGACCCGTCCTCGTTCTGGATGACGTTGTAGTCGATGGGGAGGCGCACATGATCGAAGCCCCAGCGGGCGATCCGCTCGAAATCCGGCTCCGTAATGAAGCCGTCCAGCCGCTCGGCGCTGTAGTCGCACTGGCTCATCCAGCCGCCCAGGTTCACGCCGCGGTAAAAGCCCAGTTCCTTTAGCATATCAGATGTTCCTTTCTCTTAAAAACCACCCCATGAAGGCATGGGGTGGTTTCGTGTTTTCGTGAGGCTCAGCCCTTGACGGAGCCGGCGGTGACGCCCTTGATGATGGACTTGGAGAGGATGATGTACACGACCATGACCGGCAGGATGGCCAGCAGGATGAACATGTACACCTTGCCCATGTCGAACTTGGAGTAGTCCGCGCTTCTGAGCTGGGCGATCATGATGGGGACGGTCTTCTTCTCGGCCTTGTCCAGCAGCAGGGCGGGAATGAAGTAGTTGTTCCAGCTCGAGACGAAGGAGAAGATCATCTGCACGGCGATGGCGGGCTTCATGATGGGCAGCACGATGCGGTTGAAGGTGCGGAACTCGCCCGAGCCGTCCATGCGCGCGGCCTCGACCATCTCCATGGGCAGCACGCTCTCGAGATACTGCTTCATGTAGAAGAAGACGACGGGAGCGGCGATGCTCGGCAGGATCAGCGGGATGTAGCTGTTGGTCAGATGGAACTTGTAGACCAGCTGGATGAAGCCGACGGCCGAGACCTGAGGCGGGATCATCATGACGGCCATGATGAAGTAGAAGGCGAACTTCTTGAGCCGGAAGGTGTACACATGGATGCCGTAGGCGGTCAGCGCCGAGAAGTAGGTGGTCAGGATCGCCGAGCAGGCGGCGATGAAGAAGCTGTTGAGCATGCCGCGGGGGATGTTGATGGAGGCGTCGGTCCAGGCGTTTTTCAGGTTGACGAAGAAGTTGTTCTTCGGCAGGAGGGTAAAGCCCGCCTGCAGCTGGGAATTGGAGCGCACACAGGGCGGAGAGGAAGATCAGGATCGTGTAGACCACGACGCGGGCGATGATCAGATGGACCCGGCCCCGGGTGTTTTCGGAGTTTTTCATGGTTTTCCCTCCTTACTGCCTGTACTGCTTGGACAGCATGTTGTAAACGAACAGGCTGAGCCCCGCCGAGACGATGAACAGCACCACGCTCACCGCGCCGGCCATACCGTAGTTTTTGCTGGTGCCGAGGTAGTTGTTCAGATACATGACCATGGTCATGCTCGCGCGGTCGGGCGTGCCCTTGCCGTTGGTCAGGACCTGCGGCACGTCGAACATCTGCAGGCCGCCGATCATCGCGGTGATGATCGTGTAGACCAGGATCGGCGCGAGCAGGGGAAGCGTGACGCGGAAGAAGACCTGCAGGGAGTTGGCGCCGTCGATCTCGGCTGCCTCGAACATGTTCTGGTCGATGCCCTGGATGCCGGCCATCAGCAGGATCGTCGTGTTGCCGAACCACATCAAAAAGTTCATCAGGCTGATCAGGATGCGGACGGAGACCTTCAAGCCGAGGAAGTTGACGCTTTTGTCGACGATACCGTGGGCCAGCAGCACCTGGTTGATCGGGCCGACCGGGGAGAACAGGGTGAAGAACAGCATCGAGAAGGCGGCCGCCATGATGAGGTTCGGCATGTAGATGACCGTCTTGAAGAACTGCTGGCCCTTGATGTTCAGCCGGTAGCTGGTGAAGAACACCGCCAGCAGCAGCGCGACGATGATCTGCGGCACGGCGCCCATCAGCCAGAGGACGATCGTGTTGCCGAAGTACTTGAGCATGCCGATCGAGCCGGTCTTGTCCGGGCTGAAGAGGCTGACATAGTTCTTGAGCCCGACAAAGTTGGGCCCGATCTGCTTGAGGCCGCTGCGGTAGTTTTCAAAGAAGCTGTTGTAGATGGTCATGATCTGGGGCGTCAGCGTGAAAATGATGTAGGTGACGAAGAAAGGCAGGATAAAGATATAGCCCCATTTTGCGTAGTTTACGCCTTTCCTCTTCGGCTGCAATCTCTTGTCCATCGAAAATCCCTCCGGCAAATGATACAAAAAGCGCTTCCCGGCGCACCGAAACGCGGCCGATGCGCCCGGAAGTGCCTTTTGTCCTTTATGAAGCCTGAGGCAAGACAGTTTGCCTTGCCTCAGGCCGTGTGTGTCTGTGCGTTTTCAGCTTTGCGAGCGCTCAGCTCACGGGGTGACGACGTCGGGGTACTTCTCGTTGATGTCCTTGTAGAAGTTGTTCAGAGCGGTGTCCTTGTCAACCAGACCCTGGAAGTACTCCTGGAGCTTGTTCTGCAGACCCTCGTTGCAGGCCTGATCGTAGATGGTGTGGTTCTCCCAGACGATGTTGTCGGTCATGGCGGAGAACACGGCCACGTCGTTCTGACCACCCAGGAAAGCGGAGCCGTAGTTGGGATCCTCGGCGAACTTGGCGTTGACAGCCTTGTTGTTGGAGAACTGGGCCTCGTTGGCGACGAGCGCGGTGCAGACTTCCTCGTTGTTGATGAAGGTGTTCATGATGTCGGCCACGATGTCGGCGTTATCGGTGCCGGCGGGCGCCATCAGCCAGGTGCCGCCCCAGAAGTGAGCAGCGGGGCCTTCGCAGATGGCCCAGTCGCCGGAGCAGCCCTTCTCGGGATCCTGCGCGTTGCCCATGCAGAAGTTGAAGTACCAGGCGGGGCCGAAGAAGCACATGGTCTTGCCGTCAACATCTGGTCGTTCTTGGGCTGGTCCCAGATGCCGGAGTTGGCCAGGGTGTACCCGTTCTCGACGAACTTCTCGGTCTGGGCGATCCAGGCCAGGATCATCGGGTCGAACTGGAGCTCGTTGTTCTCGTTGACCCAGGGGGAGGTGCAGTTGTTGGAGAAGGGACGGTAGGTCTCGGCGAAGGAGGCGGTCATGTAGTAGCCCTTGGCCTTGGCGTCGGCGGCGACAGCCTCGAACTTCTCCCAGCTGTCGAGCTTGGCCTGGACCTCGGCGGGATCATCGGTGCCGAGCACGTCCTTGGCGATGGAGCGGCGGTAGATCAGAGCGGAGGGGCAGCACTGGAAGGAGACGCCCTTGACAACGCCGTCGGCGTCGGAGGCAGCCTGCACGGTGTAGCCGTAGGTGTTGGAGAAATCGGTCACGCCCATGGCGGTGATGTCCTGGGTGAACTCAGAGTCGGCGTACTTCTGGATGTAGTCGGCCTCGGCCAGGAACATGTCGACCTTGTCGTCGGTGGAGGCGTTGGCCTGGTTCAGCAGAGCGGTGTCCAGCTTGTCCTGATAGGCGTTGTTGTCGCTCGGGGTGATGATCCAGTTGACGGTGTAGCCTTCGGGAACGGTGTAGTACTTCTCGAAGAAGCCCTTGAACTCCTCGTTCCAGGCATAGATGTTGATGGTCTTGCCTTCGGTGGCAGCGGGCTCGGCGGCGGCGGGGGCGGCGGCAGGCTCGGCGGCGGGAGCGGGAGCCGCGGACTGGCCGCAGGCGCACAGAGCAAGCACCATCACCAGAGCCAGAAGCATTGCGATGATCTTTTTCATTTTTGGTTCCTCCTAAAAAGATTTGTGTGATTTTATATTCTGCGGGCTTTGCCCGCCAATCACCGGGTTTCGGTCAGCTGTCTGACCGAGCCGCCCTCCTGCAGCGAGCCTCTGACGACCACGCGGTCCAGGATCGCGGTGCGCGGATGCTCGATCAGCCCGATCAGGCCGGACGCGGCGGCGGCGCCCATTCCGGCGGTGTCCTGCCGCCAGGTGGTCAGCACGGGGCTGACGATGCGGGAGAGGGGAATGCCGTCATAGCCGACGGCGGAGATGTCCTCCGGGATGCGGAGCCCGGCCTCCGTGACGGCGTTGAGGCCGCCGATGTAGGAGTAGTCGTCGGGGAAGAAGATGCAGGTCGGCTTTTCCGGCTGCGCGAGCAGCTCCTTCGTGATCCGGCAGCAGCCCTGCGGATCGTGGAACACGCCCTCGCGGACCCATTCGTCCCGGACCGGGATGTCCAGGGCCTCGCAGGCCCGGTAGAAGCCGGCCAGACGGTTGAGCGTGACCGTCGTTTTCTCGCCGTGGATCAGGGCCAGACGCCGGTGCCCTCTGGAGGCCGCGTAGCGGACCAGCGCTTCCATACCGCGCGTGTTGTCGGAGACGACCGCGATGTGATTGTTGAACACATGGTCGATGGTGACCACCGGCAGCTCGGAGTTGACCAGCTCCGTCACCATGGGGTCCGTGAAATCCGCCGAGGCGATGACCACGCCGTCGACCCCGCGGTAGCGGCAATGCTGCAAATAGGTGGAAGCGCGGCTGCCGAAATTGTTGATAAAGGTAATGTCGTAGTTGCTGCGCTCGGCCTCTCTGCGGATCCCGTCCAGCACCGCCGAGAAGAACTCGTGCGCGAGACCGCCGTGCATGGGATCGACAAAGAGGACGCCGAGGTTGTAGGTGCGCTTGGTCTTCAGCGCCCGGGCTGCGGCGTTGGTCATGTAGCCCATCTCCTCCGCCGTGCGGAGGATGCGGCCCCGGGTCTCTTCCCCGATGTCGAGCTGACCGTTGAGCGCCTTGCTCACCGTGGCGATCGAGACACCGCAGCGATGTGCAATGTCCTTCATGGAGACCACGGGATCAACACCTCACTTAATCGTTTACGTGAACAGAATGTAACGCATTTTGCGAAAGAATGCAAGTCCTTTTTTTCGTTATTTTTGCCGCGGATCATTATTTGTAAAAAATGCACAGAAAGGGCGCTGGTTTTTTGTGGATTGTTGATAGCTGCGGATACCCCCCTGATAAAAGGGGGAAAAGAAACAGCTGGAAATAGTTTCTCATTATTTAATATTGAAAGAAAAACACGGGAAAATGCAGCCGAAACCTTCCTGCCGTACGCTCCGGCTCATCTGCGGGCAGCAGCCGGAAACGGGTCCCCGAGGCCGGGCCGGGAAAAAAGCTCGTGAGAATTGAAAAAGCCTCTTGATTTTTTGCGGGAAATACGATACTCTCTTGACAAGCGTATTTCTTAAACGATTAAGCGGAGGAACTGAACATGCAATACGGACATTTTGACGACGCGCGCCGCGAATATGTGATCACCACGCCGCGCACGCCGCTGCCCTGGATCAACTACCTCGGGAGCGAGGACTTCTTTACCCTGCTCTCGAACACCGCCGGCGGCTACAGCTTTTACCGCGACGCGCGCCTGCGCCGCCTGACGCGCTACCGCTACAACAACAGCCCTCTGGATTCCGAGGGCTTCCGCGTCTACATCCGCGACGGGGAGACGGTATGGAACCCCGGCTGGCAGCCGGTGCAGACCGAGCTGGAGCGCTACTCCTGCCGCCACGGTCTGGGCTACACGGTGATCGAGGGCGCGCGCGGCGGCGTCCGCGCCGAGCAGACCCTGCTGGTCCCGAAGGGGGACCGCTGCCTGCTGATGCGCCTGACCGTCTTGAATGAGAGCGCGGCGGAAAAGCGCCTGCGCGTCTTCCCCTATGTGGAGTTCTGCCTTTGGGACGCCATGGACGACTCCTCCAACTTCCAGCGCAACTACTCCACCGGCGAGGTGGAGGTCGACGGCGCCGCCATCTACCACAAGACCGAGTACCGCGAGCGCCGCGACCACTACGCCGTGTTCTGGGCCAACCGCGTCCCCGACGGCTTTGATACCGCGCGCGACGCCTTCCTCGGCGTCTACGGCGGCCCCGCGCGCCCGGAGGCCGTCTTCGGCTCCGGCTGCACCGGCAGCGTCGCCCACGGCTGGCAGCCGGTCGCCGCGCAGGAATTCGATCTCACGCTGGCCCCCGGCGCGAGCGAGACGATCCTCTTCGGCCTCGGCTACATCGAAAACCCGCAGGCGGAGAAGTGGGAGGCCCCGGGCGTCGTCAACAAGACCCGCGCGAAGGAGATGATCGCCCGCTACGCGGACGAGGCCGCCTTCGACGCGGCGATGGCTGCGCTGGCGGAGTCCTGGACCGAGCTGCTCGGGCGCTATCAGGTCTCCACCGGGGACGCTAAGCTCGACCGCATGGTCAACATCTGGAACCAGTACCAGTGCATGGTCACCTTCAACATGAGCCGCTCGGCCAGCTATTTTGAGAGCGGCATGGGCCGCGGGATGGGCTTCCGCGACTCCTGTCAGGACCTGCTGGGCTTCGTGCACATGATCCCCGGGCGCGCCCGCGAGCGCATCCTTGACATCGCCGCCACCCAGTTCCCCGACGGCAGCGCCTACCACCAGTACCAGCCTCTGACCAAGAAGGGCAACCTCGCGGTCGGCAGCGGCTTCAACGACGATCCGCTCTGGCTGATCGCCGGGACCGACGCCTACCTGCGCGAGACCGGCGACTGGTCCATTCTGGACGAGCAGGTGGACTTCGACAACGATCCCGCCCTTGCGCAGCCCCTGCTCGAGCACCTGCGCCGCAGCTTTACCTACACCCGCACGCACCTCGGTCCCCACGGCCTGCCGCTGATCGGCCGCGCGGACTGGAACGACTGCCTCAACCTCAACTGCTTCTCCGAGCACCCGGGCGAGAGCTTCCAGATCACGGGCCCCAGCGAGGGCCCCGTGGCGGAGAGCGTCTTCATCGCGGGCATGTTCGTCAAGTACGGCCGCGCCTGGGCGGAGATCTGCCGCCATGTCGGCCTTACGGACGAGGCGGAGGAGGCGGACGCCGCCATCGCCGCGATGGAGAAGGTCGTGCTGGACGCGGGCTGGGACGGCGCGTGGTTCCGCCGCGCCTTTGACGCCTTCGGCCATGTCGTCGGCGGGAAGGAGTGCGAGGAGGGCCAGATCTTCATCGAGCCCCAGGGCATGTGCGTCATGGCCGGCATCGGCAAGGAGACCGGCGAGGCAGCTCTGGCTCTGAAAAGCGTGGAGGAGCGCCTCGATACGAAGTACGGCATCGTCCTGCTCAACCCCGCCTACACCCGCTACCATCTCGAGCTGGGCGAGATCTCCAGCTATCCCCCCGGCTACAAGGAGAACGCGGGCATCTTCTGCCACAACAACCCCTGGATCGTCTGCGCCGAGGCCGAGCTCGGCCACGGCAACCGCGCCTTCCAGGTCTACCGCCGCACCGCCCCGGCCTATATTGAGGACATCAGCGAGATCCACCGCACCGAGCCCTACGTCTACAGCCAGATGATCGCCGGCAAGGACGCCCCGAGCTTCGGCGAGGGCAAGAACAGCTGGCTGACCGGCACCGCGGCCTGGACCTTCCTGTCGATCTCCCAGGCCATCCTCGGCGTCAAGCCGACGCTGGACGGCCTGCAAATCGACCCCTGCGTGCCCTCGGGCTGCAAGGGCTTCACGGCGGAGCGCCTCTACCGCGGCGCCCGCTACCGGATCACGGTCGAAAATCCCGGCGGCGTCGAGCACGGCGTTCGCTCCGTCACGGTCGACGGGAAGGAGCAGAGCGGGACCGTTCTCGCCCCCGCGCCTGCGGGCAGCACCGTGGACGTGCGCGTGGTCATGGGCTGACAGCTGAAAACGCACAGGGATCACCCGGCCTCTCGGCCGGGTGATCTTCATCCCCCCCGGGGGGTTCCCTTTTCGGGCCGCTTCTGGTATACTGTTTTAAAACACGGACGACAGAGGGGGCGGGAGCGCCATGGAGAACGAACACAAGCTGTATTTCCACGACCACGGCGACGGGGTCGTGCACAGCCACGAGCTCGAGCCGGAGCACACGTCCGACGGTCACGCCCATCCCCATGTCCACCCGCACAGCCACACCCAGACCAGGGCGGTGGTCAACCGTCTGGCCCGGGCCATCGGCCACCTTGAATCCGTCAAGCGCATGGTGGAGGAGGAGCGGGACTGCACCGAGGTCCTGGTCCAGCTCGCGGCGGTGCGCTCGGCGCTGAACAACACCGCAAAGATCATCCTCAAGGACCACATCGAGCACTGCATCACCGGGGCCGAGGCCGACGCCTCCTCCCTCCAGGAGCTCAACGACGCCATCGACAAATTCATCTGAACCGTCTTCCGCCCGTCCCGACCGGAACGGGCGGTTTTTTTTCAGCATTTTTTCGCTCCTTTTTCGTAAAAAACCATTGACAAACGGGCAGAAACGGATATAATTAATAGGCCTGTCCGGTGGGATGGGCAATCCTTGCTCTCGCAAAAAGTGAGGGCCAATAGTCCAAAAGGAGGTGCAACCATGGCAAAAGCAAGCGAAAAGTACGAAGTGATGTACATCATCAACCCCAACTTCACGGAGGAAGAAACCGCCGCTGTCGTTGAGAAGTTCAAGGCACTTGTGGAAGCAAATGGTACGCTCGATGAGATGGAGGAGATTGGTAAGCGCAAGCTCGCTTACGAGATCAACTACATTTCCGAGGGCTA
The DNA here is from genome assembly GCA_902802215.1 of Oscillospiraceae bacterium. Lineage (GTDB taxonomy): Bacteria > Bacillota > Clostridia > Oscillospirales > Oscillospiraceae > Limivicinus. The sequence goes on from CADCLH010000108.1 coordinate 11,322, forward strand.
CTATGTGCTCATGAAGTTCACGAGCGGCCCCGAGCTGCCCGCGGAGCTTGACCGTATCCTCGGCATTACCGACGGTGTCCTGCGTCGCCTGATCACCAGACGTCCGGAGTAAGAGGGATCGGACATGCTCAATCACATCACCATTATGGGTCGTCTGACCCGCGATCCGGAGCTGCGCACCACGCAGGCCGGCGTCAGTGTCGTCAGCTTCACCGTCGCGTGCGACCGGGATTTCGGCGGGCGTGACGGCGGCGAGAGGCAGACCGATTTCATCGACTGCGTCGCCTGGCGTTCCACGGGTGAGTTTGTGTCCAAGTACTTCCACAAGGGGAGCATGATCGTGGTCTCCGGCCGCCTCCAGTCGAGGAAGTGGCAGGACCGCGAGGGCAACAACCGCACCAGCTGGGAGATCAACGCCGACAATGTCTACTTCGGTGAGAGCCGCCGTGACAGCGACTCCAACCGCGACAGCTACTCCACCTACTCCTCCGGCAATTCCCACGGCTACGACAGCGGCAAGAGCAGCGCTCCCGCCCCGTCGAACACCTTCGTGGAGCTGGACGACGGTGACGGCGAGCTGCCGTTCTAAGATTCTTTCTTCATTCTATAAAAGGAGGATACCGCTTTGGCTTTCGATAAGAACAACCCCAAGAACCGCAAACGCAGGAAGGTTTGCCAGTTCTGCGTGGACAAGGCCACGTTCATCGATTACAAGGACACCGCCAAGCTCCGCCGCTTCATGTCCGAGCGCAGCAAGATCCTGCCGCGCCGTACGACCGGCGTGTGCGCCATGCACCAGCGTGAGCTCACCGAGGCGATCAAGAGAGCCCGTCAGATCGCTCTCCTTCCCTACGTGACCGA
>CADCLH010000109.1:0-4871 GCA_902802215.1 Oscillospiraceae bacterium
GATGAGAACACTTGAGAGCTTCCCGAGAGTATCCCTCGGCATCTTCCCCACCCCGATCCACAAGCTGGAGAATATCAGCCGGCTGCTGGGAACGAACGTCTATGTCAAGCGCGACGATCTGACCGGCCTCGGACTGGGCGGCAACAAGACCAGAAAGCTGGAATTCCTGCTGGCCGACGCGAAGGCGCACGGGGCGGAGATCGTCTTCACCACCGGCGGGGCGCAGTCCAACCACGCCATGCTGACGGCCGCCGCGGCCGGAAGACTGGGCATGAAAGCCATCCTGATCCTGAAAAAGCGCGGCGTCACCGGGAGAGTGGGCAACCAGCTTCTGGAGCACCTGATGGGGACGGACGTGCGCTTTGTCGACACCGACGACTACGCGGATATCTACGCCGAGATGGACCGGGTCGGAAACGAGCTCGGCAGGCCGTACTACAAGATCCCCTGCGGCGGCTCAAACGCTCTGGGCGCCCTCGGCTACGTCGCGTGCGCGAAAGAGATCAGCGATCAGGGGATGCGTTTCGACCATCTGATCTGCGCGGAGGGCAGCGGCGGCACCATGGCCGGCCTCGCCCTGGGGGCGAAGCTCTTCCTGCCGGGGACGAAGGTCTACGGCATGATGGTGGATACCGACCCCTTCGACGTGGTCACGCCCAGGCTGATGCGCGAGGCGGCAGCGCTTCTGGAGGCCGACGTCACGGTCAGCGACAGCGACTTCACGCTGCGCGACATGTGCGGCCCCGGATACGCGATCGCCTCGGCGGCGGGGAACGCCGCGGTCTCCCTGATGGCGCAGCGGGAGGGGATCTTCCTGGACCCGGTATACACCGGAAAGGCCTTTGCCGGTCTGCTGGAGATGGCGGCCGAGGGCCGTTTTCTGCCGGAGGACAAGGTCCTGTTCCTCCATTCCGGAGGAGCCGGCGGCCTGTTTGCCATCGACATGGAATAACTGCGTTCTTCTGACGGGGAGCTTGCCTGTATGGAATTCTTTGACATCGTCGACGAGAACGGTCGGCCGACCGGGGAGATCGTCAGCCGGGAGGAAGCGCATCAAAAGGGCGTGCCCCATCGGACGGCCCATGTGTGGATCGTCAGGCGCGGCCCGCGGGGCTATGAGATCCTGCTGCAAAAGCGCAGCCCGGAAAAGGACTCCTTCCCCGGCATGTACGACACTTCGTCCGCGGGGCACATCCCGGCCGGGGACGAGCCGCCGGAATCGGCGGTCCGGGAGCTTCGCGAGGAGCTCGGCGTCGAGGCGGATCCCCGGGATCTTCGCTTCGCCGGGACCTTTCACATCCGCTATGAGAAGCAGTTTCACGGACGCATGTTCCGGGACAACGAGTTTGCGAGCGTCTATGTCTACACCGGGCCGCTGGGAGAGCTGAAGCTGCAAAAAAGCGAGGTGTCCGAGGTCCGCTGGTTCGAGCTTGACGCGGTATGGGAGGAGATCCAGAACGACCGGCGCCGCTTTTGCGTCCCCAAGCCGGGGCTGGCGGTCCTGAGACGGTATCTGGCCGGGGAAAGCGGCGGAAAAGGCTCCCCCTGAAACAAACACTTGTCAAACGGAAGCAAAAGGACTAAATTATTACAAGTACGATTTCCCCGCGCGGGGTTGTCCGGAACGCACAAAAGGCGGTGATCGGATCATGAAAAAGAGAAAAGGATTCAGTCTGACCACGCGCTATGTGGTGATCGTCGGTCTGCTGCTTTTTACGGCGAACATCGTACTCGGCGTCGTCATGCTCAGCCAGTCGAAAAACGCGATGAAGACGATGATCCGCAAGAACATGCTGGATATCTCCAACACCGCGGCAGGGCTTCTGGACGGCGACGTGATGGCCGCGCTCACCGAGGAGGACGTCGGCACCCCGGTGTTCCGGGAAATCGCGGACAAGCTCATTGTCTTCCAGAACAATGCGGACATCGAATTCATCTATGCGGCGAAGCAGGACGGGGACCGCTATGTGTTCACCGTGGACCCCGACCCCGTGGACCCGGGAGAATTCGGCGAGGAGCTCGTCGTCACGAGAGCGCTGGTCGAAGCGGCGAAGGGGGTCGCGACGGTGGACGACTCGCCGCAGGCGGACCGCTGGGGCAATTTCTACAGCGCTTACAGCCCGATCTTCGACTCCGCGGGCGAGGTGGCCGGCGTGGTCGGCGTGGACTTCAGCGCCGCCTGGTATGAGGAACAGCTCAGACAGCACACCATGTCCATCAGCGTCATCTCGATCCTGTCGGTGCTGTTCGGCGCGGCCGTGATGCTGCTCATCACGGACAAGGTACGCAAAAAGTTTTTTGAGATCGACAGCGAGCTGTCGAATATCGCCGGGAGCGTGGACGAGCTGACCCGGGAGATCGTCAGCAACATCGGATATCGGGAGAGCCTTGACACGGCGGCAGTTCCCGTCAAGGCGGACGGCGTCGTTTCAAGCGACGAGATGGAGGCGCTGAGCGCGAAGATCCACGCCACGCAGCAAGAGCTCGAGTACTATCTGCGCTATGTGCACGCGCAGGCGTATACCGATTCGCTGACCCGCGTCGGCAATACGAACGCCTATCAGGAGGAGCTGCTTCGTCTCGACGAGCAGATCCGGAGCGGCGCCGCGTCCTTCTGCGCGGTCGTGCTGGATATCGACAATCTCAAGGCCGTCAACGACCGTTTCGGACACGCCTGCGGCGACCGCATCATCCGCGGGGCGGCCCAGATCATCGCCGACGTCTTCGGCGCGGAACGGACCTTCCGCATCGGCGGCGACGAGTTTCTCGCCATTCCCCTCAACATGAGCGAGGAAGAGGCAAACGCTGAGTGGGAAAAGCTGCGAGACGGGATGGATGCGTTCAACAGCGCCCCCGATCATCCGGCGGCGAAGCTGGCCATGTCCATGGGCGCCGCCGCGTACCGTCCGGGCGTCGACAGCTGCTTCCAGGAGGTCTTTGTCCGCGCGGACGAGGTCATGTATGAGAACAAGAGCAGACACCACAGCAAAGAGGAAGCCCGGATCGTATAAGACGACCCCGTGAAAACGCGCTCGGCGCTGTCGTTGTGATCGCGTCAGGGCAAAGGACAAAGCAGGAACGAAAATGAGCACACCGGAAACGGTGTGCTCATTTTAATGTGCAGTCCCTCCCCTGCGGGCAAGCCGCTATCGCAGGTACATCCGGTTCAGCTTCTTGGAACGCTGTCCCCCGCCTGCGCGGCGTTCACCGCGCCGCACCTGCCGCAGGAGCCGCAGGCCCCGCAGCTTGCGCAGCTTCCGCCGCAGGAGGATTTGCCCGCCCTTCTGTCGCGGATCATGCCGCGGATCAGCAGCGTCACGATCAGCGCGAGGACGGCGACAAGCACGATGTTGATGAGATTTGCGGAAAGCCAGGTCAACACAGGATCACTTCCTTGAAAATGTGGCGGCGCTGTGAGGCCGGAGGTTTGTAACCTCACAGCGCCGCCGGCAGGAGAGAAAAGAGAGGATTTTTTACTTTACAGTGAGCTTCTGCGCTTCCTTGTAGGGCTTGAAGAGCTGCCACAGGAGCGCCGCCAGCATGGCAAGCGCAAGGATCAGTCCGACGACGTTCACGCCGCCCGCGAAGAGACGGCCGAGCTGCCAGACGATGAAGGCGATCACCCAGGCGAAGCCGCACTGGTAGCCGATGGCAAACCAGGTCCACTTCGGGCTGTTCATCTCGCGCTTGATGGCGCCGATGGCCGCAAAGCAGGGCGCGCACAGGAGGTTGAAGATCATGAAGGCGTAGGCCGCAAGCTTGCCGTGTCCGCCGGAGAAGGCGTTGAAGTCCTCGGCCACGCGATCCCAGATCTGATCGCCGTTCTCCTCCAGCTCTTCCTCGCCCTCCTTATCGTCATAGGCGTACATGATACCGAAGTTGGCGACGACCTCTTCCTTTGCGACAAGGCCGGTCACGGTCGCGGCGGTGGGCTTCCAGTCGCCGAAGCCCAGGGGCTTGAACACAACGGAGACGGGCTGGGCGACGCGGGCCAGGATCGAGTCGTCCATCGACTCGACCTCGTCCTCGGGGACGCCCATGCGTTTGGCCACGACGGCGACGTACTCGTCGGTGACAAGCGTGTCGTCCTCGTAGAGCTCATCGACCATGCCGAAGCGGCCGTTCACGGAGCCGAAGCTGGTGAGGAACCAGATCACGATGGAGGACACGACGATGACCGTGCCGGCTCGCTTGATGAAGGACCAGCCGCGCTCCCAGGTGCCGCGCAGGACGTTGCCCCAGGCGGGCAGATGGTAGGCGGGCAGCTCCATGACGAAGGGAGCCGGATCGCCGGCGAACATCTTGGTCTTTTTGAGCATGATGCCGGAGATGACGATGGCGGCCACGCCGATGAAATACGCGGAGGTGGCGACCCAGGTGCTGCCGCCGAAGAGCGCGCCGGCGATCAGGCCGATGATGGGCATTTTCGCGCCGCAGGGCATGAAGGTCGTGGTCATGATCGTCATACGGCGGTCACGCTCGTTTTCGATGGTACGGGAGGCCATGACGCCGGGGATGCCGCAGCCGGTGCCGACGAGCATCGGGATGAAGCTCTTGCCGCTCAGGCCGAAGCGGCGGAAGATACGGTCCATGATGAAGGCGATACGGGCCATGTAGCCGCAGTCTTCAAGCAGGCACAGCATCAGGAACAGGACGAGCATCTGCGGCACGAAGCCGAGCACCGCGCCGACGCCCGCGAGGATACCGTCGGAGATGAGGCCGACCAGCCAGGGCGCCGCGCCCCAGCTCTCGAGGATCGCGCGGGAGCCGTCCTGCAGCCAGGCGCCGCCGATCACGTCGTTCGTCCAGTCGGTGAGGAAGGTGCCGATGGAGATGCCGCCGTCCGCGATGGATTTGCCCATCGCCAGGGC
>CADCLH010000109.1:4903-11355 GCA_902802215.1 Oscillospiraceae bacterium
AGCTGCCCCTTCCCCTTCTTCTTGTAAATGCCCTTGAGCATATTGCCGATGTAGATGTAGCGCTCGTTGGTGATGATGCTCTCGGCGTCGTCGTCCAGCTCCTTCTCCGCGGCAACGATGTCCTGCTCGATGTGGGCCTTGACCTCATCCGAGAGCTTCAGGCTCTCCATGACCTTCTCGTCGCGCTCGAAGAGCTTGAGGGCGTACCAGCGCTGCCGCTCCTCGGGGAGATTATGTACGGTGACCTCTTCGATGTGAGCCAGCGCGTGCTCGACCGGACCGGAGAAGCTGTGCTGCGGGATGGTCTTGCCGTACTTCGCCGCCTCGATCGCGGCCCTGGCCGCGTCGGCCACGCCCTCGCCCTTGAGGGCGGAGATCTCCACGATCTTGCAGCCGAGCTGCCGGGAGAGCTCCTTGACGTTGATGCTGTCCCCGGCGCGACGCACCAGGTCCATCATGTTCAGGGCAATGACCACGGGGATGCCGAGCTCGGTGAGCTGGGTGGTCAGATAGAGGTTGCGTTCGAGGTTCGTGGCGTCCACGATGTTCAAAATGGCGTCCGGCTTCTCCTCAATGAGGTAATTCCGGGCCACGACCTCTTCCAGCGTATAGGGGGAGAGCGAGTAGATGCCGGGCAGGTCGGTCAGGATGACCTCCTTGTCGACGATCAGCCTGCCTTCCTTCTTCTCGACCGTCACGCCGGGCCAGTTGCCGACGAACTGGTTCGAGCCGGTCAGCTTGTTGAACAGGGTCGTTTTGCCGCTGTTCGGGTTGCCCGCCAGAGCAATGCGGAGCTGTTTGTCCATCTTCCTGCCTCCTTACTCGACTTCGATCATCTCGGCGTCCGCCTTGCGGATCGAGAGCTCGTAGTTTCTCACGTTGACCTCAATGGGATCGCCCAGCGGGGCGAGCTTGCGGACATAGACCTCCACGCCCTTGGTGATGCCCATGTCCATGATGCGGCGCTTGACCGCGCCCTCGCCGTGGAGCTTCACGACCTTGACGGTCTCGCCGACCTTCGCGTCTCTGAGTGTTTTCATCCTCACTTCTCCTTTATCTTCATTTTGATCAAACCATGATTTTCGAGGCCATTTCCTTGCTGATGGCCACACGGGATTCCTTGATCTTCACGATCAGGTTCCCGCCGATGGTGTTCATCACCGTGACGGCGCCGCCTACCGTGAAGCCCAGGTCCTCCAGGTGCTTTTTCATCTCGGGGCTCCCCCCGACTTTCTTGATGACGGCCTCCTCGCCTGCGTCTGCCAGTATCAGGGGCATCATCCTGTCCCCTCCTCTCTCATGAGCCGCGGCTTGGTATTAAACGTATCTAACCGGAGGCTCCAAAAAGTGGTTAAGGATTCTTAACCTGTGCGTAGTTTATCACCTTTAATCTATGTTGTCAATGGCTAACTTATGTTTCTGTTTCTTCTTGCTTTTTTCCCGCGTTAGTGGTATCTTTAGAACGGTGATGAAAATGAACATTCATAAATCGGCGGAAGACTATCTGGAAGCCATGCTCATGCTCAAGGAGGAACGCGGCTATGTCCGTTCCATCGACGTGGCGGAAAAGCTGGGCGTGACCAAGCCCAGCGTCAGCTATGCGACCAAGCGTCTGCGGGAAAGCGGCTATATCACGTTTGACCAGGCCGGGATGATCGTCCTGCTGGAGCCGGGCCTTGAGATCGCCGAGCGCATGTACGAACGGCACAAGCTCTTGACCGAGCTGCTTATCAATCTGGGGGTCAGCCCCGATACCGCGCGGGAGGACGCCTGCAAGATCGAGCACGATCTGAGCGTGGAGAGCTTCGACGCCATACGCCGCCATGCGCGGGAGCACCGTGAAGCCTGAAGGATAGAACGACCTCCGGTCTGGTTGAAGTCCAGACCGGAGGTCATTTTTTTGCGCCGCTTCTCTCCCGCCGGCGGCGCGGAGCAGACGTTCGGCTCATGAATTGATATCCGCAAGCTTCAGATCCTTGATCCTGCGCAGCGCAAAGAGGTTGATGAGCACGGAGAAGCCGCAGGTGATGAGCGCCGAAAACAGGAAGGACTGTACGGCGGGCTCCCGGATCATCTGGATATAGGGCGTCTCCGTGGTGCGCAGGATGGCCTGCCCCAGACGATTGCCGAGCACCAGCCCGAGCAGCGTCCCGAGCGCCGTCGTGACGGCGAGATCCACCGCGCAGTAGACGACGCAGGCGCGGGTGGAAAAGCCGTTGATGCGCATGATGGTGAGCTCTCTGGTTTTGCGCTGGACATAGGTCACGGTGAAGTTTGCCACGATGAAGCAGGCCATCATGGCCGCGAGGAACAGACTGAGCCAGACAACAAAGTTGAGCGCCGCGGTGAACTGCCCGATCACATTCCGGTCGGCGTTGGCGTCGCTGACCTTCGTGACGCCCCTGACCGCCGAAAGCTCCTGCCGCAGCGCATCGAGGCTCATCCCGCCGGTTTTGACGAAGAAGCAGTTGGGCTCCGGCGCGGCGCCGAAGGCCTGCTCATAGCTTTGGGGCGTCAGGAAAAAGAGCTGCCCGTAGTAGTTTTCAAAAACGCCGGCGATGCCGAGCCTGCAAAGCTCCATCGACGAGTCGTAGACCATCACGCCGTCGCCGGTGCCGAGACCGTAGTACTCCGAAAAGCGCCTTGGGACCAGCGCGCCGCTGTCCGGCAGCTCGAGGGCGGTCCCGCCGTCCAGGCTGCGCAGCGAGAAAAAGCCGTCCAGCGACCCTTTCCCGGCCGCGATCATCGTGAGCGTGCCGAGCGACCCGTCCGTCTCGAAAGCGCCCGAAGACTTGTAGACCCCGACATGGCCGAGCGCGTTTCGTTCGAGGATTTCCCCGATCTCTTCGGCGGCGTCCGCGTTCTGAGCGGGCTCGAAGAAGACCTCCGCCTCGTAGCTCTGAATGCCGCCGAACTGACGGTCCGGGACGCCGGTGATGCCGTAGCGGAGCGAAAAGCCGATCATCATCAGCATGCATCCGCCCGCGATGCTGACGGTCGTGACCGTGACGCGGCTCAGATCCGTCCGCATATTCCGGAAGATCAGGCGGGTAAACAGATTCCTTTTTGCCGATCTGCGGGCCTTCTTCCGTCCGCCGGAGGGCACCGTTCCCTGCATGAGCTCGATCGCGGACAGTTTCAGCAGCTGGCCGCAGGCCAGATACACGGCGAGGACGGAGATCGCAAACGCGCCGGCAACGACAAGCCCGGTCTCGCGTTTCAGAAAGCTCCCGGTCCCGGTCCCGTAGGTCAGCAGCTTTTCGTAGGAGCTCAGGATCGCGCGCTGCAGCGGCAGCCGGGCGAGCAGAACGCCCAGCCCCACGCCCAGCATCGTCGCCGTGCAGGCGAAGTAGAGATACTTGGCCAGCACCTCGCGGTTATACAGGCCCATGGCCTTGGTCGCGCCGACCAGCTTGCGCTGCTGCTCGACCATGCGGCCGACGGTGGCGTAGATCACCAGCGCGCCGACGACCAGAAAGATCGAGGAGAAGGACATGCTCAGCGAGGACAGCTTTTCAAAGTTGGACTCGGCGTAGAGAAACCCGGCGTTCCCGCGGTCATCGAGCACGACCCAGCGGCTTCCGGCGATCGCTTCGAGCTTCTTCAGGGCGTCCTGAAGCCTTTGCTCGCCTTCGTTCCAGGCGGCCTGTCCCTCGGCATACTGCCGTTCGCCCACCTCCAGCTGCTTCAGCCCCTGCTCGTAGCGGGTCACGGCGTCCAGATATTCCTCGCCCGCGTAGTACCAGTCGCGTCTGGCCGCGTTGACCTGCGCCCGATACGCGGCGAGCTTGTTTTCGGCGACGCCGCATGCCCAGTCGATCGCCTCATCGCCCTTGACTCCGAGTAGCGCGATGAAGGCGTCATACGGGAGGGGGAACCACTCCGGCAGTTCGGACGGCGAGATGTTGCTTTTGGCCCAGTTTACGCCCCCGGCCTTCAGTCCGCGCACTAGCTGCGCGTACTCCGCGACCAGCCTCTCTCCGTCCTCCAGCAGCTTCGCGCCCGTGTCCAGCTGACCCCGGGCGGAACGCAGGAATTCCCCCGCCTCGGCCATCTGCGCCCGGCCTTCCGAAAGCTTGTTCTCCGCCTCCTCCAGCTGCGTCTTCCCCTCGTCGAGCTTTGAGCGCGCCTCGTCGATCTGCGCCTGATAGACGCCGCGGAGCTTTTCGCTGCGTGCCGGGGCGCGCTCCTTCCCGAGCGCCTCCAGCGCCTCCTGCACCGGGCCGACCGCCTCCCGGTAGGCGTCGCCGTACCGGTCCTCCGGCGCTCCCTCCACGCGGATACGGACCTTCATAAAGGCGCCGTCAAGCCCCTCCCGGTTGAAGCTCTCCTCCGGTACGAGAATATACGGCGTGGCCGACACCATGAAGGTGATATGATCCGGCGTCTGAAAAACGCCCGTGATCACACAGCGCCTGACAAGCAGCGGCTCGATATCGGAAACCGCGCCGCCCTCCAGCGTGAGCTCCTGCCCCAGAGACAGCCCGCAGCTGTCCAGCAGCTCCTTTTCCACGGCGCATTCCGAGGCCTTTTCGGGAAGCCGTCCCTCCAGAAGCACCGGCCTTGAGATCTCGCCCGGCAGGCTCATGACGCTGACGTTCGTATCGTTTTCGCCGACGCGCACTTTGGCGTCGATCTGCCAGACGCGCTCCGCCGCCGCCACGCCGGGCAGCGCCCGGATCGATTCGAGGTCCTCCTCGTCCAGCAGCAGGGTGGAGGCGACCTCGAGATCCCACAGGCCGCGGCTGTTGAAATAATGCAGCGCGTCCTTTTTGAGCGTCGCGGCCGAATAGGCAATGCCGAGGAAGGAGAGCGACGCCAGCATCCCGATGATCACGATCGAGAGATACGCGACGATCTCCTTACGCACATTGCGGCGCGCGTCCAGAAACTGTGTCCTCGTCATGGGCGCTCACCAGACGAGTTCCTCTGCGCGCAGAGGATGGAGGTTGGTACGGATGCTGCCGACGCGGCCGTTCTTGATCTTGACGACGCGGTTGGCCATCTTTGCGATCTCCGGGTTATGGGTGATCATCACGACCGTCGTCCCGCGGTCCTTGATGATCCTCTCAAACACGGAGAGCACCTCGATGCTGGTCTGGTAGTCCAGCGCGGCGGTCGGCTCGTCGGCAAAGATGATCTGCGGTCTCTTGACGATGGCCCGTGCGATGGCGACCCGCTGCTGCTGGCCGCCCGAGAGCGCCGCGGGGAAGTTGTCCGCGCGGTCGGTGAGCCCGACCATGGCGATGGCCTCCTCGGCGCTCATGGGGTCCTCGGCGAGATCCGCGATGAACTGCACGTTTTCCTGCGCCGTCAGATTCGGCATGAGGTTGTAGGACTGAAAGACAAAGCCCAGATACGCGCGCCGGAAGTCGGTGAGTTCTCTGCTTGTCGGATGGGAGAAATCCTTCCCGTCGATCAGGAGCTGCCCGTCCGTGAGCGAGTCCATCCCGCCGATGATGTTCACCATGGTGGACTTGCCGCAGCCGGACTCCCCCAGCACGACCAGGAATTCATTCCTGTAGATGTCCAGATTGATGCCCTTGAGCACCTGCACCACGCTGTCGCCGGAGGGAAACTCCCTGGTGACGCCGCGCAGGGAGATCATGATCTCCTTCTCTCCGCCGTGATCGACGCTCAGTCCCTTTTCTTCGATCACGATCGCGGCAAGAGCAGCCATGCGCTCGCAGATGCGCAGCTCCTCCTCGCTGAAGGCGCCGCCGTCCTTCTTGTTGATGAGCTGCACGCAGCCGATCACATCGTGGAGGTTGTTCAGCGGCACGCAGATCATGCTCTTCGCCGTAAAGCCGCCCTCGTCGAACACGGTCCCCTCAAAGCGCGAGTCGGAGGCCGCGTCCGCGAGCAGGGCAGACTTGCCGGAGCTCGTGACGACGCCCTCGACGCCGATGCCGTTTTCGATGCTGATGTTGGAGATATCCGACGGGCCGATATGGAAGATCGGACTGAGGCGTCCGGTTTTCGGATCAAGGTACCAGATCACGCCCGCCTCGCAGCCGAGGGTGCGGACGATGATCTCGAGGCTCCCGGCGAGCGCTTCTTCAAGCCGGTCGACCTCGAGCAGCTGCTCCATGATCTCATAGCTCGCCCTCGCAAGCCGCCTGTCGTCCGTCATACCGCTCCGCCTCCTTCTGTTCTGCGTGATCTGTGACAGAGCATGCGTCTGCCGCGCTGCCCACCGTGCTCTCTCACGATCACAGACTCTCTATTTCTGTCGGTTTTTCCTTGGCTTTCACTTTACCACAGAACACGATTCTTCACAAATGAAAAAAACGGCCCGAAGCAGACTTTTCTATTGGTTTGCCCGCAAAAAAGCTCCCCTTTCGGGGCGCTTTTTGCAGATACGGTTCTGTGGATACGATCAAACCGCGTTACTTTTTCCGGTTCCAGAACAGCTCGTCCATTTCCCGGGAAAGCGCGCTGACCTTCTCCTC
>CADCLH010000110.1 GCA_902802215.1 Oscillospiraceae bacterium
CAAGGGCAAGCAGGGCCGCTTCCGCCAGAACCTGCTGGGCAAGCGCGTCGACTACTCCGGCCGTTCCGTTATCGTCGTCGGCCCCGACCTCAAGATCTATCAGTGCGGCGTGCCGAAGGAGATGGCGATCGAGCTGTTCCGCCCCTTCGTCATGAAGAAGCTGGTGGAGGACGGCGTCGCCAACAATATTAAGTCTGCCAAGAAGATGGTCGACAAGCAGCGCACCGAAGTGTGGGACGCCCTTGAGGACGTGATCAAGGAGCACCCGGTTCTGCTCAACCGCGCGCCGACCCTGCACCGACTGGGCATCCAGGCCTTCGAGCCGATCCTGGTCGAGGGCCGCGCCCTGCGTCTGCACCCGCTGGTCTGCACCGCGTACAACGCCGACTTTGACGGCGACCAGATGGCCATTCACGTGCCGCTGTCCGCCGAGGCTCAGGCAGAGGCCCGCATCCTCATGCTCTCCGCCAACAACCTCCTGCGTCCGCAGGACGGCCACCCTGTCACGGTCCCGACCCAGGACATGATCCTCGGCTCCTACTACCTGACGATGATGCGCATCGACGCCGCCGAAAAGGGCGCCGAGCGCCTGCTCGTGACCGATCCCGGCGACAGCGCCTTCGAGGCGAACAGCATCGTCTCCGGCGAGGAGATCTACCGGGAAAACCTCCGCCTCAAGGAGGAGGGCAAGAAGGAGATCGCCTACCTGCCCACGCTGATGTACCGCGACTCCAGCGAGGCCATCATGGCCTACAACGAGGGCGCCGTCGGCCTGCACGCCCCCATCCGCCTGCGCGTGACCAAGACCGTGGACGGCGTGGAGACCAAGAAGGTCATCGTCACCACCGTCGGCCGCATCATCTTCAACGAGCCCATCCCGCAGGATCTGGGCTACGTCGACCGCAGCGACCCCGAGCACGCCTTCGACCATGAGATCAGCTTCCAGGTCGGCAAGAAGCAGCTCGGCGACATCATCGACCGCTGCATCCAGAAGTACGGCTTCACGATCTCCGCCGAGGTGCTCGACTCGATCAAGGCGCTGGGCTACAAGTACTCCACCAAGGGCGCGATCACGATCTCCGTCGCGGACATGACCGTCCCCCCGGTCAAGCAGCAGATGATCCACGCCACCGAGGAAGAGGTCGTCAAGATCGAGCGCCAGTTCAAGCGCGGCTTCATCACCGACGACGAGCGCTACCGCCTGGTCGTGTCCGAGTGGGAGAAGACCACCAAGGACGTCACCGACGCCCTGTCCAACTGCCTCGACGAGTACAACCCCATCTACATGATGGCAAACTCCGGCGCCCGCGGCTCCATGAACCAGATCCGTCAGCTGGCCGGCATGCGCGGCCTGATGGCCAACACCTCCGGCAAGACCATCGAGATCCCCGTCAAGTCCAACTTCCGCGAGGGCCTGTCCGTTCTGGAATACTTCATCTCCACCCGCGGCGCCCGCAAGGGCATGGCCGACACCGCTCTGCGTACCGCGGACTCCGGCTACCTGACCCGCCGTATGGTCGACGTGTGCCAGGAGGTCATCATCCGCGAGCAGGACTGCGGCACCACCGAGGGCGTCTGGGCCAGCGCCGTGTACGAGAGAGGCCAGGAGGTCAAGAGTTTCGCGACCGCCATCCACGGCCGCTTCCCGGCCATGCCGATCACCGATCCCGCGACCGGCGAGCTGCTCTTTGACACCGACCACATGCTCATGCCCGCGGACGCGAAGGTCCTCGAGGCGCACAACATCCACAAGGCCTATATCCGCTCGGTCCTGACCTGCGAGGCCGGCTGCGGCGTCTGCGCCAGATGCTACGGCATCAACCTCGCCATCGGCCGCCCGGTCAACGCCGGCGAGGCCGTGGGCGTCATCGCCGCCCAGTCCATCGGCGAGCCCGGTACCCAGCTGACCATGCGTACCTTCCACACCGGCGGCGTCGCGGGCGACGACATCACCCAGGGTCTGCCCCGTGTCGAGGAGCTGTTCGAGGCCCGCAAGCCCAAGAAGATGGCGACCCTCGCCGAGATCTCCGGCACCGTCTCCATCGAGGAGGCCAAGAAGGGCGTCATGTACGCCATCACCGTCACCAACGAGGCCGAGGGCGCCACAGCCGTCTACACCGTGCCGCACTCCGCCGGCATCCTCGTGCACAACGGCGACCACGTCGACAAGGGCCAGGAGCTCACCTCCGGCGCGCTCAACCCCCACGACGTGCTCCGCATCCGCGGCATCAACGACGACGAGTTCGGCCGCCAGGGCGTGCGCAGCTATATCACCAGCGAGGTCCAGAAGGTCTACCGTCAGCAGGGCGTCGATATCAACGACAAGCACATCGAGGTCATCGTGCGCCAGATGATGCGCAAGGTCAGAGTCGAGGACTCCGGCAGCACCGAGCTGCTCTCCGGCGCCACCGTCGACATCTCCGTGTTCAAGGCCGCCAACAAGGCCGTCGACGAGCGCATCGCCGCCGGCGAGACGGAGCTCCGTCACGCGACCTGCACGCAGCTGCTCATGGGCATCACCAAGGCCTCCCTCGCCACCGACAGCTGGATGTCCGCCGCCTCCTTCCAGGAGACCACCAAGGTCCTCACCGACGCCGCGATCAAGGGCAAGATCGACCGCCTCGTCGGCCTGAAGGAGAACGTCATCATCGGCAAGCTCATCCCCGCCGGCACCGGCCTGTCCGTCTACCGCGACTTCGAGGCCCAGACCGACGAGTCCATCGCCCCCGAGGCCGAGGAGTACGTCGACCTCTCCGCCCTCGTGAACAAGACCAACGCGCTCTAAGGTCAGAAGACCCATGAATCCTGAAAAGCCTGCCGGGTTTCCCGGCAGGCTTTTTTGCGCGGACGGGTTTGCGGACAGAAAAACAGGAAAAAATATTTTCTGTTGAATCAACAAAAATTCTTGACTCTTTTTGTGAATTATGCTAACATACACAAATGCGTGGGTGCAGAAACAGGGCACCGGCAGAGTCCACAAAAATCCCCGGATCGGCGTGGCTTTTCTGCGCTTTGTGTACAGCCCGCGACTACGAAAGAAAGGAGAATACAATGCCTACTTTTAACCAGCTGGTGAGAAAGGGCAGAGAAAAGGTCAGCTACAAGTCCGCGTCCCCCGCGCTCCAGAAGGGCATGAACACCCTCAAGAACCGTGAGACCGACCTGAGCGCCCCCCAGAAGAGAGGCGTCTGCACCGCTGTCCGTACCTCCACCCCCAAGAAGCCGAACTCCGCGCTCCGTAAGATCGCCCGTGTCCGTCTGACCAATGGTTACGAGGTCACCGCCTACATCCCCGGCATCGGCCATAACCTCCAGGAGCACTCCGTCGTCATGATCCGCGGCGGCCGTGTCAAGGACCTCCCCGGCGTCCGTTACCACATCATCCGCGGTACGCTCGACGCGCAGGGCGTCTCCGGCCGTATGCAGGGCCGTTCCAAGTACGGCGCGAAGAGACCCAAGGCTGCAAAGAAGAAGTAAAATTCAACTTCAGCGGCAGATCCTGCCCTGTCGTTTATTCATATACGGATAAACCTCGGGGCGCAACGGGCGTCCGCTTCCGGATGTCCGAGTACCTGTGATCCCATTTTTTAATGAAGGAGGGAAGAAACGTGCCCAGAAGAGGTAATGTTCCCAAAAGAGAAATTTTGCCCGACCCCATGTATAACAGCGTTCTGGTGACCAAGCTCATCAACGGCGTTATGCTCGACGGCAAGAAGGGCGTTGCGCAGAAGGTCGTCTACGAGGCCTTCGACATCATCAAGGAAAAGACCGGCAAGGAGCCCCTCGACGCGTTCAACGAGGCCATGAACAACATCATGCCCGCGCTCGAGGTCAAGGCCCGCCGCGTCGGCGGCGCCACCTATCAGGTGCCGATCGAGGTCCGCCCCGCAAGACGCCAGACCCTCGCCCTGCGCTGGCTCGTCGACTACAGCCGCAAGCGCGGTGAGAAGACCATGAAAGAGCGCCTCGCCGGCGAGATCATGGACGCCTGCAACAACCTCGGCAACGCCGTCAAAAAGCGCGAGGATATGCACAAGAACGCCGAAGCCAACAAGGCTTTCGCCCACTTCAGGTGGTAATCCGCTCAGGAGTTTTCCATGCCCAGACAGTATTCACTTGAAAAAACGAGAAATATCGGCATCATGGCCCACATCGACGCCGGCAAGACGACCACCACGGAACGCATCCTGTTCTACACGGGCGTCAACTACAAGCTCGGTGAGACCCATGAGGGCACGGCTACCATGGACTGGATGGAGCAGGAGCAGGAGCGCGGCATCACCATCACCTCCGCCGCCACCACCTGCCACTGGCGCGATACGCGCATCAACATCATCGACACCCCGGGCCATGTGGACTTCACCGCAGAGGTCGAGCGCTCCCTTCGCGTGCTCGACGGCTGCGTGACCGTCCTCTGCGCCAAGGGAGGCGTCGAGCCCCAGTCCGAAACCGTTTGGAGACAGGCCGACCATTACCATGTGCCCCGGATGATCTACATCAACAAGATGGACATCACCGGCGCGGATTTCTTCCGCGTGCTCAAAATGGTCCACGACCGCCTCAAATGCAACGCCGTTCCCGTCCAGCTCCCCATCGGAAGCGAGGACAGCTTCAAAGGTATTATCGACCTGGTGGATATGAACGCCAGAGTTTATTACGACGACCTCGGCAAGGACATGCGTACCGAGCCCATCCCGGCCGATCTGCAGGAGCTCGCCGACGAGTATCACGATAAGCTGCTGGAGGCAGTCTCCGACTTCGACGAAGAGATCATGGAAGCATATCTCAACGGCGAAGACGTCCCCGCGGACAAGGTCCGCGCAGCCATCCGGAGGGCCACGTGCGCGGTGGAAATGGTCCCCGTCACATGCGGCACTTCCTACAAGAACAAAGGCGTTCAGAAGCTGCTGGACGCGATCGTGGATTATATGCCCTCGCCGCTGGATATCCCGGCCATCGAAGGCGTCAATCCCAAGACCGAGGAGAAGGAGCAGCGTCATCCCGACGACAGCGGCCCCTTCGCCGCGCTGGCCTTCAAGATCATGACGGACCCCTATGTGGGCAAGCTCAGCTTCTTCCGGGTCTACTCGGGCTCGCTCGAGACCGGCAAGACCGTCATGAACACCACCAAGGGCGTGCGCGAACGCCTCGGGCGCATCCTGCTGATGCACGCCAATCACAGAGAAGATCTCCAGCAGATCTACACCGGCGACATCGCCGCGGCGGTCGGACTCAAAAACACCACCACCGGCGACACCCTCTGTGATGAAAAGGCCCCCATTGTACTGGAGTCCATGGAGTTCCCCGATCCCGTCATCCGCGTGGCCATCGAGCCGAAAACCAAGGCCGGCCAGGAGAAGATGGCGATCGCCCTGCAAAAGCTGGCGGAGGAGGACCCGACCTTCAAGACCTATACGGACGAGGAGACGGGTCAGACCATCATCGCCGGCATGGGCGAGCTGCATCTGGAGATCATCGTGGACAGGCTCCTGCGTGAGTTCAAGGTGGAGGCGAACGTCGGCAAGCCGCAGGTCTCCTACAAGGAGACCATCACGAAGGCCGTCACCGTCGACACCCGCTACGCACGCCAGACCGGCGGCAAGGGTCAGTTCGCCCACGTGAAGCTGATGGTCGAGCCCAACGAGCCCGGCAAGGGCTACGAGTTCGTCAACAAGGTCACGGGCGGCGCGATCCCCAAGGAGTTCATCCCCTGTGTCGATCAGGGCATCCAGGGCGCCATGCTCTCGGGTGTTCTGGCCGGATATCAGGTCGTGGACGTGAAGGCGACGCTGCTTGACGGTTCCTTCCACGAGGTCGACTCTTCCGAGCTGGCCTTCAAGATCTGCGGCAGCATGGCCTTCAAGGAAGCCAGCCAGAAGGCGGGCCCCACGCTCCTGGAGCCGATCATGAAGGTCGTCGTCACCGCGCCCGAGGAATACATGGGCGACGTGATGGGCGACATCAACGCAAGACGCGGGCAGATCCTCGGCTCCGAGGTCCGCAGCGGCGCTGCCGTGATCGAGTGCAACGTCCCGCTGTCGACCATGTTCGGCTACGCCACGGATCTGCGCAGCAAGACCCAGGGCAGGGCAACCTATTCCATGGAGCCCAGCCACTTCGTCGAGCTGCCCAAGAATTTGCAGGAGTCCCTTGTGAACAGACACATGGGCTTCGGATATGGCAGATAAGAAAAAACATTTTTAACAGTCTATTTAGGAGGATATTACAATGGCAAAACAGATGTTCAACAGAACCAAGCCCCACGTCAACATCGGCACCATCGGCCACATCGACCACGGCAAGACCACGCTGACTGCCGCCATCACCAAGTTCCTCGCCCTCCAGGGCAAGGCTGAGTACACCGATTACTCTTCCATCGACAAGGCTCCCGAAGAGAGAGAGCGCGGCATCACCTCAACACCGCCCACGTCGAGTACGAGACCGACAAGCGTCACTACGCTCACGTCGACTGCCCGGGCCACGCCGACTACATCAAGAACATGATCACCGGCGCTGCTCAGATGGACGGCGCGATCCTCGTTATCGCCGCCTCCGACGGCCCCATGGCCCAGACCCGCGAGCACCTGCTGCTTGCCCGTCAGGTGAACGTGCCCTCCGTTCTGGTCTTCCTGAACAAGTGCGACCAGGTCGACGACGAGGAGCTGCTCGAGCTCGTCGAGATGGAAGTCCGCGAGCTGCTCGACTTCTACGGCTTCCCCGGCGATGACACCCCCATCATCCGCGGCTCCGCTCTGAACGCTCTCGTTTCCGAGTCCAACGACCCCAACGCCCCCGAGTACGCCTGCATCAAGGAGCTCATGGACGCTGTCGACTCCTGGATCCCCACCCCCGACCGCAAGGCCGATCAGCCCTTCCT
>CADCLH010000111.1 GCA_902802215.1 Oscillospiraceae bacterium
CATCATCACCATCACCATGCCGACGAGATCTTCACGAGCTGGGGCATGGAGACGCCGAAGAAGTTCACCGAGGAGAAGCTGCGCGCGATCCTCACGCAGCTCGACGACGCGGAGAAGTTCGGCGCCGTGCTGCGCGCCAAGGGCATCCTGGACGCGAGCGACGGCGGCTGGCTCTACTTCGACTTCGTCCCCGGCGAGATCGACCTGCGCCGCGGCGCCGCGGCGGTCACCGGCCGCTTCTGCGTCATCGGCTCGAAGCTGAACGAAGGCGCCCTGAAGGAGCTGTTCGACCTTGGCTGACAGACGCGCCGCCGAGCCCCGGAACATGCCCGTCTATCTGTTCACGGGCTTTCTCGAGGGCGGCAAGACCAGATTCATCCAGGAGACGCTGGAGGACAAGCGCTTCTGCAACGGGGAGCGCACCCTGCTGCTGGTCTGCGAGGAGGGCGAGGAGGAATACGCCCCCGACCAGTTCGCGGACGGCAGCGTGCAGATCCGCGTGTTGCAGGACCAGAGCGAGCTGACGCAGGAAAACCTTGCGCGCTGGGCGAAAGAGACCCGCTGCGAGCGCGTCGTGATCGAGTACAACGGCATGTGGCTGCTCGACGCCCTGTATGCCGCCATGCCCGACGGCTGGATGGTGTATCAGGAGTTCATGTTCGCCGACGCGCGCACGATCCTGAGCTACAACAGCAACATGCGCAACCTCGTCTACGACAAGCTCAAGAGCTGCGAGCTCGTGGTCTTCAACCGCTTCACCCCCGCAATGGACAAGATGGAGTACCACAAGCTGGTGCGCGCCGTCTCCCGCCGCGCGGACATCGCCTACGAGGCCCCCGACGGCAAGGTGGTCTACGACGACATCGAGGACCCGCTGCCCTTCGACCTCAACGCGCCCATCGTGGAGATCGGCGACGACGACTACGCCGAGTGGTACCGCGACATGAGCGAGGAGCCCAAGAAGTACGAGGGCAAGACCGTGCGCTTCAAGGGCAAGTCTCTGGTGCGCAGACGCCTGCCGCCCAACACCTTCGTGATCGGCCGCCATGTCATGACCTGCTGTGTCGAGGATATCCAGTTTGCGGCCCTGGTCTGCAAGTGGGACAAGGCCGACACGGTCACGGACGAGGGCTGGATGGTCCTCACCGCGAAGATCAACTTCCGCTTTTCCCCGGCCTACGGTCGCAAGGGTCCGGTGCTGACCTACATCGGCCACGAGCCCTGCGAGCCCCCCGAACAGCCCGTCGCGACCTTCTATTGAAATACGGAAAACGTGAAACCGCACAGGCATTTGCCTGTGCGGTTTCAACATTTTTGGACTTCCGTCAGCCCGCGGCGTCGCGGTTGATCTGCGCGCCGCTTTTGTAGGCGTCGAAGAAGGCGCGCACGGCCTCGAAGAGCTCCTGCGTCATGCCGTGCAGGCCGACCTCGCGGTTGTAGTAGGCGCACACGTCCTCGATGTCCGGCAGATAGGGCAGGGGGAAGATGTAGATGTTTTTCAGGTAGTCCCGCTGCAGCTCGGGGGAGAGCATGTCCCAGAATACGCGCGCGTAGATGAACACCCCGAGCCCGGCGTTCGCGAGCTGGAAGGCGTTTTCGATGTTGGTCAGCTCGCACACGAAGCGGGGGTTGATGTCATAATATTTCAGGTAGCTCGACAGCGCGCGTCCGCCCGAGGACTGGCGCGGGATCTTGATGAACGGCGCCTTCTCGAAGAAGCTGAGGTCGGCGCTCTCGGAGAAGCGGTCGCGCAGCTCCGGAAGCCGGTCGCCCGCGAGCTCGGCCATCAGCGCCTTCGGCACCACCAGCAGATGGTCCTTCCGGCACAGCGGGATGGCCTCGAACTTCTCCGGCACGCTGCCGAGCGAGCCGATCACCAGATCCACCCCGTCGTAGGAGATGGACTTCTGCATCACGTCGGGCGACTCCTCGCTCAGCTTGAGGAAGGTGTCGGGGTGCTCGCGCAGGAAGGAGGGCAGCACCCGCGGCAGGATGGCGCGCGCGATGGTGTGCTCGATGCCGAGGTGGATATAGTGCGAGCCCGCGAAGCTGCGGCTCGAGCTCTCCTCGAACTGCTGCTTGAGCTGGAGGATCTCCTTGGCGATGGGCAGCAGGTGGCCGCCGTCGGGCGTCAGCGCGAGCGGGCGGCTGCGGATGAACAGCGTGGTGCCCAGATCCTCCTCGAGCTTGGCGATCTGTTTGGACAGCGTCTGCTGGGAGATAAAAAGGTTTTTGGCGGCAGAGGAGAAGCTCTTTTCCTCCGCCACCGCAATGAAGCTTTTCAAGAGTACGAAATCCATGTCTGCCTGCCTCCGAACTGCCGCGTGGAAAATGGACCGGTTTCTTTATTGCTTTTCCATAAAATCCTGTGAGGGGAGAAGTGAGAAACCGTCAAAAGTGCAAAAAGTAAAATTGGGGCTTGCCAAAATCAACTTTTGGTTGTAGTATAACACCACAACAGGCGTAAAACAAGTTTTTTCTCAAAAAATTTTTTCGCCCGGAAAAAGAAGAATCAACCAGGATGGAGGATCCAAACATGAAAAAGATCATTGCTCTGCTGCTTGCGCTCACGATGGTATTTGCGCTGTGCGCCTGCGGCAAGTCCGCGACCAAGCTCACCTATGCCACCGGCGGCACCTCCGGCACCTATTACGGCTTCAGCGGCGTCATCGCCAACGTCCTCAACGAGAAGCTGAAGGACACCCTGAACCTCAACGTCGAGTCCACCGGCGCGTCCAAGGCGAACATCCAGCTGCTTGCCTCCGGCGACGCGGACATCGCCATCGTCCAGAACGACGTCATGTACTACGCCTACACCGCGACCGACCTGTTCGCGGGCGGCGACGCGATCACCTCCTTCTCCGCGGTCTGCTCCTGCTACCCCGAGTATGTGCAGATCCTCGCCAGGAAGGACGTCACCTCCGTTGACCAGCTGCGCGGCCTGAAGGTCTCCGTCGGCGACGCCGGCAGCGGCACCGAGTTCAACGCCAAGCAGATCCTCGCGGCCTACGGCATGAGCTTTGACGACATCGTCGTCTCCAACCAGAGCTTCGCCGACTCCGCCGACTCCCTGAAGAACGGCACCATCGACGCCGCCTTCGTCGTCGCCGGCTACCCCACCACCGCCGTGACGGAGCTGGCCACCAGCTTTGACTTCAACCTCCTGCCCATCGACGACGCGCACGCCGCCGCCCTGCAGGCCGACTACGGCTTCTACTACTACGGCGTGATCCCCGGCGGCACCTACAAGCCCGTCGCGGACGACGTCCCTGCCGTCGCGGTCATGGCGACCATCGTCGCCTCCAACAAGGTCCCGGCCGATGTGGTCTACGCCTTTGTCAAGGGCCTGTTCGACTACAAGGACGACATCACCGCGGGCCACGCCAAGGGCGCTGAGCTCGATCTGAACACCGCCGTCTCCGGCGTGTCCATCCCCTGGCACGACGGCGCCGCGAAGTTCTACAAGGAAAAGGGCCTGATGTAAGGGCGCGGCCTTGAAACCCACGCGGAAAACCATGCTGGCAGCCGCGGCGATCCTCGTGATCGCTGCGGTTGCCCTGTTCCTGCTCCCGCGCCTGCGCACGCCGGGGCTTGTGCTGACCGACCGGGACACCGGGCGCGTCTGCGCGCGCTACCCGCTGGAGGACGGGGAGAGCTTCTCCGTCACCTTCCGCCACTCGGTCAACAAGAGCGACGTGACCGAGATCTACCAGCGCCGCGGGAAGGAGATCTGGCAGACCGGCTGCGTCTACTACGGCTTCGGCGCGGGCGTGGCCGAGGAGCTCGACCCCTCCTGGACGCTCGAAATAGGGGCCGACGGGGAGATGATCCTCGGGAACATCGAGCAGCGCATGGGCGATCTGACCTATGTGGTCGGCACCGTCTATGACCATATCCTCCGCATCGGGAATGAGCGTGTTGTGCTCAACGAGCTGTGCGGAAAAAACTGCAAAGTCCACTTTTCCATCGGCTAGGAGTGAAGAGTTATGCCTGAATTTGAGAAAGAATACAAGAAAACACAGCGCGAGATCCTCGACGAGGAGCTGATCGCGAAGGACGACTTCGGCGAGACCTCGGCGGAGATCGAAGCAAACACGACAGCCGTACTGGAAAAGTATGACCGTGAGGCGAATGTCCGCGTGTACAAGGGCAAGACCAGACGCGTCGTGCGTCTGCTCTTCATCCTGTTCTCGCTCTATTCCGTCTTCCTGCTGTTCTACCCGGGCGAGATCCGCATGGAGCGCGCCTCCTTCGTGGGCCTGATCGTGATGCTGGTCTACCTCAACTTCCCCGTGAGCCGCCGCCAGCCGAAGAAGGTCAACTTCATCCCCTGGTACGACATGGTGTTGATGGGCCTGGGCGTCGTCTCGTATCTCTACTTCGTGATCAACTACCGCGCCATCATCGACCGCGGCATCATGCTCACGCCGCTGGAGGTCTGGCTCGGCGTGATCGGCATCCTCGTCACGCTCGAGGCCTGCCGCCGCGCGGTCGGCCTGCCGATCGTGATCGTGGCGTCGATCTTCATCGTCTATGCCCTGACCCAGAAGTCCCTGCGCGTGAACGTCTACAACCTCTTCTACACGGCGGACGGCATCATCGGCACGCCGATCCGCGCCTGCCTGAACTTCATCGTGCTCTTCGTCATCTTCGGCGCGTTTCTCGAAAAGACAGGCATCACCCAGTTCTTCATCGAGCTGGCCAACTCCATCGCGGGCGCGTCCTCGGGCGGTCCGGCGAAGGTCGCGGTCATCTCCTCGGCGCTGTGCGGCATGGTCTCCGGCTCCTCGGTCGGCAACACCGTGACCACCGGCTCCGTGACGATCCCGATGATGAAAAAAACCGGCTACAAGCCGGAGTTTGCGGGCGCGGTCGAGGCCGCGGCCTCCACCGGCGGACAGATCATGCCGCCCATCATGGGCGCCGCCGCCTTCCTGATGGTGGAGTATGTCACCATGCCCGACACCGTGGTCACCTACGGCTACATCGCCCTGCGCGCGATCCTGCCGGCCGTGCTGTACTTCGCGGGCATCTTCATCATGGTCCACCTCGAGGCCAAGAAGAACAAGCTCACCGGCATCCCGCGCGAAAAGCTGCCGAAGTTCTGGCCGCTCTTCCTGCGAAACGGCTTTTTGCTGCTGCCGCTGGTCGCGCTGGTCTACTTCCTGATGACCCGCACCATGGCCTTCGCCGCCATCGCCGCCACGGGCCTGGCCGTGCTGGTCAGCATGGTGCACAAGGAGACCCGCATCATCCGCATCGTCTTCCACGAGGACGTCGGCTACCGCATCGACTTCTCCCGCTTCCTCGACGCGCTCGAGGCCGGCGCCAAGAGCACCCTCACAGTGGGCGTGGCCTGCGCCGTGGCGGGCGTCATCGCCTGCGTCATCACGACCACCGGCATTGGCTCCTCGCTGATCTCGGTCATCATCAGCGCCTCCGGCGGGATCAAGATCGTGGCGCTCTTCCTCACGATGCTGACCTGCATCGTCCTCGGCATGGGCGTGCCGACCACCGCCAACTACGTCATCATGGCCACGACCTGCGCCCCCGTGCTGATCCGCATGGGCATCCCGAGCATCGCGGCGCATATGTTCGTGTTCTACTTCGGCATCGTGGCGGACATCACCCCGCCGGTCGCGCTGGCCGCCTACGCGGGCTCGGCCATCGCGCACGCGAGCCCCATGAAGACCGGCGTCAACGCGACCAAGCTCGCGATCGCCGCCTTCATCATCCCCTACATGCTCGCGCTCAACCCGGCCATGGTCTTTGTCGACACCACGGCGTTCGAGGTCATCTCCATCGTCATCACCTCGCTCGCCGGCATGTTCGGCCTGTCGATGGCGCTCGAGGGCTTCTACCACGGCGGCCTCTCCGCGCTGCTGCGCATTGTCTCCGCCGTCGGCGGCCTGCTGCTGATCTACCCCGGCCTTGCCACCGACCTCGTCGGCCTGCTGCTGGTGGGCGGCGTCATCGCCTTCCAGCTCCTGAAAGAGAAGAAGGCCGCGGCGGCGTAACGAAAACCGGATATGAAAAACGACCGCCCCGGCGGTCGTTTTTCGTTTACTGGCTCAGTTCCTTTTTGATCCGGCCTATGGCGTTCTTTTCCAGCCGCGAGACCTGGGCCTGGGAGATCCCGATGGCCCGGGCGACCTCCATCTGGGTGCGCCCGTCGTAGAAGCGCAGGGCGAGGATGTGCTTCTCCCGGCTGTCGAGGCGCTTGACGGCCTCCTCCAGCGCGATCTGCTCGAGCCAGTGCTCGTCGGTGTTGTGCTTGTCGCCGATCTGGTCCATGACGGTCGCGCTCTCGCCGCCGTCGGAATAGATGGGATCGTAGAGGGAGACGGGGTCGCTGATGGCCTCGAGCGCGAAGACGACCTCCTGCCGCGGGATGCCGAGCTC
>CADCLH010000112.1:0-10136 GCA_902802215.1 Oscillospiraceae bacterium
ACGGAAAGGGGCTTTAAAGTGTACCCCAAGTCAGAACCATATACGAACAGCGGACTGGTAGCGTATACACAGCTGAGTCCGAACCATTCCGGCCAGAGGACGCACAGCATCGACCGCATCACGCCTCACTGTGTGGTCGGACAGTGCAGCGCCGAGGAGCTCGGAGACTGGTTCGCGAAGGCCTCCATAGAGGCAAGCTCCAACTACGGCATCGACAAGGACGGCCGTGTGGGGCTGTATGTGGAAGAGAAAAACCGCTCCTGGTGCTCGTCCTCCAAAGCGAACGACCAAAGGGCGGTCACCATCGAGTGCGCTTCCGACACATCCGAGCCGTATGCGTTCCATGATGTGGTCTACGAGAAACTCATCACCCTCTGCGTGGACATCTGCAAGAGGAACGGAAAGAAGAAACTGATCTGGTTCGGCGACATGGACAAGACCCTGAACTACAGCCCGAAATCGGATGAGATGGTACTGACTGTCCATCGCTGGTTTGCCAGTAAAAGCTGCCCCGGGAACTGGATGTATGCCAGGATGGGAGATCTTGCGGATAAGGTTACGGCGCAGCTTGGCGGGAGTGCTGATGCTGCCGGATCGTCTTCATCCGGAAGTTCTTCTTTTTCGGACGACGTGTCGGGGGAAGCAGGGCGGTAAACGCTGTCGGACCCCCTGCGATTAATGAATCTGTTCATCCTGGCTTCCGATTTGAACCCTCGCAACAAAACATGCTCCTGCATAAGCGATCAGGTCGTGCAGGAGCTCTTGTTTTACCCATTTTGGCTCAAAAAAGCGGACACCTTTTGGCGCAGATCAGCTCCACGGAAGTCTCGCCGGAAGCAACAGGCGGAAGACGTTGAACTTCAAACGCGCAGAATAACTGACAGTTATGGATTCGGCGCTGTTGGAAATCTCTAAAAGTCAGCCCTCCGGGTGACCGGCCCGGAGGGCTGTGGAGAGAGATCCCTGCCCGGTTGCAGACGCGGGGTGAGGTGAGACCCCGGCGGGCAGAGGCATCTGACCTGGCAACAAGAACGTTTTATGAGACCAATACCCTGAGCGCGATGACCGCTGCCGCCGGAAGCCAGACGGTCAGCAGTTTTCGCCTGAGCATGTTCCATGTAGCAGAGTTGTTCATCCTGGCCTCCTTACACCAGCGCCTTTCCGAGCTCTTTGCAGGCTTCGGCTTCGGCGCCCTCGGGCGCGCCGTTGACAAGGATGCTCTCGCAGGCCAGCTTGATGCCGCAGGCCCGGCAGTCGTCCTCCCAGTTGCGCATCCATTCGCCGTCGCCCCAGCCGTAGGAGCCGAAAAGCGCGATCCGTTTTCCGGAGAGCGTTTTCTTGACGCTGTCGAACATGGGCTCAAATTCGCTGTCCTCCAACTGCTCGGAGCCCATGGCCGGACACCCGAAGGCGATAGCGTCGTAGGGCGAGAGATCGGTGACCGAGCCGCACTCGATCAGATCTGCCTGCGCTCCCGCGCTCTGCATGCCCTCCAATACCAGTTCCGCCATGGCGGCCGTGTTTCCCGTACCGCTCCAATAAACCACCGCAGCTTTCATATTCATTCCTTCCTTTCCTGTTTTATGAGGCTACCGCTGTTTTATGAGGCTACCGCCAGCTGCTCCAGACGACGGCCGCTGCGCCACAGCCGGCAATAGCATTCCGTGCAGGTTTCGTATCTGGCGCACATCCGCCGCGCCTCTTCCTCGTCGCCGTATATCTTCCAGAGACAGATGGCTTTATAGCTGTCCCGGTCGGTCAGAAAGCCCTTGACGTCCTCCGGGGGATAACTGAGAAAGAGGCCGATCTCGTGCGGGAACTCCTCTCCGCTTTGAAAGCGCTTCAACAGATGGCAGAGGCAGGCGCCGCAGCCGGTGCAGGGATAGCCTGCGCCGCGCAGCAGCTCGCAGGCTGTGCAGTCCTGCAAATCCTTTTCCAGCTCCGCGGGACGGAACAGATACAGCAGCGCCGAGCGCTCCGTCAGCCGCAGCAGCACGAGCCGCAGTCCGCGCGGGATGAGCAGCCGGTTCAGCCGCCCCATTTCTTCTCCGAGCTCCTCGCGGCTCCTGTAGTAGTAAGGGAAAAGGCTCCCTGTTTTGATGCCCGCAAGCGTCGGGGCCGCCATGCGGATCACGGTTTCTTCCATTCCCGACGCCGCCTCCTTTGAAGCAGATTCGCGCCGGATGAATAAAACGGCAAAGTCCGGCGCAAACCTGCCACGGAGGGAGATGAGAGACACTTGATCGAGGTGCTTTACGAGAAAAGTATAAAAAGAAATCGGAGCCGGGTCCGCTCCAAAAGAAGCGGGCTCGGCTCCATAACGGTTAAATATGTTTAACTACAGTCAGGTCGGGGCGCAGCTGTCGATGTCGACGCCGGCCCGGTAGCTGTTGGGCGGAACGCCGATCACGTCCCGAAAGGCTTTGGCGAACTTGCTGGCGTTGTCGTAGCCGAACTGACCGGCAATATCCAGCACCGTCCGGTCGCTCCGGCGCAGCAGCTCTGCCGCCGCGTGCATCTTCTGCGCGCGCAGGAACGCGGCCGGGGTCATGCCGTAAACGCCGCGAAAGCTCAAGTTGATCATGGTGGGCGAGGCGCCGAAGCGCCGGGACAAATCCGTGACCGTGATCCGCTCCTCCGTGTTTTCCAGGAGAAAGGCGCTGATACTCTGCGCAAGAACGACCTGGGCGCGGGAATAGCTCGGGCGGCTCGCCTCGACGGGCAGGGCGCTTAGAAACAGGAGCAGCTCCAGGATCTTGACCTTGAAGTAGCCGCGGCGGATCTCCGGCGGCACGCGGTACAGCTCGGAGAACACATGCTCGATGCTGGCGGAGGAGCGGGCCGCGAACCAGGGCGCAGCTGCGCAGAATTTCTCCGCAAGCGAGCTGACCCTCACATCCACGTCCTGCAAAAAACAGGACAGACAGTCCGGCGAGCGCGCGGTATCGATCCGCACGGTGATCCCGTGGTAGTGTCCCGTAGGAAAGCGCGCCCGCCGTACGCCCGCGTCCGGCCGGGACACCGACAGATCGCCCGGCGCGAGGAAGCAGGATTCCTCGCCGCATTCAAACTCGATCCGCCCCTCGTGGCAGTGATTGATCTCCAGAACGCCCTCGCCTCTGCCGGGAGACTCGATTCTGAGATCCGCGTGGATATCGTTGTAGATCAGCTCGATCCCCGGAAAAACGGAATAGGCGGTCAGAATCAGCTTGTCCGGGTCGTCTGCCAGACCGTAGACGGCGCACTCCGCGTCCGCTCTCAGGATCACCGGCGTTTCGATGGGATTTTGTTCTCTGTTCTCGGCGTCTCGCATGTTTGCTGTCCTTTGCATCCGTCTCTTTCTCCTGCCGCACCCGACGCGGCGACCGGTTCTTCTTTTGAAAACGCACAGGCATTGGTTAAATGACTTTAACCAATGCCCATTATAGTCCGCTCACGGCATAAATCAAGATGAAAATAACCGCGCTGCGCGATCGCCGTTTCGGCCCCGGAGCCTGCGGGAAGGGAGGGGCTGCAAATCTTCGGTCAAAACAGGCGGAAAGCCGGTGGCAATCGGCGAAAACCTGTGGTAAGATGGACGGGAAACAGACGCCGACGAAAGGAAGGGTGAGGGAGTTGGAATACCGGATCGAGCACGACTCCATGGGCGAGGTGAGGGTCCCCGCCGACAGGTACTGGGGCGCGCAGACCGAGCGCAGTCGGGAGCATTTTCCCATCGGCGTCGGGATCGAGACCATGCCCCGGGAGATCATAAGCGCCTTCGGACTGCTGAAGCAGGCCGCGGCGCGGGCAAACCGCGCGCTGAAGCCGGAAAAGATGAGCGCGATGCGCACTTCCCGCTGGTGGTCTGGCAGACGGGCTCCGGCACCCAGAGCAACATGAACGCGAACGAGGTCATCGCCAACCGGGCAAACGAGCTGGCGGGGGAGAGGCTGTGCCACCCGAACGACGACGTGAACATGTCCCAGTCCTCGAACGACACCTTCCCCACCGCCCTGCACATTGCGGCGGCGCTGAGTCTGGAGGAGGGTGTGCTGCCCGCGGCGGAGGAGCTGATCGCGGTCTTCCGCGGACTGGAGGCCATGCACGAGGGCGTGGTCAAGTGCGGGCGCACCCATCTCCAGGACGCGGTGCCGATCGCCTTTTCCCAGGAGATCAGCGGCTGGCGCGGCTCCCTCGAGCGGGACTGCGGGTTGATCCGCCTCGCTCTCGGCCCGCTGTATGAGCTCGCGCTCGGCGGGACCGCCGTGGGCACCGGACTCAACGCGCCGGCGGGCTTTGCGGAGAGGGCCGCGCAGGAGATCGCCGCGCTAACGGGCAAGCCCTTTGTCACCGCCGAAAACAAATTCCACGCCCTCAGCTCCCGGGACGAGCTGGTCTTCGCCCACGGAGCGCTCAAGGCGCTGGCGGCGGACTGCATGAAGATCGCCAACGACGTGCGCTGGCTGGCCTCCGGTCCGCGCTGCGGCCTCGGCGAGATCACGATCCCCGCCAACGAGCCCGGCAGCTCCATCATGCCCGGCAAGGTCAACCCAACCCAGTGCGAGCAGCTCACCATGGTGGCCGTTCAGGTCTTCGGCAACGACGCGGCCGTGGGCTTTGCGGCCTCTCAGGGGAATTTTGAGCTGAACGTCTTCCTGCCGGTGATCGCGTACAACTTTTTGCAGTCGGCGCGCCTGCTCGCGGAGTCCATTCGCGCCTTTACGAAATACTGCGCCGCCGGCATCCGGGCCGACCGGAAGAAAATGCGGCAGAATCTGAACAACTCCCTCATGCTGGTCACGGCGCTCAACCCTTACATCGGCTACGAGAACGCGGCCGAAACC
Organism: Oscillospiraceae bacterium; assembly: GCA_902802215.1. Lineage (GTDB taxonomy): Bacteria > Bacillota > Clostridia > Oscillospirales > Oscillospiraceae > Limivicinus. The sequence goes on from CADCLH010000112.1 coordinate 4,827, forward strand.
GCAAAGCTTGCCCGGGAGGAAAACATCAGCCTCAAAGAGGCCTGCGTCAGACTCGGCTTTCTGACGCCGGAGCGCTTCGACGAGGTTTTTCATCCGGAGCAGATGATTTAAAACGACGGCAATCGGCGGCACGGAAAACCCGTGCCGCCGATTTTTTAGTTCACGCAAGCCGGAGATACGCGTCCCGCTCCGCGCCGACGGAGACGTACCGGATCGGACAGTTTACCGCCTGTTCGAGAAAACGGATGTATTCGCGCGCCCGGGGCGGCAGGTCCTCTTCGCGCCTGCAACCGCCGATCTCGCAGCAGAAGCCAGGGAGCGTTTCATAGACAGGCTTCGCCCTGCCGAGCTCGTCGATGCTCGCCGGGAAGCTCTCCACGCGCCTGCCGTCGATCTCATAGGCCACGCAGACCGGGAGCTGTTCCATATAGGAGAGCACGTCCAGCTTCGTCAGGGCGAGCGCGTCGCAGCCCTGCATCTTGACTCCGTAGCGCGAGGCGACCACGTCAAAGCCCCCGACGCGCCGCGGTCTGCCGGTAGCCGCCCCGTACTCGGCGCCCGCCTCGCGCAGCGCCGCGCCCTTCGTTCCGAAGAACTCGCAGGGGAACGGCCCCTCGCCGACGCAGCTGGAATACGCCTTCATGATACCGATGCAGTTGTCCAGCCGCGCAAAGGGGATCCCCGCGCCGATCGGGGCGTAGGCGGCGAGCGTCGTGGACGCGGAGGTGTAGGGATAGATGCCGAAGTCGATGTCCCGCAGCGCGCCGAGCTGGGCCTCGAACAGGACGTTTTTCCCGGCCCTGACCGCCTCGTCCAGATACAGCGTCGTATCCCGGATGTACGGCACGAAGGGGTTACCGAAGCGCTCCAGCCAGTCCATGACCTCGTCCGCGGAGACGGGCGCGTGCCCGTAGCCGCCGGAGATCACGAGGTTTTTCCACTCCAGCAGCGCCTCGACCTTCCGCCGCAGACTCTCTCCGTGGAGCAGATCGCCCATGCGGAGAGCCTTTTTCATGTACTTGTCCGCGTAGACGGGGGAGATCCCACGTCGGGTGGAGCCGAATTTCCGGTCTCCCAGCCGGTCCTCCTCCAGACAGTCCAGCAATTTGTGGAAGGGCAGGCAGACGGTCGCCCGGTCACTGAGGATCAAATGCTCCGGGCTGATCCCGATCCCCGCCTCCTCCAGGCTATGCACCTCGTTCCAGAGGTGCTCGAGGTCGATCACGATCCCCGGGCCGAGGATGTTGGCCGTCTCCGGGCGGAGGACGCCGGAGGGCAGCAGGTTCATGACAAATTTGCCGCGCTCGTTGACCACGGTATGTCCCGCGTTGTTGCCGCCCTGATAGCGCACCACCACGTCGTAGTCCGCGCTCAGCAGGTCGACCATCCGGCCTTTTCCCTCGTCGCCCCAGTTGATTCCGACGATCGATGTAAGCATGTCTCTCTCCTCCTATACGTTGATGCGCACGTCCGCCCCGAGACTGTCCGCGTTGTTTTGCAGCAGCGGCCGGACCTCGTTAAGCAGAAAGCGCTCGCACTGAAGCTCCGCCATGCCGGTAAAGGAGGCCGGGTCCAGCAGGGCCGTCAGCTCCTCGTCACTCAGGTTAAACGCGCTGTCCGTCCGGATGCGCTCGATCAGATCGTTTTCCTTCCCGCAGCGCTTCACCTGCTCCGCCGCCGCCATCGCATGCCGCCGGATCCGCTCGTGCGTCTCCTGACGGTCCGCGCCCTTGTGCTCGACGCAGTACATCAGGATGTTCTCCGTGGCCAGAAACGGCAGCTCCTCCCTGAGATGCTTCCCGCAGACCGCGGGATGGACCCGCAGGCCGCGGGCGATGCTGATATACAGATTCAGGATCGCGTCCGCCGCCAGAAACGCCTCGGGGATCGCGAGGCGGCGGTTTGCGGAGTCGTCCAGGCTGCGCTCCAGCCATTGGCTCGCCGCCGTAACGGCGGCGTTCTGCACCTCGCAGATCACGTAGCGCGCCAGCGAGGCCATGCGCTCGGCACGCATGGGGTTCGTCTTGTAAGCCATGGCGGAGGAGCCGACCTGTCCGCTCTCGTGCGGCTCGTCCATCTCCTTGAGGTGGCAGAGCAGGCGCAGATCGCCCGCGAACTTGGAGGCGCTCTGCGCGATCCCGCTCAAAACCTGCAAAACCGCATAGTCCGTTTTGCGGGTATAGGTCTGTCCACTGACGCTCTGGCAGCGTTCAAAGCCCAGACCTTCGGTGATCTTCTGTTCGAGAAGCAGGACCTTGTCCTTATCGCCGCCGAAAAGGGCCAGAAAGCTCGCGGCGGTGCCGGTAGCGCCGCGGCAGCCCAGAGGCCGCAGCTCGGCGAGCTGGAAGTCCAGCTGCCGCAGATCGGACAGCAGATCGTTGATCCAGAGACAGGCGCGCTTGCCGACGGTCGTGGGCTGCGCCGCCTGAAAATGCGTGTAGGCCAGCGTCGGGAGCCCCTTGTACGCCTCCGCGAAGTCCGCCAGAGCGCCGATCGCGTTCAGCAGAAGGCGGCGCAGCAGCAGGAGCCCGTCGCGCAGGTTGAGGATGTCGGTGTTGTCTCCCACGTAGCAGCTCGTCGCGCCGAGGTGGATGATGGGCTTCGCCGCGGGGCAGCAGTCGCCGAAGCTCAGGATATGCGCCATCACGTCGTGGCGGACCTCCTGCTCATACGCCGCCGCCTTCTCATAGTCGATGTCGTCCAGATGCGCGCGCATCTGCGCGAGCTGCTCGTCGGTGATCGGGACGCCGAGGCTCTGTTCGCTCTCGGCCAGAAGCAGCCACAGCCGCCGCCAGGTGGAAAACTTGCGGTCGTCGGAAAAGATGCGCTTCATCTCCGCGTCCGCGTAGCGGCTGCACAGCGGGCTTTCGTAAAACGCATGCATACGCCGTCCTCCCTCCACGGGCTCCGCCCGTTTCGCGTTGAAATGAAAAAAGAGACGGCGACGCCGCGGATCATCCGCGAGACGTCGTCGTCTCTCAACATATTCAGTTTACGATAAAGCGCACGGCCTGTCAACCGTCATATTGCCGAAAACACGGGAAGGCAGTCACGGCTTTCCTGCCCGCACCAGAAAGAGCGGGGTGGAGGCGAAGCTGATCTTTTCCTCCTCCGACCAGACGCGGCGCCAGACGTCCTCCTCCGCCTCACACTCGAGGCCGAGCGCGCGCAGCCGTTCCAGATCCCACGCGGGGCGGCGGATGGCGGAGAGCGGGACGCGGCGGGCGATGTCCTCCATCACGTCGAAGTCCTCTCCGACGTCCCCGACGTTCTGATCCCAGATCCCCCGCTCGGCGCTGTTGACGCGGTCGCGGTCATAGGCCGCCTGCGCGGCCTCGTCAAAGAGATAGGCGTACCAGTTGGCGTCGAAGTTGAGCAGCAGCCCGCCCGGCCTCAGCACCCGCGCCCACTCGGCATAGGCCCGGTCGGGGTGCGGCAGGTTCCAGGTCAGGTTGCGGCTGACCACTGCGTCAAAGCTCTCGTCGGCGAAGCGCAGCGCCTCCGCGTTCATCTCCGCAAATTGGATCTCGGCGGCCAGAGGGCCCGCGTTTTTCCTCGCCTCCGCGAGCATGGCGGGCGCGAGATCGACGGCGGTCACCTCGCAGCCGAGCTCCCGAAGCAGGATCGCGAAAAAGCCCGGTCCTGTGCCGACCTCCAGAACCCGCAGCCCGGCGGTATCTCTGTCCGGAAAGCGCCGCAGAAGCTCGCCGCGCAGACAGTCGCTCCACTTCCGCCGCTGCCCGGTACTGAGCTCCAGCCTGTTGACCGCGGAATACCCGCCGGCGCGGCCGGACCAGTATGCTCTGTTTTCGTCAAGGATCGTCTCTCCGCGCTCTGCCGTCATGCAAAAGGCCTCCGTTCTCAGTTGTACACAGTCAGTATACAACAGAACTCGGGGCATTTCCACCGGGAATTGCCGTTTCGCCGAAGTCTCCAAGGGGGGGAGGAACGCTTCTTCCGTCGGCAGAGACTGGCGATTTCGGCAAACTGACGGTTGACAAGCCGCGCGCTTTGTCGTAAACTACGCACATTGAGAGACAGCGACGTCTCGCAGAATGTTTTCTGCGCCGCCGCTGTCTCTCTTTTCATTTTCTCAGGCAGGGAGGAACAGATCATGTGTTCGATCATGGGCTTTACGACAGACTACTTATCCCCGGAGGAATTCAGACCTTTTTTTGACCGCACGCTCTCCCGCGGGCCGGACATGTCGCGCGTGGAGCGGGCGGGGAGCGGCTGGCTCTGCTTCCACCGTCTCGCCATCATGGGGCTTCACGAGGAGGGGATGCAGCCTTTCCACCTCAATGGCGACATGTGCGTCTGCAACGGCGAGCTGTACCTGTTCCGCCCCTTGAAGAAGGAGCTCGAGGACGAGGGGTATGTGTTCAAAAGCGAGTCGGACTGCGAGATCATCCTGCCGCTGTACCGCAGGTACGGGGTCGGCATGTTTGAGAAGCTGGACGCGGAGTTCGCGATGATCCTCTACGACGGGGAGACGGGGGAGTTCATCGCGGCGCGCGACCCCATCGGCATCCGCCCGCTGTTCTACGGGACCCTGCCCGACGGCGGCACGGTCTTCGCCAGCGAGGCCAAGAACCTCGTCGGGCTCTGCGACCCGATCCGGCCCTTCCCGCCGGGACACTACTGGAAGGACGGCGCGTTTGTCCGCTACGCCGACGTGACGAGCGTCGATTCGTACGTCTCCGGCGATCTGGACACGATCTGCGCCAATATCCGCGAGAAGCTGATCCTCGGCATCGACAAGCGCCTCGACGCCGACGCGCCGCTGGGCTTCCTGCTCTCGGGCGGTCTGGACTCGAGCCTTGTCTGCGCCGTCTCCGCCAAGCTTCTGGGCAAGCATGTGCGCACCTTCGCCATCGGCATGGACACCGACGCCATCGACCTCAAATACGCCCGCAAGGTCGCGGACTTCATCGGCGCGGAGCACACCGAGGTTTACATGACGAGGCAGCAGGTGCTCGACTCGCTCGAGGAGGTCGTCGCCATGCTGGGGACCTGGGACATCACCACGATCCGCGCCAGCATGGGCATGTACCTCTGCTGCAAGGCCATCCACGAGCGCACCGACATCCGCGTGCTGCTGACCGGGGAGATCAGCGACGAGCTCTTCGGCTACAAGTATACGGACTTCGCCCCGTCGGCGGAGGAGTTCCAGCGCGAGGCCAAAAAGCGCGTGGACGAGCTGTACATGTACGACGTGCTGCGGGCGGACCGCTGCATCTCGGTCAACTCCCTCGAGGCGCGCGTGCCCTTCGGGGATCTGGAATTCGTCAAGTACGTCATGGCCATCGA
>CADCLH010000112.1:10146-18095 GCA_902802215.1 Oscillospiraceae bacterium
TATCTGCTGCGCCACGCCTTCGAGAAGGATCACCTGCTGCCGGACGAGATCCTGTGGCGGCAGAAGGCGGCCTTCTCCGACGCGGTCGGCCACTCGATGGTGGACGACCTCAAGGCCTACGCCGAGAGCCTGTACACCGATGAGGAGTACGAGCGCCTGCGGGCGAAGTACGACTACGCGCGGCCCTTCACCAAGGAGAGCCTGCTGTACCGGGAGCTCTTTGAGAAATATTACCCCGGTCAGGCGGAGATGATCGCGGACTTCTGGATGCCGAACAAGAGCTGGGCCGGCTGCGACGTCAACGACCCCTCGGCCCGCGTGCTCGCCAACTACGGCGCGAGCGGGACCTGAAAACAAATACACGGAAAAACCGCACGGCTGACGGGCCGTGCGGTTTCGTTATGCGTGTTCCCGTTCGAGCGCGGCGCGGATCAGACCGCAGAAGAGCGGGTGCGGGCGGTTCGGTCGGCTTTTGAACTCGGGGTGGTACTGCACGCCCACAAAGAAGGGCAGCTGAGTCAGCTCCACGGTCTCGACCAGCCGCCCGTCCGGGGAGAAGCCGGAGAGCGTCAGCCCCGCCGCGGTCAGCGCCTCGCGGTAGTCGTTGTTGAACTCGTAGCGGTGGCGGTGCCGCTCCGCGATCTCATCCCTGCCGTAGCAGCGCGCCATCGTCGTGCCGGGTACGATGCGGCAGGGACAGCTCCCGAGCCGCAGCGTACCGCCCTTGTCGATCGTGTCGCTCTGGCCGGGCATGAAGTTGATGACCTTGTCGCGGCAGCGCTCGTCGAACTCGCCGGAGTTCGCGCCCGCGATCCCGGCGACGTGGCGGGCAAACTCGATGACCGCGATCTGCATGCCGAGGCAGATGCCGAGATAGGGGAGACCCCGCTCGCGGGCGTAGCGGGCGGCGAGGATCATGCCCTCAACGCCGCGGTCGCCGAAGCCGCCGGGCACCAGAACGCCGGACACCTCTGAGAGCGTGTCGGCGATGTTCTCCTCCGTCAGCGTCTCCGAGTCGATCCAGCGTATCGTGACGTGCGCGTCGTTTGCGTAGCCCGCGTGGCGCAGCGCCTCCGCGACCGAGAGATAGGCGTCCTGGAGCTGGGTGTATTTTCCCACAAGGCCGATCACGACCTCGCGCCGGGGGTGCTTGACCTTCTCGACCATCCTCTCCCACTCGGCCATGTCCGGCTCCGGGCAGTCGAGCCCGAGCCTGCGGCAGACGACGGCGGAGAAGCCCGACTTTTCCAGCATCAGCGGCGCTTCGTACAGGCAGGAGAGGGTGCGGTTTTCGATCACGCAGTCCTCGGTCACGTTGCAGAACAGGGCGATCTTGCGGAAGATCTCGGGCTCCAGCGGCTCGTCGCAGCGCAGCACGATGATGTCCGGATGAATGCCCATGCCCTGCAGCTCCTTGACCGAGTGCTGCGTCGGCTTGGACTTGTGCTCGTTGGAGCCGGAGAGGAAGGGCACCAGCGTGACGTGGATGAACAGGCTGTTCTCCCGCCCGACCTCGAGCGAGATCTGCCGCGCAGCCTCCAGAAAGGGCTGGCCCTCGATGTCGCCGATGGTGCCGCCGATCTCCGTGATGACCACGTCTGCCGCCGTCTCGCGCCCGACGCGGTAGACGAAGTCCTTGATCTCGTCGGTGATGTGCGGGATGACCTGCACCGTGGAGCCGAGGTACTCGCCGCGCCGCTCCTTGTTGAGCACGCTCCAGTAGACCTTGCCGGTGGTGAGGTTGGAGAAGCGGTTGAGGTCCTCGTCGATGAAGCGCTCATAGTGGCCGAGGTCCAGATCGGTCTCGGCTCCATCCTCGGTCACGAAGACCTCGCCGTGCTGATAGGGGCTCATGGTGCCCGAGACCACACCGCCGGTCACGAAGATGTACTTGGTCATGATCCATTCCTCCCCAAAAGAGAAGGGCGTCCATCCGGGGGCACTTGTCCCGGATGAACGCCTTTGTTCAACAGAATGAGGATACACCGTTCGGGCCGCGTTTGTCAAGGCGTTTTTATCCATAGGTGCGGATCACGGTTTATCCGTAGGTGCGGATGACGGCCTCCGCGGCCTGCCGTTTGGAGATGCGCTGGTCCATGCTCTGCTTCTCGATATAGTGCTGCGCGTCTGCTTCCGTCATGCTCAGGCACTCGATCAGCAGCCACTTGGCGTGGTTGACGAGGCGGATCTCGGCGATCTTCTCCTCCACGCTCTGCTGCTTGGCCTCCATGCGGCGGATGCGCTCGCGCTGGGCGCAGAGCATCCGCAGGCTCTGGGCGACGAGGGCGGAGCTGGTCGGCATGGAGAGCGTGACCACGCCGTATTCGAGCACCTTCGCGCTCACGCTGTCGAAGAGCTCGGCCTTCACGAACAGCAGCGCGCCCGCGCTGCTGTCGGCGCAGACGTCGATGGCGAGCTGCACGCCGAAGTCGTCCTTCAGCGGCGTCTGGATCAGCACCAGATCGAAGGGCTCCTCCAGCAGCATCCGCCGGGCCTGGCCGACGCTCCGGGCGCTCTGGACCGGATAATAGTCCGTGGCGGGGAGCAGCGCGCGCATCTGCGTATCCAGTTTTTCCGACGCGGAGACGATCAGGACGGCGTAGGTCCGCTCCTGAAAGATCACGTGCCGCACCCCCTTTCAGCCTGTTTTTCCCGTTCGGACGCCCCTCAGCGCTCGCAGTAGGCGGCGATGATCTCCGGCGGGAGGACGCGAGCGACAAACGCGCTCGCGCGCGCCGCGTCATTGGCCTCCCGGAGGGTGAGCGGCAGATGGCGGAACGTCTTCAGCACCGCCTCCGGGGCGGTAAAGAGGTTGAGATCGGCGCTGGGCGGCAGGGGCAGTCCCTCCTCGATGCCGTCCAGTCCGGCGTGGATCAGCAGGGCAAAGGCCAGATAGGGGTTCACGCCCGGATCGGCGGAGCGCAGCTCCGCACGGTGCAGCTCCGCCGGGGCGGCGGGGATGCGGATCAGCTGCGAGCGGTTCTCGCTCGACCAGCTGATGTAGCCGGGGGCCTTGCGGCTGCCGAGGCGCTGATAGGAGGCGTCGGTCGGGTTGAGGAAGGCCGTGATCTCGTAGATGCGGGCCATGATCCCGGCGATCACCTGCGGCAGGAGGTCCCGCCCGTCGGCGCTTTTCACGGACAGGTTGATGTGCATGCCGTTGCCCGCCTGATCGGGCAGGGGCTTGGGGGAGAAGTCTGCGGCGAGGCCGTTTCTCGCGACGATGGTCTCGACCACCGCGCGGAAGGTCACGGCGTTGTCGGCGGCGGTCAGCGGGTCGGAGTAGCGGAAGTCGATCTCGTTTTGGCCCGGCCCCTCCTCGTGGTGGGAGCACTCGGGCTGGATGCCCATCTGCTCGAGCGTGATGCAGATCTCGCGGCGGATGTTCTCGCCCCGGTCGGCGGGGGCAATGTCCATGTAGCTGGCCTGATCGTAGGGGACCGTCGTGGGCTCGCCGCTGTCGTCGGTCTTGAAGAGATAGAATTCCATCTCGGTCCCGAAGGCAAAGGAGATCCCCAGCTTCGCCGCCCGCTCCACCGCGCTTTGAAGCAGCGCGCGCGAGTCGGTGACCAGCGTCGAGCCGTCGGGGTGCGAGACCCCGCAGAACATGCGCACGACCTTCCCGTTCTCGCCCCGCCAGGGCAGGGAGGACAGCGTCGCGGGGTCCGGAAACAGGAACAGATCGGAGCGCACCTCTCCGCCGAAGCCCGCGATGGCCGAGGCGTCAATGGCAATGCCGTGGCGAAAGGCGCGGGGAAGCTCCCCCGGCAGGATCGCGATATTTTTCTGTTTTCCAAACACGTCGCAGAAGGCGAGACGGATGAAGCGCACGTCCTCCTGCTCCACATACTCCAGCACATCCTGTTCGGTAAAGTTCATGGTGACCGTCCTTTCCGCAGAAGCCTGTTCAATATGCACAGAGAGTACACCCAAGCGGCGGCGCTTGTCAATGTTGCGTGAGAAACTATTTTTCCGGGACTTGACAAGCGGGAAAAAACGGATTATACTCACCGCATGTTGAGACGCCGACGTCTCAGAGGACTTTTGCCCTCTGCGCCGGCGTCTCACTTTTTATTCTCGAAAGGGTGAAGAACATGAAAACAGCGACATTATCGGAGGAATTCGGCAGTCTGGTGTTTGACGACAGAGCGATGAAGGCCCGGCTCTCGGGCGAGGTCTACCGCGCCCTGAAGCAAACCATCAAGCAGGGCCAGCCGCTCAATCCCGCCATCGCCAACGCGGTCGCCGCCGCCATGCGCGACTGGGCGGTCGAGCGCGGGGCGACGCACTTCACCCACTGGTTCCAGCCGCTCACGGGCGTGACGGCCGAGAAGCACGACGGTTTTCTCTCTCCCGCGCCGGACGGCGGCGTGATCATGGAGTTCTCCGGCAAGGAGCTGATCCAGGGCGAGCCGGACGCGAGCTCCTTCCCCTCCGGCGGCCTGCGCGCGACCTTTGAGGCCCGCGGCTACACCGCCTGGGACCCGACCTCCTACGCCTTTTTGAAGGGCAAGGTCCTCTGCATCCCCACGGCCTTCTGCTCCTACGGCGGCGAGGCGCTGGACAAGAAGACCCCGCTGCTGCGCTCGATGGAGGCGCTGAACACCCAGGCCCTGCGCATCCTGCGCCTGTTCGGCAACAAGGACGTGCGCCGCGTCAGCTCCTCGGTCGGCCCCGAGCAGGAATACTTCCTCATCGACCGCGAGCTCTGGAAAAAGCGCCGCGACCTGGTCTACACCGGCCGCACGCTCTACGGCGCCAAGCCCCCCAAGGGGCAGGAGCTCGACGACCACTACTTCGGCGTCATCAAGCCGCGCGTGCAGGCCTATATGGAGGATCTGAACGAGGAGCTGTGGAAGCTCGGCATCCTCGCCAAGACCGAGCACAACGAGGTCGCGCCCTGCCAGCATGAGCTGGCCCCGATCTACACCACCACCAACATCGCCACCGACCACAACCAGCTCACCATGGAGATCATGCAGAAGGTGGCCGAGAAGCACGGCCTTGTCTGTCTGCTGCATGAGAAGCCCTTCGCGGGCGTCAACGGCTCGGGCAAGCACAACAACTGGTCGATCTCCACCGACACCGGCGTGAACCTGCTCTCCCCGGGCGAGTCGCCGTACGAGAACGCGCAGTTCCTGCTCTTCCTCGTCGCGGTGCTCGAGGCCGTGGACGAGTACGCCGACCTCCTGCGCGCCAGCGTCGCCACTGCCGGCAACGACCACCGTCTCGGCGCGAACGAGGCGCCGCCCGCCGTGGTCTCGGTCTTTCTCGGCGACGAGCTGACCGCGGTCCTCGAGGCGCTCGAACGCGAGGAGCCCTACATCGGCTCGGAGAAGCCTGAGATGATGCTCGGCGTGCTGACGCTGCCGCGCTTCCTGCGCGACACCACCGACCGCAACCGCACCTCGCCGTTTGCCTTCACCGGCAACAAGTTCGAGTTCCGCATGGTCGGCTCGTCCAACTCCATCGCCTGCGCGAACATCATGCTCAACGCGGCCGTCGCGGACACGCTGGGCCGGTTCGCCGACCGCCTCGAGGGCGTGTCGGACTTCGACAGCGCCCTGCACGCGCTGCTGCTCGAGAGCCTGAGAGCGCACAAGCGCATCCTCTTCAACGGCAACGGCTACGACGACGCCTGGATCAAGGAGGCCGTCGAGCAGCGCGGCCTGCACAACCTGCGCACCACGCCCGACGCCATGAAGGCGCTGCTGGAGAAAAAGAGCATGGAGATGCTGATCCGCCAGAAGGTCTACACCAAGGCGGAGCTGGTCTCCCGCTACGAGATCATGCTTGAGAACTACTGCAAGACCATCGTCATCGAGGCCAACACCATGTGCGAGATGGCACGCAAGGAGATCCTGCCCGCCGTGGAGCGCTATGCCTGCGCGGTCGCGGAGACCGCGGAGAAGAAGCGTGCGCTGGTCCCGGTGCTCGGCTGCGGCTATGAGAAGCACCTGGTCGAGAAGCTCTCCGCCCTGACCGATCAGATCGAGGCGGGGACGGTCGAGGTCGAGTCGGCGCTCGCGTCTCTTGCGACGATCGCCGACGTCCCGGAGCTCGCCGAGAGCATCCGCGACCTGCTGCTGCCGAAGATGGCGGAGCTGCGCGCTGCCGCGGACGAGGCCGAGTGCCTGACCGCGAAGGACTTCTGGCCCTTCCCGACCTACGGCGAGATCCTGTTCGGATAAGATAATACTGGAAAAAACCTGTTCCGAGGAGTAAGATACAGAAAAGTCTTGCTTTGACAGGAGAACGCCATGCAGGAAAAGATCCTTGTACTCGATTTCGGCGGGCAGTACAACATGCTCATCGCGCGCCGCGTGCGCGAGCAGCACGTCTTCGCCGAGATCCGGCCCTACAGCAAAATCACGCCCGCCGACATCCGCTCGGCGGGCTATCGGGGCGTCATCTTCACCGGCGGCCCCAACAGCGTCTACGACCCGGCCTCGCCGCATTTCGACCCGGCGGTGCTCGAGCTCGGTGTCCCGATCCTCGGCATCTGCTACGGCCACCAGCTCATGGCCTGGATGGCCGGGGGCGAGATCGCCTCGGCCGGCAGCATCAGCGAGTACGGCAAGGTCACGCTGCGGCATGACGACAGCCCGCTCTTTGCCGGCATCCCGGAGGAGAGCGTCTGCTGGATGAGCCATACGGACTATGTGAAGACCGTCCCCGCGGGCTTTTCGGTGATCGCCTCCACGGAGCACTGTCCCTGCGCGGCCATGGCCGACGAGGGACGGCGGCTCTACGGCGTGCAGTTCCACCCGGAGGTCACGCATACGGCGTACGGGAAGCGGCTGCTGCACAACTTCCTGTTCACCGTCTGCGGCTGCAAAGGGGACTGGACGATGGACGACTTCGTGACCGCCTCCGTCGAAAAGTACCGCCGGGAGCTCGCGGGCAAGCGCGCCCTGTGCGCGCTCTCCGGCGGGGTGGACTCCTCGGTGGCGGCGGTGCTGCTGCACAGGGCGATCGGAGACCGGCTGACATGCGTGTTCGTGGACCACGGCCTGCTCCGGAAGGACGAGGGCGACACGGTCGAGCGCGTCTTCCGCGAGCAGTTCGACATGAACCTGATCCGCGTGGACGCGAGGGACCGCTTTCTGACGAAGCTCGCGGGCGTGACGGAGCCGGAGAAAAAGCGCCGCATCATCGGCGAGGAGTTCATCCGCGTCTTCGAGCGGGAGGCCGAAAAGCTCGGAAAGATCGACGTGCTGGTGCAGGGGACGATCTACCCCGATGTAATCGAGTCCGGGGCAGGGGACGCCTCGGTCATCAAGAGCCACCACAACGTCGGCGGCCTGCCGGACGTGATCGACTTCGAGGGCATCGTCGAGCCGCTGCGCGAGCTGTTCAAGGACGAGGTGCGCGCGGTCGGCCTCGAGCTCGGCATCCCGCGGGAGCTGGTGATGCGCCAGCCCTTCCCGGGCCCGGGCCTTGCCATCCGCGTGCTGGGGGAGATCACGGAGGAAAAGCTTGATACGCTGCGCGAGGCGGACGCCATTTTCCGCGAGGAGGTGGCGAAGGCGGGGCTGGAGGCGCCGCCCAGCCAGTACTTCGCCGTGCTGACCGACGGCCGCAGCGTGGGCGTCATGGGCGACGCGCGCACCTACGGCTGGACGGTGGCCCTTCGCGCGGTCTCCACCGACGACTTCATGACCGCCGACTGGACGCGCCTGCCCTACGAGCTGCTGGCCGCGGCGTCCTCGCGCATCACAAACGAGGTCCGCTCCGTCAGCCGCGTGGTCTATGACGTCACGAGCAAGCCCCCCGCCACGGTGGAGTGGGAATAAACCAAGATACGAAAAGCACCCCGCGAGATTTCTCTCGCAGGGTGCTTTTGCGCGCCGGACCGCAGTTCAGACCAGGACGGTATCCCGGTTCTTGTCCGCGGTCTCCGCCGCTTCCGCCGGAAAACGCCGGCGATCCTTCCCGTTCTTCTGATA
>CADCLH010000113.1 GCA_902802215.1 Oscillospiraceae bacterium
GCTTCCGTGTAGCAGAATCCGCCCTCCCGCGGACGCACCATCGTCATGACGGGAATGTCGGTCTCCCGCTTGACGACTCGCAGGGTACCGACGGTCGGCGTCAGACCGCCGTGAAACAGATCGCTGTTCAGTTCCACCCGGTCCGCACCGGCCTGATATGCCTCTATGACATCATCTGCGCTCCCGCAGCAGACCTCGAGAAGTATGTTTTTCATTTCCTTTTCATCCTCTCCGCCCGGTTATTTTCCCCATTTTATCACACAGATTTTTTCAAAACAACAAAAACAGTCCGTCTCCAAACAGCCTCTGCCCTTCTCTGCGTGAAGAGCCGCCCTTCCATGCGAAACTGTCTCTTTTCCCGCCCGGTACAATTGTGCTATAATATCAATGCTGTTTCATTACGGCAGAAAGGAGCGCCGGAATCTCCCGTCCGGCGATTGACAATTCATGACCGATTATGTGATCGCAACTTCATCGACCTCGGATTTGCCCAGAACCTGGCTTGAGGAACACCACATTCCGTTTATACCCTATACCTATACCGTGAACGATCAGCTCTGTGAGGATGACTGCAGGGAGGAGTCCCGCGAGGCCGTCTACCGGGGGATGCGTGCCGGCGACAGGCTGAAGACCTCCATGATCAATGAATTTGTATACTATGACTTTTTCAAGGGCCTGCTCGACAGCGGGAAGGATGTCATCTTCCTCGACATGTCGCAGAAGATGTCCGTCTCGTTTGAGAACGCCAACAAGGCGGCCGAAAAGATTCGCCCGGAATACCCCGAACAGCGCCTGTATGTGATGGACACCCGCTGCATTTCCGGCGGTCTCGGGCTGCTGGTGGAAAACATGGTGCAGCAGAAGGAAGCCGGGGCCGGATGGGAAGACGTGATCGCCTGGGGTGAGGAAAACAAGCTGAAAATCGCCCACCGCTTTACCGTGGACGATCTGAACTATCTGAAGGCCGGCGGCAGGGTCTCCAACGCCTCCGCTCTGGTCGGCTCGCTGCTTTCCATCAAGCCGGTTCTCTATGTGCCGGACCGCGGTACGCTGGACGTTGCCAAAAAGGTCCGCGGCAGGAAAGCCGCCCTCCGTGCCATTATAGACGGCGTTCTGCATGACCTGAGCAAAATTGACCCCACGGGTCTTGAGTTTCGGATCCTGCAGGCCGACTGCCGGGATGACGCCGCCTATGTGCGCGATGAGATCAAAAAGGCGTATCCGCAGGTGGGCAGGATCACCATCACCGGTCTTGGCGTGGTCATCGGTGCGCATTGCGGGCCGGGTCTGCTGACGGTCTTTTACCTCTGCGAAAGCCGCCAGCCCGAATAAAACAGGAAACGCTGAAGCTGACGTTTCAGCGTTTCCTTTATCTGCGCATCATCACCCGAGGCGGGATTCCGGCGCGGTCAGATCTGCCGCCTGATAGAGCAGCGCGTTCAGGATTGCCGCGGCGACGGTGCTGCCGCCCTTCCGGCCCATCGCGAGGATGGCAGGGACGGCGTATTTTATGCAGGCTGCCAACGCGCGCTCCTTGCTCTCGGTCACGTTGACAAAGCCCACCGGCACCCCGATCACCAGGCCCGGCCGCAGTCCCTCTTCTATATACTCCGTGAGGCGCAGCAGCGCCGTCGGGGCATTGCCGACGGCATAGACCGCACGCGGATAAAGGGATGCCGCATGCTCCACGGAGGCAGCAGCGCGCGTGACACCGCGCTCCCGCGCCGCCTGCGCAATGAAAGGCTCTGCCATGAAGCAGTGTGCCTCACAGCCCAGTTTCTGCATCGCCGGCCTGCTGATCCCCGCCAGGGCCATGTTGCTGTCGGTGATAATGGTGCCGCCGGCCAGTGCCGCATGGGCCTGCCTGACGGCGTCCTGCGTAAAGCGCAGATTCTCGGCATAGTCAAAGTCCGCTGTCGTATGGATCACACGTTTCACAACCGCCCCGGTTTCCGCCGGCAGCGTGATGCCGCGCGCGCGGAGCCCGTGCTCGATGATCGCCATGCTCTGCCGCTCGATCTCTGCGGGTCTGATCCGTTCCATCAGGCATACTCCTCCATCATGCGATAGATCGCGTCCATATCCAGCGCTTCTCTCACGCCTGCCGCCAGCAGGTCGTATTGGCGCTCTCTGCTCTCCCGCCACGGCTCCGCCGCGGCGTTTTTCTTTTCCATCCCTCTGCGGCCGCAGAGCCAGTCGGCAAGCTTTTCCGTAAGCTCGCCGCTGTCGAACAGACCGTGCAGATAGCTGCCGAAGACATTCCCGCTTTGGCAGCCCTCCGCTCTTCCGTCCTCCAGACGGCAGAAGGGCTCGCCTCTCACCGCCGTGGCGCCCATGTGGATCTCATACCCTTCCAGCGCCGCCCCGTCAAAGGGTCCGCCCGTCACGGCGGCACGGACCCGCGTGAGGGTTTTCCCGGCTTCGAATGCCGTCTCGCAGGGCAGCAGGCCCATGCCGGGCAGGGACGGGCAGCTCCCCTCCAGCCCGGCGGTATCCGTGATCATCCCGCCGAGCATCTGATAGCCGCCGCAGATGCCGAATACCGGCATTCCGGCTGCGGCGAGGTGCAGCACGGCGCTCTCCAGGCCGTTTTCCCGCAGCCAGAGCAGGTCATCGATCGTATTCTTGGTGCCGGGCAGGATCAGCAGGTCCGGTGCTCCCAGGTCTTTCGCATCGGCCACGTAGCGCACGCCGAGCAGGGGATGCGCCTGCAGCGGGGAAAAGTCTGTAAAATTGGCAATGTGCGGCAGGCGGATCACCGCGATGTCGATCGGCTTTCGCGCCGTCCGTTCCGCAAGGCAGGGGGCAAGGGAATCCTCGTCGTCGATCCGTACCGGCAAAAACGGCACAACGCCGAGCACCGGGACCCCGGTCAGGCTTTCCAGCTGCCGTAGGCCGGGGCGCAGAAGCGCCTCGTCGCCGCGGAACTTGTTGATGACAAGGCCCCTGACCCGGGCACGCTCGCGCTTATCCAGCAGCATCACCGTGCCGTACAGCTGGGCAAAGACCCCGCCGCGGTCGATATCCCCCGCGAGGAGCACCGGCGCATCCACCAGCTCTGCCAGGCCCATGTTCACGATGTCGTTTTCACGCAGATTGATCTCCGCCGGGCTGCCCGCTCCCTCGATCACGATCACGTCGTACTCTTCGGCAAGGCTTTCATAGGCCGCCAGGATTTCCGGGACCAGCTGCTTCCTGTACGCAAAATAGTCCGCCGCCGCCATCTGCGCGCGCACCCGGCCGTTGACGATGACCTGGCTTCCGACATCGCTGGAGGGTTTGAGCAGGATCGGATTCATGCGCACATCCGGCTCGATGCCCGCAGCCTCGGCCTGCACGGCCTGGGCACGCCCGATCTCGCCCAGCTGGGGCGTGACATAGCTGTTGAGGGCCATGTTCTGGCTCTTAAAGGGCGCCGCGCGCAGACCGTCCTGCCGGAAGATCCGGCAGAGCGCCGTGCACAGCAGGCTCTTGCCCGCGCCCGACATGCTGCCCTGCACCATGATACGTTTTGCCCTGCTCATGTCAGAACCTCCCTCAGCGCCGCGATCAGGCGCCCGTTCTCCTCCTCCGTCCGCACCGCACAGCGGTACCAGCTTTCATCGAGGCCGTGAAAGTCGGCACAGCTGCGGATCAGGATCCCGCGCGCACGCAGTCCTTTATCCAGCGGCAGCCTGCTCTGAAAGAGCAGAAAGTTTGCCTCGCCCGGTATGACGCGCAGCCCGAGGGCCTGCAGCGCGGCAAAAAGCCGCGGGCGCTCGCTGCGGACAAGCGCGCGCACGCGTTCGGCATAGTCCGGCTCCTCCAGCGCCGCAAGCCCTGCCGCCTGGGCAGGATGCGACACGCTCCAGGGCGGGCCGGAGCGGCGCATCGCGTCCAGGAACGCCGCATCCGCGCTCAGCCCATAGCCAAGGCGCAGGCCCGCCATGCCCCAAAGCTTGGTAAAGGCCCGGAGAATCAGAAGGGTCGGCTCCCGCGCCAGCAGGGGTTTCCCCGTATACAGCGCCGGTTCCTCCAGGAAGCCGAGAAAGCATTCGTCCAGCAGCAGGCGCGTCCCCGCCTCTCCGCAGCGCCCGATGACTGCACGCAGCAGGGAGGGGTTGATCGTGCGCCCCGTCGGATTGTTGGGGCTGCAGAGGATCAGCAGATCCAGCCCGGGATCAATCCGGGACAGGATCCGGTCCGTCAGCACAAAATCTTCTCCCAGCGGAAACCGGCGTATTTCACAGCCGACAGCCTCCAGCGCCGCCTCGTACTCCCCGAAACAGGGGGCCGTCACCAGCGCGCGCTTCGGTCCGGCGGCAAAAACCGCGCGCCAGATCAGATCCGCCGCGCCGCTGCCGCAGAGCACCCAGTCCTTGGGGACAGCTTCCCGCGCCGCAAGGGCGGCGCAGAGGGCGCGGCACTTCGGGTCGGGATAGCGGTCCGCCTCCGACGCCGCCTGCCGGATCGCCGCCTGCACGCCGGACGGTACACCGAGCGGGCTGATGCTGGCTGAAAAATCCAGCGGCGCTCGCCCCTGCTCTTCCTGAAAGGCGGCCCAGTCGCCGCCGTGGTTTCCTGTCATCCGAATCTCCTCACAGCGATCCATCGCAGATAAGCGCAGGCAAGCAGCAGAAGGATACTCGCACAGACCATCATTCTGTCTGCGCGCAGAATATCCTCCGCAGCGCATGGGCGGTCTGCATCGCCGAGCGCTGCCTTATCGACTTCTCTGCCGAAGTACCGCGCCGGGCCGCCGAGCTGAACCCCCAGCGAGCCTGCGCAGGCGCTCTCGGTCTGTCCGGCATTCGGGCTCAGGTGCAGGTTTCTGTCGCGCCGCCAGATCCGGTACGCACCCCGTGCGTCATGACCGGTCAGCGCCGTCGCGGCAATCCAGAACAGCGCCGCGATGCGTGACGGCAGAAAATTAGCCGCGTCGTCGAGTCTGGCCGATGCACGGCCGAAGTACCGGTACTTTTCGGTTTTGTAGCCCAGCATGCTGTCCATGGTGCTGACCGCCTTGAAGGCCAGCGCAAGCGGCGCTCCGCCAAGCGCCATGTACAGCAGCGGGGAGGCAACGCCGTCACAGAAGCCTTCCGCGACGGTTTCCACCGCCGCCTTCGCAACGCCCTCGGCGTCCAGGCAGTCCGTATCCCGCCCGACAATGCGTGCCACCGCTTTGCGCGCAGCCGGCAGGTCGCCTGCATGCAGGGCCTCAAAGACGTGCCTGCTTTCCTCTGCGAGACCCCGCACTGCGAGGGCCTGGGCGCACCAGAAGCTCTGCAGCGCGAGCTCGAAAGCAGGATGGATGTGCTTTGCGAGCAGGCACAGGCCCCAGGGCAGCAGAAAGCTCAGCAGCGTCAGCGAGACGGTAAGCAGTGCTCCGCCCCACAGCTCAAAGCGCGGCGTCGGCGGGAAAAGCGGCCGGATCCGGCGCTCGTACCAGGTGATGCACTTTCCCATCCCCACGACGGGATGGGGAAGCCACACGGGGTCCCCGAACAGGAGGTCCAGCATAAAACCGATCAGCATCGCATGGAGGATCAGCATGCCGCGCTCTCCCCTTCCCGTCTGACGGCCCGCAGCAGGCGAAGCTTCCGCTCCCGCTGCCACAGCGCTGCGTTATATTCAAGCACATAGCCTCCGCCGAAGGGCGTCGGCAGTGCGAAAAATGCGAACTGCGGCTCGGAAAAGCGCTCCATCACGGCGCGCAGGGTCCCACCGTGCGCGACGATGACGAGGCTTTCCCGCCCTTCCGCGGCGGCCCGCTCCACGAGGGCGGCGAAAGCGCGGCAGCTTCGGCCGCAGAACTCTGCGCGTGTCTCCCCGTTCGGACAGCGGGTGCTGCAGCCCTGCTCCACCCAGGCGCGGTAGGCCGGGTCCTCTGCCATCTCGTCCGCCGTTTTACCGTCGAAATCGCCGAAATCCATCTCTGCAAGGTCCCCGACTGTCACAAGCGCTGCTGCCGGAAACAGGGTCTGCGCCGTCTGGACGGCGCGGCGCAGCGGCGAGACATAGACCGTCGCCGGCGAAAAATCCGCCGGTCTGAGCGCCCGTACGCCTTCCGGGGACAGCGGTGTATCCCGCCGCCCCTGATAGCGGCCCCGGGCATTA
>CADCLH010000114.1:0-1448 GCA_902802215.1 Oscillospiraceae bacterium
GGCGGGCCCTGTGTTCACGATCCAAACCGCGCGATGAAGTCATCCTCGGAGAGGATGGGGACGCCGAGCTCCGCGGCCTTGCGGTTTTTGGAGGACGCCGAGGCCGGGTCGTTGTTCACAAGAAAGCTGGTCTTCTTCGAGACGCTGCCGGCGACCTTCCCGCCGTTGGCCTCCACGTAGGCCTTGAAGGCGTCCCGGTTCCGGAAGCTGTGGACGTCGCCGGTGATGACGAAGGTGAGCCCGACGCAGCTTCCTTTCGCCTCCGTCACGGGCTCGGCCTCCGGGATGCGCATCAGTTCGGTCAGCTCCCGGAACACGCGGCGGTTGGCCTCGTTTTCGTACCAGCCGCGGACGGCGGCGGAGCGCTCCGGCCCGAGTCCGTCCACCCCGGCGAAATCCGCGCCCTCGTCCAGCGCGCGGACAAAGCCGGGCCAGCCGTAGGCCTCGACCAGACGCTTGGCGGCGTCCGCGCCGATCTGCGGGATGCAGAGGGCGGTCAGAAAATGGACGGCGTCGGTGCCGACGCGGGATCTTTCGATGGCCGCGAGCAGATTGTCGCAGCTCTTCCGGCCGAAGCCCTCGAGCTCCCGGATCGCTTCGGCGTGGCGGTCGAGCCGGAAAATGTCGGCAAAGCTGTGGATGAAGCCGGAGGCGATGAAGTCGCGCAGGCTCTCGGTGGACAGGCCGTCGATGTCCGCGCCGCTTTTGCTGACGAAGCGCTCGAACTTTTTCAGGTTTTTGGCCGGACACTCCGGGTTGGAGCACTTGAGCGTACGGGCTCCGCTGGGGCCGACCGCCACGCCGACGGGGCCCTCGCAGGCCGGGCAGCGCTCGGGGAGCGCGTACTTCCCGGCGGCGCGGACGACGCCGACGACCTTGGGGATGATCTTGTTGGCCTTGATGACCTCGATCTCCGTCTCCCCGTTTTCCCCGATGCCGAGGCGGTCCATCTCGCTGAGATTGACCAGCGACGCGCGGGACACGGTGGTGCCCTCGAGCTGGACGGGATCGAAGACGGCGACGGGCGTGATGGTCGTGGCGCCGCACGACCACTCCACATGGCGCAGGGTCGTGCGCGCGCTCTCGTCCTGCCACTTGAAGGCGAAGCCCGCGCGAGTCGCGTGGTGGCCGGTGACGCTGCCGCCGGCGGCGTACACGGTGTCGTCGTAGCAGATGACCAGACCGTCCACGGGCAGGAGCATTTCTCCGCTCTCGACCCGGCGCGTCCAGCGCTCCACGGCCTCCGGCAGATGCTCCGCGTCGGTCTTCTCCCGTTCCACCGTGGTGAAGCCGAGCCGGTCCAGCAGGTCCATGCGCGCGCCCCAGGAGAGGAGGGCCTCGTCCGTGTGAACGAGCGTAAAGGCGTTGAAGACGACGTTTCTCTGCCGCACCTCGTCCAGACGCTTTGCGTCCAGCGCGAGCGTGCCCGCGGCGAGGTTGCGGGGGTT
>CADCLH010000114.1:1461-7473 GCA_902802215.1 Oscillospiraceae bacterium
GCGGGAAGCCCCGGAGAGCTTCCTTCATAAAGGTGATGTTGGTCCCGACCGCGCCGTTGCCGCGGGTGAGGATCTTCGTGAGCCGCCCGCCGTCATAGCTCAAAACCAGCGTGAGCCCGTCGAGCTTCCAACTCAGCCACACGGGGCGCTCGCCGGCCCAGTCCTGCAGCTCGGAGACCTTCTTGGTCTTGGCCAGCGACAGGGCGGGGAACTCGTGCGCCTCCTTCGTCCCGGCGATGTTGTCCTCCGCCGCGGCATTGACCTTCTGCGTGGGGCTGTCCGGCAGGACGACGCCGGTCTCCGCTTCCAGAGCGGCCAGCTCGTCGAACAGCGCGTCCCATTCGTAGTTGGACATGATCTCGTCCCGGCCGCCGTAATAGGCCTCGGACGCCTCGTTCAGACGCCGGATCATCTCCTGCATTCGGTTTCTCTCAAGCTCCGTCATATCAGCCGCTCCCGTCTGCGCGCTTTCAGCCGCGCGTTTGCTCCCGACAAGTATAAAAGCATTATACCCGCTTTCTCCGAAAACTTCAACGGGAAGCGCGCCACGGACGGGCCGCGATTGACGCGCGGACAGCAGGGGAGTATAATCAGATCTGTCGAACGCAGGCAAAAAAAGACAAAGCTCTCTTCATGAAAGACGCCGTCTTTCATGAAGAGAGCATGGCTGTCCCGCGTCGGGACCGTTCAGCCCGGCTTACGCGCCGAACTTGAAGGACTTGATGGCAAGGGACAGGATCGCGTCCACATCCTGGGTCTGACCCTCGAGCGCGCTGGAGGTGTAGACCGCGACGTCGCCGTCCTTCAGGTTCTCGGCGTAGTAGACGGTCATGACGTTGCCGCCCGCGTCCTTGTCCTTGTAGGTGTAGGCGATGTAGTAGATGTCACGGTCGCCGTAGCTGACCTTTTTGGGCTCGCCGGCCTTGGTGACCATGCTCTTGCCGAGCTCCTCCGCCACCGCCTCGGCGTGGTTCTTCAGATAGGTGACGGCGTCGGGCGAGTTCTCCTTCAGATGGAGAGAGACCGAGCACTTGGGGATCCCCTCGTCCTGACCGGCGAAGATGTCGATGTTGCCGACGAGGTTTTCCATGGCAACGTACTTGTCGCTGTCAAAGTCGATGCTGAAGCCCTGGCCCTCGCTGGCCTTGGAGACGACGCCGGAGCCGTCGGGAATGCCCTTTGCCATGGCGGCGGTGAGGGGATCTTCGGCAGGTTTGTCGGCGGGCTGGTCGGCGGGCTGATCGGCGGGCTGATCGGCAGGCTGGTCAGCGGGCTGGTCGGCAGGCTGGTCGGCAGGCGCCGCAGCCGGGGCCTCGGTCTGCGCCGCGGGCTGCGCGGCAGGAGCGGCCGCCTCGTTGCCGCAGGCGGACAGAGCAAACAGCATCACAATAGCAAGGGCCATCGCAATCATGCGCTTTTTCATAGTTGCGTCCTCTTTCCTGTTGAGATTATACACAGCTTCCCTGTATACTGCTGTTATTGTAAACCCCAATTTGCAATTTGTCAAACAATTTTGTAATTCTTAATAAATTTTTTGTAATTAAATTGAAAACCATTGCGCCGACGCGGGCGAAGGGAACCTTTTTCGGGCCCGCAGCGTCAAAAGGGCGGACGAGCAATGCCGTCCCCCTCTGAAGAAAGGTAGGGTTTTGAAATGAAAAACAGAAAACAGATCAGGATACTCACGGCGCTCCTGCTGGTGACGGCCCTGCTGCTGGCGGCCTGCGGGAACGCTCCCGCGGGGACTGTCCCGGAAGAGCCGACGCCGACCGCCGGGGCGGCGCCCGAGACAACGCCCGAGGCAACCGTGGCCCCGACGGAAGCGCCGACGCCCGCGGCCGCACAAACGCCCGCTCCGGCGGCGGAGCGCAAGGTGGTCGAATGCGACACGGTCGAAGCCTTTCTCAAGGCCATCGCGCCCGACACGACCATCCGCCTGACGGGGCGCAGCTACGATCTCAGCGCCGCGCTGGGCTACGGAAATTTCTGCGGCGATTACTACGACTGGGAGAATCTCTACGACGGCTGGGAGCTCGTGATCAGCGGGGTCAGCAATCTGCGCATCGAGGCCGCGCGCCCCGGTACGGAGATCGTCACGCTGCCGCGCTACGCCGATGTGATCCGCTTTGACAACTGCTCCGACGTGACCCTGTCCGGCCTGACCGTCGGGCACACCGAGGGCGCGGGGACCTGCGCGGGTTCGGTGCTGCGCATGCTCGACTGCGCGAATATGCAGGTGGAAAACTGCGAGCTCTACGGCTGCGGCACCTACGGGCTGGAGCTCGACCGCTGCCGGGAGCTGTCCTG
Organism: Oscillospiraceae bacterium; assembly: GCA_902802215.1. GTDB lineage: Bacteria > Bacillota > Clostridia > Oscillospirales > Oscillospiraceae > Limivicinus. The sequence goes on from CADCLH010000114.1 coordinate 3,769, forward strand.
CCGCGGGACCGTCATCCGCGACTGCACCTACGGGGCGCTGTCGGCCTCGTCCTCGAGCGGAGTCGTACTGGACGACTGCAAGATCTCCGGCATCTCGGAGAACAGCTACATGGCGGTGCTGAGCCTGTCGAACTGCACCGGCTGCGCCCTGATCAATTCCCTGGTCCGCAGCTGCTCGGCCAGCGAGCTGCTCAACTGCCGCTATGTGCGCGACTTCTATCTCGGCGGCTGCGAGATCGTGGGCAACCGCTTCGGCGGCATGTTCTACGCGACGAATTACCCCATCACGGTCGACGGCTGCTCCTTTAAGAAAAACGAGCTGGAAAACGGCTGGTACGGCGAGGCCTGGGGCGGCGACGAGAGCGAGAAGGCGGTCGACCCCGACGGCAGGACCTATGCGGACTATGAGCTCGGCGAGCTCAAGCTGAAGACGGACGTGACCTGGACGCCGCCCGAGCCCGCCGTCCCCGAGCAGAAGCCGGTCGAGGCCTCAAGCGACGGGATGATCCACGTCTCCACGGTCGACGAGCTGCTCGCCTCCATCGCGCCGGGCGCGACGATCTATCTCGAGGACGGGATCTACTCGCTCGCCGAGGCGACGGGCTACGGCACCTATGCCGGGGATACCTACTACTGGATGCCCTGCTATGACGGGCCGGGACTTGTGATCTCCGGCGTGAGGGATCTGACGATCACCGCGGGCGGCCCCCACCGCGTTACGGTCACCGCCGAGCCGCGCTACGCCAACGTCCTCAGCTTTGAAAACTGCGCCGGCCTGACGCTGAAGAACATCACCGCCGGCCACACCCAGGAGCCCGGCTCCTGCTCGGGCGGCGTGCTGAACTTCCAGAACTGCAGCTCCTCCACGGTGCAGGATTGCTCCCTCTACGGCTGCGGCATCCTCGGCGTCTCCGGCTACTCCTGCACGGACCTGACGGTGCGCTACACCGAGATCCACGACTGCTCCGACGGCGCCTTCGACTTCACCTCATGCAGCGGCGTGACGATCGAGCGCTGCAACGTCCATGACATCGGCGGCCCGACCTATTTCATCTACGACTGCAAGAACGTCACCGTCAACGGCAAGACCGTCTCCGACGGCACGAGCTGGTAAAAAGCGAGACGGAAACATACAGAGCCCGGGGCGAAAGCCCCGGGCTCTGTGCGCAGCTCCCCCCGCTTGTCATCCCGAGCGGAGCCGAGGGATCTGACAGGTCGGATGCGCGGGCTGTCGGATCTCTCGACTCCGGCTTCGCCTCCGCTCGAGATGACAGGAAAAGGGTACTTTGGCCCATAGACAAACGTTCAGAAGTCGAGTTCCGTCACGCCGAAGTATTTCTCCGCGAAGTCCACGCGCTCCACGCGGAATTCCCGCCCCCGCAGATAGTCGAGCGCGCCCGCGTCGGTGGGGAAGTCGAAGCGCAGGCGGTAGGAGTACAGGGCCTGGCCCTTCTCGCCGAAGTCCCGGTTGAAGCGCTCGCTCCCGTACTTCCCGTCGCCGAGCAGCGGCCAGCCCGCGTGCGCCATCTGCACGCGGATCTGGTGCGTGCGCCCGGTCAGCAGGCGGCACTCCACCAGCGAGAGCGCGCCGCGGCTGGAGAGCGTGCGGTACTCGGTCACGGCCGTCCGCGCGCCCGGCTCCGGCCTTTCGCGCACGAAGACCTGGTTCTTCTTCGCATCTTTAAATAAATAGTTCTCCAGCCTGCCCGCCGGGGGCTTCGGTCTGCCCTGCACGGCGCAGAGATAGTATTTCTCGATCTCGCGGTCGCGGATCTTGTCGTTGAGGATGCGCAGGGCCTCGGCGTTTTTGGCGGCGATCACGATGCCGCCGGTGTTGCGGTCGATGCGGTTGCACAGGGCCGGGGCGAAGGCATGCTCCTCGCGCGGCCGCCACTCGCCCTTCTGCGCGAGATAGGCCTGGACGTTGGCGATCAGGGTGTTGTAGTCCCAGACGCCCGCGCTGTGACAGAGGACCCCCGGCTTCTTGTCGAGCAGCAGGAGGTTTTCGTCCTCGTAGACGATTGTGAGCCGCGGCGTGCCGACCTTGAGCCAGGCGTTGTCCTCGCGCGGCTTCTCGAAAAACTCGTCGTTGATGTAGAGCTGCACCGCGTCTCCCGCCGCGAGGCGGACGTCCCGCTTCGCGCCCCTGCCGTTCAGCTTGATGCGCTTGAGGCGGATGTACTTTTGCAGCAGGGAGTCCGGCAGCAGGGGGACGGCCTTGGCCACGAAGCGGTCGAGACGCTGTCCGGCGTCGTTTTCCCGCACGGTCAGTTCCTTCATTTGTCACAAAAACCCCCATTCGCGGCAGAACTTTTTTTGCATTATACATGATAAAATTGTTATTGACAAGCCTTTGCAAGTAAACTATAATACTAGGGCGACTGTGCGAGGTGGTCTTTATGCGCCTGAATTTGCGGGACATTATCGAGGTCCCGGGCGGCTCTGTTCGGTTCGCCTCTGAGCTTTCGACAGAGGGCCTGGACTTCCCCTCCATCCGGGAATATCTCACAAAGCCATACGCCGAAGGCCGCGTCTACAACGAGGCCGGTATCCTGCATCTCGAGGGCCTGCTGACGGCGGAGCTGCTGTGCGTGTGCGACCGCTGCGGCGAGGAGTTCGAGAGCGTCAAGGAGACCGAACTCGACGCCATCCTCGTGGAGGAAAACCCCGGGGACGACCCGGAGCTTTTCGTGCTGCAGGACGACGGGATCGATCTGGACGAGGTCCTCACGACCCTGTTCGTGCTGGATATGGAGACCAAGTTCCTCTGCAGGGAGGACTGCAAGGGCCTCTGCCCGACCTGCGGGAAAAACCTGAACCTCGGCCCGTGTGCGTGCCGGAAAACCATTGATCCAAGATTTGCTGTGCTTGAGCAGCTTTTGGATAAGTAGAATTACGAAGCTGCTCAGAACAGCTGTCAACAGGAGGTGTCAACATGGCAGTCCCGAAAGGAAAAGTATCGCGTCAGAGACGTGACAAGAGACGTTCTTCCGTCTGGAAGCTCAGCGCTCCCAATCTCGTCAAGTGCCCCAACTGCGGCGAATTCTGCATGCCCCATCGCGTCTGCAAGGCCTGCGGCCAGTACAAGGGCCGCGAGGTCATCAAGGTTGAGGAGAGCAAGTAAAAAGCTTGAAGCTTAAGGAGGAAAGGTTTTTGCCGTTCCTCCTTTTGCTTTCGCCCGCGCAGGCAGGGGGTGTCGGTATGCGGGACAATTATATAAAGTCCTTCGATCCGACCAGCCCGCTGCGCGGCCGGGCGGAGCTCGGGGACACGGTCGTGTCCATCAACGGCAACGCGATCCTCGACGTGCTCGACTACAAGTTCTTCGCCTACGACCGCGAGCTCGACGTCGTTCTGCGCCGCCCCGACGGCTCGGAGTACGGCGTGAAGGTGCGCAAGGGCGAGGGCGGGGATCTCGGCCTCGACTTCGGCAGCTACCTCATGGACGCGCCGCGCTCCTGCGCCAACGCCTGCGTGTTCTGCTTCATCGACCAGCTCCCGCGCGGCATGCGCCGCACCATGTACTTCAAGGACGACGACGCGCGGCTGAGCTTTCTGCTCGGCAACTACATCACGCTCACCAACCTGTCCGAGCGCGAGGTCGAACGCATCATCGCCCTGCACGTCAGCCCCATCAACGTCTCGGTGCACACCACGAATCCCGAGCTGCGCTGCAAGATGCTGCGCAACCCGCGGGCGGGGGAG
>CADCLH010000115.1 GCA_902802215.1 Oscillospiraceae bacterium
TGGGCCTCGACGCCGAGGGGGAGGATGCAGCGCGGCGTCGCGTGCCCGATGTTGAGGTTGCAGACGATCGGGAGCTCGGGCCGGTCGATGACCTCGACGAGCGCCCGCCGGTATGCACGGTCGTTGACCTCGTCCATGGGCTTGCCGACCAGCACGCCGGATACGCCGTCGAACACGCCCGCGTCCCGGAAGTACGCCAGCGCCCGCCGGTATTTCTCCGGGGACGGCTTTTCCTCGCTGGATTCCAGGAGCAGGATGCGCCCCTTCCAGTCCTCGCGCGGCGGGAACAGGCCGTATTTCCGGCACAGCGCGGGCATATCGGCGTAGCGGTCGGCGCTGAAGAAGTCGTACAGGGTGTCGATGCAGCCGCCGAGGAGCTTCCCGGAGAAAACCGGGCTGCCTTGCAGGAGCTCAAAGCCGCGGTCGGGGTGAGAGACCGGCACGGTCCCGACCTGATCGGGCGTGAAGCGCGTCCTCGCCTCGTACCAGACGTCGCTCGGCCGGACCTCGCGGACGCCGCCGGTCGTGATCAGCTCCTCGAAATACGAGCGCGTGTACGGGAGCATTTCGGGGGCGAGCTCGCAGACGTCCGAGAGGAAGGACTGCCCGTAAAAGGAGCGCAGACCGAGCTTGTGCAGCATGAGGTGGTTGACGGTCGTATCGGAAAAGCCGAGAAACACCTTGTCCGAGGCCGCCTTTTCCAGCTCGCCCCCGTCGAACAGATACGGGAGCAGCCGATAGGTGTCGTCCCCGCCGATGGCGCAGAGGATCATATCGATCTCCGGGTCGCAGAACGCCTGCACCAGATCCTCCGCGCGCTTGTCCGGGTGCGCCTTGACGTACTCCGTCCCCTTGAGCGCGTGGGGCAGGAACTTCACGTTGAGTCCGTATTCGCGCAGCCTGCCGAGGCCGATCTCCACCTCGTGGCGGATGAACGGCTCTCCGGTGACGCCGCTGGACAGGCTGACAATGCCGACGGTTTTGATCATGCTTCTCCGCTCTCCCTTGCCCTGCTGTTTGTCTCATCATACCACAGAAAAGCGCGCGCGGCAATCCGGGCCGGGTCTGTTTTCCCTTGACAGATGCTTTTCCCCTGACCTATACTTCATGTGGAAAAATCGGAAACGGCGGAAGGAAAGAGAGGCGGCGCGTTTATGGTCGAAGAGAAGAATGAGACGACGGTCGGCACGGGTGAAAAGCGCGGGGAAGGGACCCCGACCGCGGGAAAACGCGGAGGAACGCCGAAATCCGGCGTGCGGCCCGTCACGCTGGCGCTGGCCGCGCTGGTCCTCGTTGCGGGGATTTTCTGCGCCCGGGCTTTTGGACAATACCATGCGCTGAGGTCGCAGTATCGGGGCGCCGTTCGGGAGGCGAGCGAAACGCTCGCCGCGGCGGAGGCGGAGCGCGCCGAGGCGGACCCCGAATCCGAGGCCAGCGCCGCGCTGCGGCAGCGGACGAGCGAGGCTATGATCGAAGAAGCAAAGGCGGAGATCGCCCGCATCGAGCGGCACAACGACGAGCTCGACGAGGCCGCCCGTCAGGCCGAAGCGAAAATCGGCAAGCTCGACACCATCAAGGATTACGACTACTACCGCGCGATCTACGACGAGTATACGGAAGGGAGGGCCTACGTTGAAGAACTCCTTGCGGAGGATTGACCTCATCCTCCTTGCCGCGGCCCTGCTTTTCGCCGCACTGTGCGGAGGCTTTCGTTATGCGCTCGCGCACTTTTCCCCGGAAAAGTATGAGACCGAGATCGCCGGGCTGAACGCACGGACGGAGAGCGTTCGCGCCGAGACCCTTGCGGAGCGTAGCGAGACGGAAAAACAGCTGGCGTTTCTGCGCGCCGATCTGCGAAACAACGGGGAGGAGGCGTCCGCGCTCGCGGACAGGATCGAGAAGCTCCGCGCCGCGGAGGAGGAGAAGGAAGAACGGCTCGCCCTGCTGCAGCCGGAGGCCCGCCTGTATGACGACACGCAGGGCGCGATCGAGGACGCCCGCAGGCAATACGCGCTGAAGATCCGGGAATTGGAGGACAAGATCCTCAGCGGCGAAAGCAGCGTCAGGATCTGCTATCTGACGCTGGACGACGGCCCGACAAAGATCACGAAGCAGTTTCTTGACGCCTATGACGAGCTGGGCGAGCATGTCCATGTGACGTTCTTCGTCGCGTACGGGGCGAACGAATCCGACGACGAGGAGGAGATGCTGCGCCGCGAGCTGGCGAGCGGACACAGCGTCCAGAACCACAGCTACTCGCACGATTACTGGGGCAACGGAAGGGTATACCGCTCTTTGGAGGGCTTCCGGGAGCAGATTCAGCTCCAGGACGACTGGCTGTATCAGGTGACCGGCTTCCACCCGGGGATCTTCCGCTTCCCGGGCGGCTCCAAGATGGGCTTCTATCTGAGGCCGGAAGCGGAGGAGGTCTTCTCCGAGCTGGGATATCAGTGGGTGGACTGGAACTGCAACCTCTATGACGCGGGCGAGAACCGCAGGGGCGCCGTCGAAGAGATCGAGGTGGCGCTGTACCAGGTCCCTCTGGAGGAGATCGCGGTCGTTCTGGGCCACGACTGGAACCTCGCGACGCTGTACGCGTCGAAGGTGTTTATCCCCAAGCTGCAGGAGCAGGGCTACGTCTTTCTGCCGCTGTTCCCCGAATCGGCCATGATGGGCATGGAGTCGAAGCGCTGAGCGTATGCGGCGCAGAGCCCGCAGGACGGCTCGGACCGGTATATGAACAGAGATTGGGCCGCCCCGGATCGGGGCGGCCGTTTTCACCGGACAAAGCATCATTTTTTTAGAAAAAATGCCTGAAAAAAGAATTGAACTGACGGGATGGACATGATAAAATAAAAGGGGTAGTTTATTTCCCGAATACTCTCGCGGCTGCCGTTTCTTCCGCCATTCCTGCCGGAGCGCCGCATCACCGTTTCAAAAGGGAGTATCAGTATGAATAAAGTCTTCGGTTTCATTTCACATTTATTTGGCTTTGAAAGACTGAGCCAATATGAAAACGACTATCTGCACGACGCCAATATCCGGAGCTGCAGCTATATGGGCTTTATCGTCGTGGTGCTTGAAGCGTGGATGCTGGTCCGGCAGACGTATTCAAAGATCATCCCGAAATATCAGGCGGGCGGCGACCTGTTTGAGCTGTTCGTAAAATACACGTCCAAATACTGGCTGTTCCTGCTGATCGGTCTGGGACTGATGCTGTTCTGCCTGTTTTACCAGAGGGACCAAAAGCTGTCAAAGGGCAAGTTCATCACGCTGTTTTCGATCGGCACGGCCTGCATGCTGTATACCGCGGTCCTGAAACTGGAGTCCTTTACAAAGGCGGGCGATTCGATCACGCCGGTGATGGCGTCGATCATGAACGCCATGCTGATTCTGGTTTATGTCTTCCTGTTCGTGATCGGCGTGTCGATCGTGACGTATGTGCTGTTCAAGTATCTGAAAAACAAAAACATCGTCGTTCTGGAGCATGTGGCCATCATCGCGTTCACGCTGGTCTGCCTCGCCTTCGGCATTTTCGTCTCCTACAGCGACTTCTGGGGCGGCAAGGAGATCATCTGCTTTTTGACGATGGTCCTGTACGTGGGCTGCCTGCTGATCTATCGCCCCTATGTCACCATCCTGATCCTCGGCGCCTGCTTCATGGGGTTTTACAAGATCCTGCTGACCTATCAGGGAGGACTGACGTTTCAGAAGCAGGATATCGTCATCAGCGGCGTGACGCAGAAAATCATTTCCGGCGACTCGGTAAACTATGTCACCTTCTTTATCTCCCTCGCCACGATCTGCTTTGCGATCTATCACGGACGCCTGAAGGAAGCCAGAAAATCAAAAGAGCTGGAGAAAAGCGCAAAGGAAGATCAGCTCACCGGCCTGTACAATTACAGCTATTTCTCGGAGCTGGCCGCGGACAGAATACGGAATCTCAGCGGGGATTTCGGCGAGAACGTCCTCCTGTTCATCGACGTCCACAACTTCAAGGCCTTCAACGATCAAAGAGGCTTCGAGGAGGGCGACAGGTTCCTGGTCAAGTTCGGGGAGTATCTGTCGGATATCTTTCGCGGTTCGCTGTTCGCGCGGCAGGCCGACGATCATTTCGTCGTGATGACAAAAACGGACGGCCTGCTGGAGAAGCTGAACGCGCTCAACGAGCTGGTCCATGGTTACGACAACGAGATCCTTCTCGGCATCAACTGCGGCGCTTACCATCTCAGCAGCAATACCGAGGACCCGCGCATGTCCATCGACAGGGCGCGCTATGCCGCCCACATGATCAAAAACCGCTTCCAGACCATCTACATCGAATACGACAAGACGATGAGCGAGGCGTATCATAAACGCCTGTATATCATCAACAACATCGACAACGCTGTCAAAAACGCCTGGATCGTTCCGTTCTATCAGCCGGTCGTGTGGTCGGAGACGGGAGAGCTCTGCGGCTGCGAGGTGCTGGCCCGCTGGATGGACCCGGTATACGGGCAGCTGTTCCCGAATGAGTTCATTCCGGTGCTGGAGGAATACCGCCTGATCCACAAGCTCGATAAGGCGATCTTTGAATTCGCATGCAGAGACCTGCGGGCGGCCCTCGACGCGGGCAGGCCGGTCGTGCCCATCTCGCTGAATTTCTCCAGACTTGATTTTGAACTGATGGACGCGGTCACGGAGCTGGACAGCCTGGCCGCCAAATACAACATCGACAGAGCGCTGATCCACGTTGAGGTGACGGAAAGCGCCCTCACGGACAATTTCACGAAGCTTGTCGAAGCCATGAACCGCATCAAGGAGCTTGGCTACTCCCTGTGGCTGGACGATTTCGGGAGCGGGTATTCCTCCCTGAACGTCCTGAAGGATTATCAGTTTGACGTGATCAAGATCGACATGCGCTTCCTGTCCAACCTCGAAAGCAGCGAGAAGGCGAGAACGCTGATCGACTGCATCATCAAGATGGCCAACAGAATCAACATGCTCACCCTGACCGAAGGCGTGGAGACCGAGGTTCAGGCAGAGTTCTTGAACAAGGTCGGCTGCAATCGCCTTCAGGGTTATCTGTTCGGCAAGCCGATGCCCAAGGACGCCCTGTATGAACGCATTGAAAAGGGCGAGCTGGTCGTCTCCGACAAATGCCTGTGAGCCTGCGGGTCATAGACCGGAATCAGGGGAAGGCAAGCCGATCTTCCAAAACGCAAAAACGCCGCCGCGGATCAAATTCCGCGGCGGCGTTTTCGCTTTGCCGGCGTATCCCGGCGCAGCGCTATCTTTTCCTGTACAGAACGAGCTCGGGATCGGCGCCGTTTTCTCCGTAGGTGGAGATCAGAATGAATTCCATGTTTGCCAGCACGCCGAAGCAGCGGCCCCCGCCGTCCTGCGCCTCCAGCTGATTACCCAGATAGGTCGTCTGGTCGTCCAGAAATTTCACGCTCAGGCCGCTGGGGAGGGGATACGCGAGGTTAACATAACTTCCAACCAGCGCGTTCAGCTTTTCCAGTCTGGGCATGCCCCTGATCTCCAGGGCGTTGATTTCGTCGATCAGCTGCTTTTTGAAGGCCTCGAAGCGGCCGTCGTCGCTCAGCTCGTCGTGGCGCTTCCAGTAGTCCAGCTGGGGGAGGACCTGCTTCATGTAGGCGCGGGCCTGCTCCTCGCTGAAGTTCTCGTTCACCATATGCTGCACGCAGACGTCGATCAGATCGTCCATGTCATGGTAGGTGTAGGTCCCGTCCGCGTAGCACCATTTGCAGTAGTCCTCGTTGAGCGAGCCGTCCCGGTTCCGGCTGATGATCTCGTCCTCCAGAGGCATGCCGCAGCACTGGCAGATCAGCTGGCGCGGCGCGCCGAGCAGCGTGTTGATGGAGACCTTGAACAGCGCGGACAGCAGCTTCAGCGTCTCGGTGTTCGGCACCGTTTCGCCGTTTTCCCAGCGGGACACCGCCTGCCGGGTCACGAAGA
>CADCLH010000116.1 GCA_902802215.1 Oscillospiraceae bacterium
GATCACGAAGCAGATCGCCGTGACGGTCATATCGCTGACGGGGGAATAGTTGGAATAGACAACAGCGCGGGTCGTAGATCATCACCTCCCTGCCGGGCGCCCGGAGAGCCAGAATGCACCCAATTTTTTAACTATTGTATTATAGCATAATTCGACACATTTGGACAAATATTTTTTGGGATAACGTGTAAAAAATGGAACAAAAAACCTGTGCAAAATGACCTATGAATTCCCCGGAGCTCCCTGCCCGACAGGCCGAAGCGGCGGACGGCCGCGGGAACACGGCCCGAAGCGGCCGCGGCGAAGATCTGCGCCCCGGTCAGGAGCCGAGGGAGAACATGCGGTAGTTGGCATTCGACGACGGCCCGTCATCGTGCGCGCCCAGCATAAACTGCGCATAGGCGAGAACAACGGTATCGTAGCCGTTTTTCAGGATGAACTCCCGGAGTTTGAAATCGGGATCAAGAGCCCGTGTTATCAAAAAATCGGTCTCATGCGCCGAGAGGGAGAGAAAGGGCATCATCACGTAGTCATAGGAGTCGCCCAAAAGCAGAATCTTGCCGTTTTTGACACGGGTGTTGATACAGCTTCTTGCCGAATAGGAATAATGCCAGCTGGTGCTGTAGATTTCGTTCCCGGGATCAAGCACGCGGTCGTCGATGAAATCATCGAAGGTTCCGGCAACCGTCGAGCCGTCGTTCAGCTTGAATCGATAGCTGGTTTCAAAGGCCGGCGCAAGGCGGGTAAAGTCGTCCAGTCCGACGCAGGCTCTTCCGATCTTCCGGCCCTGCTCCCCCAGCCAGCATTTCTGCCAGACCTTCGCGGTATACTTTTCACGGTCATAGACCGAGAGATCAACGTCATAGCCGCAGTAATCGTTCAAACCCCGCGCGATGTTCCGCGCGGCCCACAGACCCGCCGGGACCGTCCAGTGATGGTCGGTCCGGTAGAACAGATCCGTCGCGGCGATTCCCTCGGCGGCCATGTTCTCTCTGAGATCGATCGTGTGGACGCCGGCCTCGCGGATCCTGGCCAGAAAGCGGTCCATATTCCGGTTCGTATAGGATTCCACGCCGAATTCCCTGCGGATAACAGAATCGTCCGTATATTTAACCGGCTCGTTCACATACAGCATCTCGACGCCGTTTTCCCCCAAAAAGTCCCGAAAATCCACAAGCTGTTCATATTCGTAATCGGTGCTCGTCGGAGGGTAGACGGAGACGATGTAGCGGTCTTTCGTGAGATACATCCCCATGTCGCTGTACAACCCGCGCCTTCCCTCGAGCTTTGCCATAAAACCGTTGATGTCGACCAGTGCGGATTTATTCCATATCCTGGAGCAGTACGACGTTTCCAGGGAGCGGACAGCGGCAGGACCGGCCGTCTCCGCTTTCGTCTCCTTCAAATAAGCGGAGAGCCTGTCCAGCTGTGAACCGGGATCGTTTTTGATAAAACCGAGAAAGAGGAGGAGGACAAAAACAACTGCCAGCATCCGTTTCGCGGTCGAGTATTCTTTTGCCAACGTGAACCCTCCTCTCAGAAATTCGCATAGACAAACGGATTGTTCTGACCCGCGACAAGGAAGGAGACCGCCCAGAGAAAGCCGGCGCCGACGAGCAGGGCGAGGACGGCCTCGAAAAGGAGATGTGCTTTTCCGCGGTCTTTCAGCTTCCCGTCGAGCCAGGGGACAAGGGGAAAGCACAGGACAACGGCGAGAGCGAGCGGACAGCCGTAGTCCTTCAGAAGAAAGGCGGCTCTGCTGTCGAGAAGCGCGTTCGACTGTCGGCTCAGCATGACGGCAATGAAGCGCAGGTTTTCCCGAAAGCCCCGGGCGTTGAACATGACCCACTGAAAGTTGATGAAAAAGAGGACCGGGATGCGATAGAGAAACCTCCCGACGGGCGACTTCAGCTTTTCCGGAAGACCGGTCAGCCTTTCAAAGGAGATTGCGGCAAAGTAGCCAAGCCCCCAGACCACAAAGTTCCACTTTGTACCATGCCACAGGCCGGTCAGGACCCATACGGCGAGGAGATTGCAGTAGACCCGCCATTTTTCCCGGCACCGGGAACCGCCCAGGGGGATATAGATATAATCCCGAAACCAGCTGCTCAGCGAGATGTGCCATCTTCTCCAGAATCTCGAGACCGACTCCGTCATATACGGATAGTTGAAGTTCTCCATGCACGGGTATCCGAACATCTCCGAGACGCCGATCGCCATGTCGGAATAACCGGCGAAATCAAAAAACAGCTGCAACGAATAGCAGACGGAGCCCAGCCAGGCAAAGCCCGTCGAGAGGTCGGCGATCGGCGCGGCGAATACTTCTGCCGTGATATGAGCCAGGACGTCGGCAAGCAGTACCTTTTTGTTGAACCCGATCAGAAAACGGAAAACGCCGTCAGAAAAAAGCGCAGGATCCAGGCGCCCCCGGCTGATGAGTGTCATGTCGCCGTATCTCGTCAGCGGGCCGGACTGGATCTGCGCGAAGAAAGACAGATACAGCGCGTCATGGACGGGATCCTCGGCCAGCTCCGCCCTGCCGCTGTATACATCTGCAAAATATGAGATCGATTTAAACGTAAAGAAGGACAGCCCCAGAGGAAGAAGGATAGAATTTCCCTGCACAGCGGAGGAGAAGCATCCGCCGAAAAGAGAGAGGGCAAGTTTTTCATATTTAAAAGTGGCAAGAAGCCCCGCGTTCAGCAGAACGCCGACGGTCAGAAGACCGGTCCCGACCGGCCCGCGCGCAGAGCGGGCGATGCCTCTTCCCAGACAGACGTTTACGACGGTCAGTACAACCAGCAGACCCAGATACGGGAGCGAAGCGAGAGAGTAGAAAAGCAGGCTGATCGCCAGCAACACGTATTCTCTGGCCCTGTCGTTCGAAAGATAATAGAACGCCAGGGAGATCGGCAGAAACAGGAACAGAAACAACATGCTGGTAAACGTCATCTGTTTTCCTCTCTTTTACACGAAGATTCGGCAATCCCCTGCGCGCTCTTTTCCGGAAAGGCGGCGGTCATGCAGTCGCTGCAACGCCGCTGCCGAACCGGACAGGTCAAGGGCAAAGCGGCCGGGCTGAGTATTTTGCATTCATTATAATACAAACGATCAAAAACACAATCCCCGCTTTGCGCGGCGCGCCGCGATTCCGGACAAAGCGCTCGTCTGCGCGCTCTCACCCGGGCAATATCTTGTCGATAGTATACAGAGGAAACATGCCATTCGTCAAGATTTTTGTTTTTATCGACAAAAACTTGACGGCACAGGGGGAAAAGGATATAGTAGAATCAACAGAAGTTTACCCCTTGCCAGAGAAGGGGCTGCTTCGCAATTGCAGAAAACAAGGGAGGGTTTCAGCCCCATGTATGATCTTCTGCTGTCTCCGATGAAGATCGGCGGCATGACCGTGAAAAACCGCACCGTCATGACCGCGGCGGAGTCGGCGTCGGCATGATCATCCCCGGCATCTGCCGCGTCAACGATATGGGCGGCGCGTCCACCTTCACCCAGCTCGCCATGAGCCACGATTACCACATCGAACCGATGCGCGAGTTCGCCGAACGCCTGCACCGCCACGGCGCGAAGCTCTGCATCCAGCTCCACCACCCGGGGCGTCAGGGCATGGCCAGCGCGATCAACTCCCTGCCGCTCGTCATCCCGGTGGCCGACCGTTTCCCCGGCGTGATGGACCAGGTGTTCAAGTGCACGCCGCTGCTGCTGGGGCTCGAGGCGAAGGGGATCTGCTTTTCCGTGCAGGCCCCGTCGAAGGTGGAGCTCGCCAAACACGGGGCGACGCGGATGCACGCCATGTCGAAGCGGGAGATCCGCAGCCTCATTCAGGATTTCATCGAGGCCGCGGTCCGCTGCCAGAAGGCGGGCGTGGACTGCGTGGAGCTCCACGCCGGACACGGCTACATCATCCAGCAGTTCCTCTCCCCGCACACCAACCGCCGCACGGACGAGTACGGCGGCAGCTTCGACAAGCGCATGCGCTTCCTCACCGAGATCATTCAGGGCATACGCGCGCGCTGCGGGCGCGACTATCCGCTGACCGTGCGCCTGACCGCCGACGAGATGTACGACCGCGTCGGCCGTCCCGGCGTGGGCTACGGCCTCGAGACCGGCAAGCGGATCGCAAAGCGCCTCGAGGAGCTGACGGTGGACGCGATCAACGTCACCTCCGCCTGCTACGACGCCTACAACTACTGGCTCGAGCCGACCTCCTTCGAGCCCGGCTGGCGCAAATACCTCGCCCGCGAGATCAAAAGCGCCGTGTCCATCCCGATCATCGCCGCGAACGTGATCCGCACCCCCGAGCAGGCGGAAAAACAGCTCGAGGAGGGCGATCAGGACTTCGTCGCCTCGGCCCGCGCCTTCATCTGCGACCCGCACTGGGTCGAGAAGGCGGCCGCGGGGCATCCCGAGGAGATCCGAAGGTGCATCGGCTGCCTCAACTGCATCCGCTCGTTCATGAACAACGCGGGCGTCGGCAAGCCGGGCGAGTGCGCGCTGAACATGAGCGTGGCGCGCGAGAAGGCGTACTTCAACATGCCGCGCGACGGGGAGGGCCGAAGGATCGTCGTGATCGGCGCGGGGCCCGCGGGCCTCACCGCGGCGCAGACGCTGGCCATGCGCGGCTTCGACGTGACCGTGTACGAGAAGGACGCCATGCCCGGCGGCCAGGTGCTCACGGCCGCGGCCTGCCATCTCAAGGACAAGCTCTATTGGTGCATCGAGGACCTGATGACCGCCGCGAAGAAGGCCGGGGCGAAGATCGAGCTCGGCGTCGAGCTCAGCGCAAAGGAGATCGCGGACATGGACCCCTGGGGCGTCGTGGTCGCCACCGGCGGCGAGCCGCTGCGGCCCCGCTCCATCGAGGGCGTCGACGGGGAGAACGTCTTTACCGCCCCGCAGATCATCCACCGCGAGAAGGTGCTGCGGGATGCGGACGTCGTCGTCGCGGGCTCGGGCATGACCGGACTCGAGACCGCCGAGATCCTCAATGAGACCGGCAACCGCGTCACCGTCATCGAGATGGCCCCGGAGCTCGCGCCCGGGACCTGGTTCCAGCTCGTCGACGACGAGATGGAGCGGCTCGGCAAAACCGATACGAAGTTCGAGACGGGCACGAAGCTGCTCGCCGTAGACAGAGAGGGCGTGACCGTGCAGGACGTGAAGACCGGACAGCGGCGGCGCATCCCGGCGCAGTATCTGGTGCTCTCGCTCGGCGTCAAGCCCGCGGGCGATCTCGCGCGGCAGCTCGACAAGCTCAGTGTCCGGCGCATCTGGCGCGTGGGCGACGCGGTGAAAAGCGGCACCATCGCCGACGCCTGCCACAGCGCCTTCGACACCGTCATGGCAATCAAGTGAATCTTTAGATATAGGAGCGTGAAAAAGCATGATTTCCCATAAGAACATCGTCGTGACCGGCGCCTCCAGCGGCATCGGCAAGTCCATCATGGAGGAGCTTCTGAAGCAGGAGGGCAACCGCATCCTCGCGGCCTGCCGCCGCGCCGAGGCCATCACCGGCTACGGCGACAACGTGATCCCCTTCTCCTGCGACCTGAGCACGAAGGAGGGCGTGGACGCGCTGTTCAAAAAGGCCGAGGAGGTCTTTGACGAGCACATCGACCTGTATTTCTGCAACGCCGGCGCGCCCTACTACGAGCGCTTCGACTACGAGGACTGGGACCGCATCAAGCACCTGTTCGAGCTCAACACCATCTCGCACATCTACACCTACTCGAAGTACCTCCACCATCTCAACGGGCGCGAGGGACGCCTGATCTACACGATCTCCGCCATGGGCGAGATGGCCCTGCCCGGCTACGCGCTCTACGCCGCGACCAAGTTCGCCATGAAGGGCTTCCAACAGGCCGTCCGCGACGAGGCCCCGGAGAATCTGCAAATCTCCTGCGTCTACCCGGTCTCGACCCGGACCAACTTCTTCAACGTCGGCACCGGCGGGCGCAAGCTCACGCCGCCCTTCCCCGTGCAGGCTCCCGAGAAGGTCGGCAAGGCCGTGGTCAAGGGCGTCAACAAGCTCAAGGAGCACATCTACCCCTGCCCGGTCTATCTGCCGAGCAAATACCTCATGAGCGTCGTCCCGCCCGTCAAAACGCTCTACGTCAAGGCGCAGAAGGGCAAGCTCCACCGCTTCGTCAAGCGTCTCGAGGAGGAGAAGCGGGGCGTGATCGAGGACATCAAGCTCAAGCACGAGCTCAGAAAATAAGGAGGCAGACCCATGGGAAACATTTCCGACATCAGCCGCAACGCCTTCATGCTGCGCGGCCCGCTGGCCAAAAAGGGCTATGACTGGTGGTGGCACTCCCTGACCGCCGAGAACGCCGAGACCGGCGAGAAAAAGCCCTTCTACATCGAGTTCTTCGCCTGCAACCCGGCCCGCGCCAAGGACGAGCCCGTCATCGTCTGGAACGACCCCGAGAAGCAGAAGCGCGGCGTCCTGCCCTCCTACGTCATGGTGAACGTCGGCTTCTGGGGCGAGGACCACGGCCAGCTCCACAACTTCTACGCCTGGAAGGACGTGAGCCTGCACCCCGACGCGCCGTTTGCGATCTCCTGCGGCGGCTGCACCTGCTCGGAGACGCACACCGAGGGCCGCGTCGCCGTCACGCCCGAGCAGCGCGACGCCCACCCCGAGTGGATGTGCGACGCCGGCGAGATGAGCTGGAGGCTCGACATCGACAAGCAGATCTCCTTCCACGTCGGCTACGGCGCGAGCAAGTTCTTCCGCGACATCAACGCCTTTGAGATGTTCTGGCACGCCGAGGGCATCAAAACGAAGTACGCGGGCGAGATCACGCTCAACGGCGTGAAGTACCTGGTCAAGCCCGAGACCTGCAACGGCTACGCGGACAAGAACTGGGGCGGCGACTTCACCTCGCCCTGGGTGTGGCTGTCCAGCAACGAGCTCAGAAGCCGCATCACCGGCAGAAAGCTTGAAAACTCCGTCTTCGAGATCGGCGGCGGCCGCCCGAAGATCGGCCCGGTCGCGCTCAACCGGAAGCTCCTGGGCGTGTTCCACTACGAGGGGAAGGACTACGAGTTCAACTTCTCCAAGTTCTGGACGCTCTCGGGCACGAAGTTCGACTGCGAGGAGACGGAGGACGAGATCCACTGGCATGTCGTGCAGACCACGGCGACGGCGAAGCTCGACACCGAGATCCGCTGCAAAAAGAAGGACATGCTGAACATCAACTACGAGGCCCCCACCGGCCTCAAGCGCCACAACCGCCTCTGGAACGGCGGCAACGGCACGGGCGTGCTCAAGCTCTACAGGCGCGGCCTCGGCAGGTGGGTGCTCATCGACGAGGTCGAGGCCGTCGGCATCGGCTGCGAGTTCGGAGAGTACGACCGGTGAGCTCCTTCACGGGCAAAATACTGCGCGTGGATCTGACGGCGCGCAGCGCAGAGAGCGTCTCCGTCCCACCCGAGGTCTACGAGGCCGTACTCGCGGGCAAGGGCCTTGAGGCGTGGTATCTCTATAAGCACATCCCGGCGGGGGCCGACCCCCTCGGGCCGGAGAACATCCTCGCCTTCGCCGCGGGGGCGCTCTGCGGCACCGGCGCGTTCCTGACCGGGCGCTGGACCGTGGCCTGCAAGAGCCCGCTGACCGGCGGCTGGGGCGACGCCAACTGCGGCGGCCTCTTCGCCCCGGCCATCAAGCAGTGCGGCTACGACGCGATCTTTATCTCCGGCGTTGCGGAAGAACCGGTCTACCTCTTCTGCGACGGAAAGAGCGTGGAGCTCCGCGACGCCTCCGCCTACTGGGGCCTCGACGCCACCGAGGCCGAGAAGGCCCTGCACCGCGATCTTGACGGCGTCTGCCGCAAGAAGCCCTGCGTCGCCTGCATCGGCCCGGCGGGGGAGAAGCTCTCGCTGATCTCCGGGATCTGCAACGAGGGCGGGCGCATTGCCGCCCGCAGCGGCGTGGGCGCGGTGATGGGCAGCAAGAAGCTCAAGGCCGTCGTGCTCGCGGGCGCGCGGCCCATGCCCTGCCACGATCCGGAGACGGTCAAGGCGCTGTCGAAGGAGCTCGGGCGGAAGCTGCTGAAAATGACGCTGCCCACGGGCCTCGGCGTCTTCATCGGCGCGGGCGGCGCGATGATGGGACACCTGCCCAACATCCCGCTCGACGGCTCGCTGACCGCCTACATGTTCCGCGAGTGGGGCACGCAGGCCAACACCTCCCTCGCCATCACGAGCGGCGACGGACCGATCAAGAACTGGGGCGGGACGCCGCGCGACGTGCGGCTGATGGAGGTCGTCTACAACCCCGAGCACATCAACCGCATCGAGACCGCCAAATACCACTGCTATTCCTGCCCGCTCGGCTGCGGCGGCAAGCTCAACATCCGGGGGCGGAAGTACGCGCAGTTCGACGAGACGCACAAGCCCGAGTACGAGACCATCGAAGCCTTCGGCCCGCTGCTGATGAACTGGAGCCTCGACTCGATCTTTCAGCTCAACGAGCTGCTCAACCGCGCCGGGATGGACACGATCTCCGCGGGCAACACGGTCGCCTGGGCCATCGAGTGCTATGAAAACGGCATCCTGACCAGGGAGCAGACCGACGGGCTGGAGCTCAGCTGGGGCAACACCGGGGCGATCCTTGAGCTGGTGGAAAAGATGATCGCGCGCGAGGGCTTCGGCGACGCCATCGCCGACGGAGTCAAGCGCGCCTCGGAACGCTTCGGAGGCAAGGAGTACGCCATGCACGTCGGCGGGCAGGAGCCCGGCATGCACGACGCGCGCAACGACCCCCAGCTCGGCGTCCACTTCGTGGCCGAGCCCGCGCCCGGCAAGCACACCGTCGGCATGAGCATCGAATACGGGGCCATGAGCCTGTGCGACATCTGCTCCTGGGCGCCGCCCGCCGTGCTGCACGACAAGGAGGACGAGCTCTCGGCAAGCATGAACATGGCCCTGATCTCCAAGGCCAACGCCTGCTACACGATGCTGGTCGACGGCGCGGGCGGCTGCTACTACGGGCAGATGATGGGCGTGCACATGTGGAAGCTCGTGGAGTATCTCAACGCGGCCGAGGGCTGGGACTATGACGGCGACCACTACATGGAGATCGGCGAGCGTATCCAGACCCTGCGGCAGCTGTTCAACATCAAGCAGGGCTACGACCCCGCCGCGGTCAGGCTGCCCGACCGCATGGCCGGCATTCCGCCGCTGCCCTCGGGCCCGCTCAAGGGCGTCACGCTGCGCAACCGCGAGCAGGTGGCGGCCCACTGGAAGGCCTTCGGCTGGGATCGGCATCGACGAACTGACGGAGGTGGGACCATGACGAAGAAGCATCCGGTCTTCGACTATCTCCCCTGCGTCAGCTGCGGCATCTGTGCGCAGGCCTGCCCGGTGTCCGCCCTCGGCATGAGCAGGGAGGGAAAGAGCGGCAAGTACCGCAACGTCTTCCCCGAGCTCGTGACGGACGGCTGCATCGGCTGCGGCCAATGCGCGCGCGCCTGCCCGATGGACGTGATCACAATGGAGGAGGACGCATGAGAGTCAAGATCCTGCCGCCCCACGGCTGCGACCGCAACGCCCTCGACGCGCGCTCCTGGGCGGAGCTGCCGGAGGGCATCCGCGTGCGCGACGCGCTGCGCCTGATCCGCTGCGGCCCGCTCAAGGCGAAGCTCCTGCTGATGAGTGTCAACGGCGAGCGCTGCACGCCGGAGCGCGAGCTGCACGACGGCGACGTCGTCGGCTTCTTCTTCCCGGTCTCCGGCGGCTGAGCGGGCCGTCTTTTCGGGCTCACTGTCAATCGGCAGAGCAAAAAGGAAAAGTTCCGGCGAAAACGGGTCAATCCGAATTCGCCGGAGCTTTCTGCTTTGTCTTCACGCCGGAGCGGGTCAGCTCCGCGGTCGGGCCGAGAGGAAGTACACAGGGAGAAACGGGAGAAAAACAGCATGGGTCGGCAGGGTCGTTGAACCGTACCGCCCATGCTGTTTTGCATCTCAAATGACAGGGTATTGTGATTGTATGACGCGCTTATTTATTGCCGGCGGGGAGCTTCGAGACGATCTCTCCGATCAGGTTCGACAGCGGCATGCTCTGTACCGTGACGACGCCCGGACCGGTAACGACGGTGTTGAAGAGGCTTTCACCGCCGAAGAGGATGTTCTTGGCGCCCTTGACCTGCTGAACGTCCATCGAGACCGTCGCATCCATCATCGCAAGATGTCCGGTCGAGATCAGCATCTGTTCCCCGGCCTTGAGATCATAGTTGATCACCGAGCCGTCCAGCTCAAGGAAGACGGTGCCGCTGCCGGAGAGCTTCTGCATGATGAAGCCCTCGCCGCCGAAGAGGGCCGTACCGATTTTCTTCTGGAAGAAGACCTCCATGTTGACGTCCGGCGTGCAGGCAAGGAAGGCCCGCTTCTGGATGATGATGGGCTTATCCGGCGTGATTTCGACCGCCAGAATGTTCCCGACATAGGACGAGGTGAAGGCGATCAGGCCGCCGCCTCCCCGCGCGGTGTAGACGTTCTGAAATCCGCTCTCTCCGGACAGCGCACGTCCGAAAAAGCCTCCGA
>CADCLH010000117.1 GCA_902802215.1 Oscillospiraceae bacterium
TTCTCGTGGAGGATGCGCAGCGCCGCGGAGCGGTTGTTGCGCTTGACGGCCATCATGTTGTCGCCTTGAAAGGTCATGGCAGGACTCCTTGCAGTAGTCGGTGAAAAGACGGTCTTCCCGGTCAGCCGGGCTTGCCTTCCCGGTTGATGCGGGCGCGCAGCAGGATCACGGCGGCGCCGGCGAGCACCACCAGGATGCCGGCGAGCTTCTTCGCGGTCAGCTCTTCATGCAGGAAAAAGACCCCGATGAAGCAGCTCACGACCGGCATCAGCAGCAGGTAGAGCTTGACGAGCCACACCTCGAAATGCTTGAGGTTGCGGTAATAGAAGAAGTAGATCCCCGTCTGCGCGAGCCCGCCCAGCGCGACCAGCCACCAGAAGCCGGGGACGGTCCCCACGGCGTCGGCGCGCATGTCGCCCGCGAGTAACGCGCTGCAGCCGAAGAGCAGCAGCACGACGGCGTTGTTGTAATAGGAGATCATGTCCGCGTCCTCGTGGTATTTCTCCTGCGCGGCCTTGATGATGAAGGCGTTGATGCTGACGCAGGCCGCCGAAAGCAGAAAGAACAGATCGGTCGGATGCAGCTCCATCCCGCCGAAGTCCACGCCCAGCACCAGCAGCACGCCCACAAGCATGATCCCGGTGCCGAGCCAGTCGGACAGGTACAGGCGCTTGCGGTAGATCATCACGGTCGCGAGGTTGACCATCAGCACGTCCGTCTTCAACAGCGCCGTGCCGGTCGAGAGCGAACCGTACTGGTAGCCGAGGTTTGCAAACAGATCCAGCAGAAAGCCGAACACGCCGATGACGACGAGGATGAACACGGCCTTGCCCTGATGAAAGAGGCGGGAAAAGCTCCCGTCCAGCACGAGCTGGACCGTCAGGAACACCAGCGCGGCCGAGCGCAGCAGAAAGCCCGCCAGCAGGGGAGAGCCGGTGGCGCCCACCACGACCTTGCTGACCGCGTAGTAGATCGACCACGACAGCACCATCCCCGCGACCATCAGGGTGTATTTCAGCTTCTCGTTCATTTCAGCGCTTCAAACATCTCCCGAAGCGCGGCCTCGTCCATCTTGACGGGGTTGTTGTTCATCAGCGCGTGAACGGCGCAGTCATGGCAGAGCTTGTCGAGGTCGACCTCGCCCAGATCGGAGAGCCTGCGGCGCAGGCCGCCGAGCTCCTTGAGGTACGCGATGCGCTGCGCGAGCTCCTCGGTGCCGCTCAGGCCGGCGCGCTGGCAGAGATACTCCAGACGCTCATCGGCGTTGATGCGCACGAAGCTGTCCAGCGTGAAGGCGCAGGCCTCGCCGTGGGGCAGGTGGTAGTCCTCGGACAGGGGGTAGCTGCACGCGTGGCTGCCCGCGGTGCGGGGGTTGGAGAAGGCCAGACCCGCGACCATGGAGCCGTAGAGCATGTTCGTGCGCGCCTCGAGGTTCGCCCCGTCACGCCAGGCGGTCTCGAGATTGGCGAGAATGACGCGGACGGCCTCAATGGCGAAGAGGTCGGCCAGAGGCTGGTGGTTGCGGCTCCAGTAGCCCTCGAGCGCGTGGGCCAGCGC
Organism: Oscillospiraceae bacterium; assembly: GCA_902802215.1. Taxonomy (GTDB): domain Bacteria; phylum Bacillota; class Clostridia; order Oscillospirales; family Oscillospiraceae; genus Limivicinus. The sequence continues at coordinate 1,558 of CADCLH010000117.1, forward strand.
GTCCAGACCGGTGTTCATGGTCGTGCGCGGCGGGACGGTGAGGGTCAGGGTCGGGTCGACGATCGCGGCGGTGGGCATGAAGAGCGGGTTGTTGATCGTGCGCTTCTCCTTGCCGTGGCTCATGACCGAGACCTGCGTGACCTCGCTGCCGGTACCGGCGGTGGTCGGGACGGCCACGATGGTCAGCGGGCTGCCGGGGAAGGGGACCTTCCCGGTGTAGTAGTCGACGATGTCCGCATCGCCGGGAGCCGCCGCCGCGGCGAACTTCGCCGTGTCGATGGAGCTGCCGCCGCCGACGCCCACAATGGCGTCCGCGCCGACCTCGCGCGCCAGACGGGCGGTCTCGGCCGCGCCGGAGAGCTGGGGGTTCTGCTCGACCTCGCCGAAGACGGCGGCGATGCAGGGGATCTTCTCCATCATCGCGCGGGCCTCGGGCGCGAAGTGGCGGCCGCAGACCAGCACGCACTTTTTGCACCCGAGCTCGCTCAGGATCTCGCCGAGCTGCTGAAATTTGCCCGCGCCGAACCAGATCTTGACGGGCTGCTTGTAGAAGAACTCGTTAACCATAGATCTTCTCCTCGATCGCGTCGACCTGCGCGGCAAACTTGTGCATGTTGGCCGCGCGCCAGTCCTCCAGATCCTGGCACCACGCGGTGGACAGGAAGGTCTTGACCATCTCGACGGCCATCTCGGGCCCGACGATCCAGCCGCCCATGCACAGGACGTTGGCGTTGTTGATGGCGCGGGCCATCTTGGCCGAATACACGCCCTCGCAGGCGACGGCGTAGACGCCCTTGAACTTGTTGGACACCACGCACATGCCGGCGCCGGTGCCGCAGATCAGGACCGCGCGCTCGTAGGTGCCGTTCTGCACCAGAGGGGCGACCTCGCTTGCGACCTGGTAATAGGGGTGGACCTGCTCGAGATCGACGGTGCCGAGATCGTCGAACTCCACGCCCGCATCAAGGAGATAGGCCTTGACGGCCTCCTTGACGGGAAAGCCGGATTTATCGCTGCCGATGGCAATTTTCATACTTGTATCCTCCATTTGATGAACGGCCTTCCCAAAGGGGAAGGCCGTGATGATTACTTGAGTGCGACGGCCTTCTTCGCGGTCGCGACGATGTTCTCCACGGTCAGGCCCATGGCCTCGCGCAGATAGGGCAGCTTGCCGACCTCGCCGAAGCGGTCCTGCACGCCCACCGCGCAGGCGGGGATCTTCTCGCCGGCCAGAGTCTCGAGCACCGCCGAGTGCAGGCCGCCGATGACGTTGTGGTTCTCCACGGTCAGGACCGCCCCGGTCTTGCGCGCGGAGGCGAGCACGCTCTCGCGGTCGATGGGCTTGATGGTGTGGACGTTGATCACCTCACAGTCGATGCCCTCGGCCTTGAGAAGCTCGGCCGCCTCGAGCACGTCCTTGGTCAGGAAGCCGGAGACGAAGATGCTCAGGTCCTTGCCCTCGCGGAGCTTGTCGGCCTTGAAGAGGTCGAACTTGTAGCCCTCGCCGAACACGTCGGGCAGAGCCTTGCGGAACAGGCGCATGTAGACCGGGCCCTCGTAGGCGTTGAGCACGGGCATTGCCGCGCGAAGCTGGGTCGCGTCCACGGGCTCGAAGATCACCATGCCGGGGATGGAGCGCACCACGCCCACGTCCTCCATGCTCATGTGCGTGCCGCCGTTGAGCTCGGCAGAGATGCCGGGGTCGGTGCCGACGATCTTGACGTTCATCCCCGCGTAGGAGATGGAGATCGCGATCTGGTCGCAGATGCGGCGCGTGGCAAAGGGGGTGAAGGTCTCGATCCAGGGCTTAAAGCCGTAGCTGGCAAGGCCCGCCGCGATGGAGGCCATGTTCTGCTCGGCTACGCCGCAGTCGAACATCTGCTTCGGGAAGCGCTCATACAGGGCGCGGGTGCCGCTGGCCTTGGCAAGGTCGGCGTCCAGAACGCACACGTGGCGGTCCTGCTCCATCATCTGCGCCAGGCATTCGGCGTAAACAGCTCTCATTTCCATGATCTTACTCCTCCCCTCTGATTTCACGGATGGCGGCCTCGGCCTGCTCCTCGCTGACGGGGCAGTTGTGGTTGCCCGGGCCCAGGTCGACGATCCACTGCACGCCGCAGCCCTTGAGGGTGTTGAGGATCACCATCGTGGGCTTGCCGCTGCCGACGCCGAGCTTGGCGTGCTTGACGGCGGCGGACACCTGCTCGACGTCGTTGCCGTCCTCCACCTCGATGACGTTCCAGCCGAAGGCGGCCCACTTGTCGCCCAGCGGGGCGATGTCGTTGACCTTCGCGACGGTGTCGTCGATTTGCAGCTTATTGTAATCGGTAAAGGCGATGAGGTTGTCCAGCTTCTTGGCGGCGGCAAACATCGCGGCCTCCCAGATCTGACCCTCCTGGCTCTCGCCGTCGCCGACGAGGGCGTAGATCACGGCGCCGTCGCCCTCAAGCTTGGAGCCGAGCGCAACGCCGACCGCGCAGCTGAAGCCCTGGCCGAGCGAGCCGGTCGTCATGTCGACGCCGACGGTGCGGTTCATGTCGCAGTGGCTGGGCAGGTTGGTGCCGCCCTGGTTGAGGGTCAGCAGCTCCCTGCGGTCGAAGTAGCCGCGGTTGGCGAGCGCCGCGTACACGGCGGGACCGGCGTGGCCCTTGGAGCAGACAAAGCGGTCGCGGCCGGCCATCTTCGGATCGGCCGGGTCGATGTTCATCTCCTCAAAGTACAGCACCGCCAGAAGCTCCGCCACCGACAGGCAGCCGCCGATGTGGCCCACGCCGAGATGGCCGATGCATCTGAGGATGTCACAGCGGATATCCTTGCATATCTCTTTCAAATCGCAGTTCAATTTGGGTTCCTCCTGATGAATGATGATTTGACATTTGATTAAAAGATCTAACCAACGCTGAGTTTATCCCGCCGTCCGCACTTTGTCAAGGGGGTAATGCGACGAATTATTCAACTTTTTTCCCCGGAGACTCCTTGACATTCCGGCTGCGCGGCGCTATGATTGTTCACGCCGTTAAATAATAACGAAACCGGAGGATCGATATGAGCTTTCAATCTGTGTATATTCCGGTGGGCGTGCCCACCTTCCACCTCGAGAGCGCCCAGGACGCGTTCGAGCGCTCGGTGAAGCTGCTGCGCGGCGTGGACGAGAATTTCGCCGTGCCCGACAAGATGCTGCTCAGCCTCGACGAGCTGCGCGCCTATATGGATGGGCTGCACCCGGACCTGATCGTGTTCCAGAACCTGACCTTCGCCAACGCCGCCTACATGGCCGAGGTGCTGCGCCGCTTCGACTGCCCGCTGCTGCTGTGGACGCTGCGCGAGCCCGTGATCGACGGGGGACGTCTGCGCCTCAACTCCCTGACCGGCGCCTACTCCGCCGCCAACACCCTGCGGGCCTTCGATTACCGCCCCTTCTCCTACGTTTTCGGCACCCCCGAGGAGGCGGAGACGCTGGCCGCGGTGAGGGCGAGCGTTGAGGCTGCGCGGGTCAAGAAGGCCATGAGAGGCCTGAAGATGGCCGCCGTCGGCCACACGCCCCAGGGCTTCGGCTTCGGCCGCGCCCTCGACAGCGAGCTGATGAGCGTCTTCGGCGTGGAGCTCGAGGCCGTTGAGGCGCGCGAGCTGATCGACGAGGCGAAAAAGCTCGCCGACAGCGAGCTCGACGCCGCCGTGGCCGATACCGAAAAGGCCACCGCGGGACTGGATAAGACCCCCGCAAACAACGTGCGCGACCACGCGCGCCTGCTCAACGCCTACCGCGCCTACGTGAAGTCGCACAACATCGGCGCGCTCGCCAGCCGCTGCTGGCCGGACTTCTTCACCTCCTTCGGCACGCCCGTGTGCACGGTGCTGTCCATGCTCAACGACGAGGGCGTCGCCGCCGCCTGCGAGGCCGATATCTACGGGGCGCTGTCCATGTGGATCGGCATGCAGCTGTCCCACGAGCCGGTCTTCTTCGGCGACCCGGTGAGCCTCGACGAGGGCGACAACTCCATCACCTTCTGGCACTGCGGCGCGGCCGCGTGCTCGCTGGCGCGGCGCGACACCGGCGCGGTCGTCGGCGTGCACCCCAACCGCAAGATCGGCCCGGCCATGGACTTCGGCTGCGAGGCCTTCCCCGAGGCCACCGTCTTCCGCGTGGGCCGCGAGCCCGACGGCTCCTTCCGCTTTTTCATCGCCGAAGGCGAGGCGCTCGACAAGCCCAAGCAGTTCATCGGTACCTCCATCGTCGTGCGCACCGACTCCGACAGCCGCCATGTCGTGGAGCAGAGCGTCCTTGACGGCTTCGAGCCGCACTTCGTGGTGCTCAAGGGCCGCTACGGCCGCACCCTCCGCACGCTGGCGGAGATGTTCGGCTTCGAGGTCTG
>CADCLH010000118.1 GCA_902802215.1 Oscillospiraceae bacterium
GAGCTCAACCGCGAGCGCCAGCGCATCGAAAACGAGATCTGGAAAGAGGCCAACGCCATGATGGCCGGCAAGACGCCCGACGCCCCGATCGTGCTCGCCAGCGAGCGCTGGAACCAGGGCGTCATCGGCATTGCCGCCTCGCGTCTGGCCGAGCAGTATTCCCTGCCCGCGATCATCGTCTGTCTCAACGGCGAGGTCGGCAAGGGCTCCTGCCGCAGCTACGGCGGCTTCAATCTCTACGAGGCGCTGTCGGCCTGCTCGGAGCATCTGATCGGCTTCGGCGGGCACGCGCTCGCCGCCGGGCTGAACATCCGGCGCGAGAAGCTGGATGATTTCCGCCGCGCCCTCGGGGAATACTACCGTCAAAACCGTCCCGAGCCGACGCCCGAGGTGCAGTGCGATCTGCTGATCACCGATCCCGGGCTTCTCTCGCTGGAGAACGTCCGCTCGCTCGACCAGCTTGAGCCCTACGGCAACGCCAACCCCAAGCCCGTGCTGTGCGTGAGCGGCGTGCCGCTCGAGGCGCTGACCGAGGTCGGCGGCGGGCGTCACTGCCGGATGCGCATCCGTCTGGGGAACACCCCCTTTGAGTGCATCTTTTTCTCCCACAGCGCGGCCGAGGCCGGCGTGCGCGAGGGGGAGAAGATCGATATGGCCTTCACCCCGCAGGTCAACGAGTACCGCGGGAGCGTCAGCGTGCAGCTTGTGGCCATCGCGGTCCGGCCCCACAACGGGAGCGGACTGTGCGCCGGGATCCTCGCGGGCGATCCGGGCGTGAACCGCGCCGCCGCGGCCTGGTGTCCGGACCGCGCGGATTTTGTGCGGGTCTGGCGCTCCATGCGCGCGGGCTTCACGGTCGCCGCGGACGCGGAGGGCGTGCTCGCCCAGTGCCCGAGGGGCATGAGTCCGGAGACCTTCTGCCTGTGTCTGATGGTGCTGCGCGAGGCGGGTCTGCTCGCGGGCGGCGACGGCGTCTTTTCGTCCCGTCCCGCCGACATCGGGGGAAAGGCCGATCTGGAGGCTACCGGGCTGCTGCGCACGCTGCGCGGCCTGCAATAACAGGAGTACGCCATGGAAGAAACGAGATCGCTTGCCACTGTCAGACCGGACCCCGACGCGCAGTTCGAGGCCCTTGTCAAAAAGATCCAGGAGAATACCCACTTCGACGTCGGCCGCATCCGCGCCGCCTATGAGATGGCGCGCCTTGCCCACACCGGGCAGTTCCGGCGCGACGGCTCGCCCTATGTGACGCACTGCATCGCGGCGGCGGATATCAGCGTGGACATCGGGCTGGACGAGGATTCGATCATCGCAGCCCTCCTGCACGACGTGATCGAGGATACGAGCCTCACCCACGAGGACATCGCCCGCCAGTTCGGGCCGGCGGTGGCCGACATCGTCGAGGGCGTCACCAAGCTGACGCGCGTGCAGTACACCAGCAAGGAGGACGAGCAGGCCGAGAACCTGCGCAAGATGCTCATGGCCATGGCCAAGGACATCCGCGTCATCCTCATCAAGATCGCCGACCGTCTGCACAACATGCGCACCATGGCCTACCAGAGCCCCGAGAAGCAGAAGACCAAATCGCTCGAGACCATGGAGATCTACGCGCCCATCGCCCACCGTCTCGGCATGCAGCGCGCCAAGTGGGAGCTCGAGGATCTGGCGCTTCAGTATCTCGACCCTGACGGCTACAAGGAGATCACCGACAATCTCACGAAGCGCATGCCGGAGCTCGAAGCCTTCATGGACAGCATGCGCGCGAAGATCATGGCGCGTCTCGAGAGCGAGGGCGTGCAGGCCACGATCTTCTGCCGCATCAAGCACGTCTATTCCATCTACCGCAAGATGTACGCGCAGAAGCTCGACATGGACGGCATCTTCGATCTCTGCGCCTTCCGCGTCATCGTCGACTCCATCCCCGACTGCTACAACGTGCTCGGCATCATCCACGACATGTTCAAACCCGTGCCGGGCCGCTTCAAGGACTATATCTCCACGCCCAAGCCCAACATGTACCAGAGCGTGCACACCACGGTCATCGGGTCCGAGGGTATCCCCTTCGAGGTGCAGATCCGCACCTGGGACATGCACTACACCGCCGAATACGGCGTGGCCGCGCACTGGAAGTACAAGATGGGCGCGAGCGCGGGCAGTTCGCTGCGCGAGGGCGACGAGGACAAATTCGCCTGGATCCGCAGGCTGCTTGAGAGCCAGCAGGAGTCCGACGCCTCCGACTTCTTCCACAACCTCAAGGTCGACATGTTCGCCGACGACGTCTTCGTCTTCTCCCCCAAGGGCGACGTCATCAACCTCCCCGCCGGGGCCACGCCCATCGACTTTGCCTACTCCATCCACTCCGACATCGGCAACCACATGGTAGGCGCGAAGGTCAACGGGCGCATCGTCACCTACGACTACGTCCTGCAAAACGGCGACATCGTCGAGATCCGCACCTCCAAGTCCGCCCCCGGTCCCAGCCGCGACTGGCTCAACACCGCCAAGAGCGGCTCGGCGCGCACCAAGATCAAGCAGTGGTTCAAGAAGGAGCGTCGCGAGGAGAACGTCCAGCGCGGACGCGACATGCTCGACGAGGAGCTGCGCCACAACGGGCTGACGCTCGACGACGTGATGGACGAGGCCGTGGTCTCGCCGCTGCTCAAGCGCTTCTCCTTCACCTGTCCCGACGATCTCTACGCCGCCATCGGCTACGGCGGCCTGACCGCCACGCGGGCGGCCAACCGTCTGCGCGACGAGCTGAAGAATCAGGAGCCCAAGCGCAAGACCGCGCTCGACAAGGTCGCCGAGGCCGCCGAGCGGCGTGAAAGTCAGGCCCAGAAGAAAGAGGGCAAGGCCGTCCACGGCATTCTGGTGCAGGGCCTGAGCAACTGTCTGGTGAAGTTCTCCCGCTGCTGCACCCCCGTGCCCGGCGACGACATCATGGGCTTCATCACGCGTGGTCAGGGCGTGTCCATCCACCGGCGCGACTGCGCCAACTGCCAGCAGTTACTCAGCCAGCCCGAAAACGAGGGCCGCTGGGTCGAGGTCTCCTGGGCGAGCAAGATTACCGACAGCTACCTGACCACGATCGTGGTCTCCGCCAAGGACCGCTCCGGCCTCGTCATGGACGTGGCGACCGTGCTCAACGCGCTCAACGCCAAGGTCCACTCCCTCTCGGCCCGGACCACCGGCATCAACATCGGCATCGTCACCGTGACGCTCGAGGTCAAGGACGCCGCCGAGCTGCGCCATATCATCTCCCGTCTGAGCCACGTCAACGGCGTCAGCTCCGTGACGAGAAACGGTATGTGATCAATCTGTTTAAGGAAAGACAATTATGAGAGCTGTTGTTACCCGCGTCACCTCCGCCTCGGTCGAGATCGACGGTGCCGTTCACGGCGCGATCGGTCAGGGTTTTCTGGTCCTGCTCGGCGTCCATCAGGACGACACCGAGCAGGAAGCGCTGAAGATCGCGGACAAGCTCTGCGGTCTGCGCGTCTTTGAGGACGAAAACGGCAAGATGAACGTGAACCCCGCCGACGCGGGGGCCGAGCTGCTGATCATCAGCCAGTTCACGCTCTTTGCCGACTGTCGCTCCCGCCGTCCGGGCTTCTCCAAAGCGGCAAGGCCCGAAACGGCGATCCCGCTCTACGAGCTGGTCATCGCCGAGTGCCGCAGGCGCGGCTTCAAGGTGGAGACCGGCGTCTTCGCCGCGTACATGCAGGTGAAGTCCGTCAACGACGGGCCCGTCACCATTCTACTCGACACAAAGGAGCTGTGAGCATGCTGATCAAGACCCTGCCCGTCGGCCAGCTGGAGACCAACTGCTATGTGGTCACCAACGAGAACACGCTCGAATCCGTGGTCATCGACCCCGGCGACGAGGCCAACACCATTCTGGACTATCTGGAGTCCAACCGCCTGCGCTGCGCGGCCATCTTCCTCACGCACGGGCACTACGACCACGTCGGCGCGGTCGCGGCGCTGCGGGAGGAGACCGGCGCGCCGGTGTACATGAACCCGCGCGACGACGCTTCCCGCGCCGTGGACGCCCACATGACCTACCGCATGCAGCCCGGCGACAGGGCCTATGACGAGGGCGACGCCGTGGAGGCCGCGGGACTGGTTTTCCATGTGATGGCCACGCCCGGCCACACCCCCGGCGGCGTGACGCTGCGCTGCGAGGACGCGCTCTTCACCGGCGACACGCTCTTCAAGGGCAGCTGCGGCAGGACCGATCTGCCCGGCGGCGACATGGAGCAGGAGCTTTCTTCCCTGCGCCGCATCTGTGAGCTTCCGGGCGACTATGAGGTCTACCCCGGGCACATGGACCCCTCCACGCTCGAGCGCGAAAGGGAGTTCAATTACTATTGCCGCGCAGCGATGCGGAGATAACATGCAAATTCGCCGTTGCATTTTGCGGCGGCTTGACGGATAATAGCGCCAGAACAACAAAACGACCATCCGGGAGGGAACCTATGAAAAGAGCAACCCGCGTCGGCCTCATCACCAGCGGCGGCGACTGCCAGGGTCTGAACGCCGCCATCCGCGGCGTCGGCAAGGCGCTGTTTCAGCGCGTCGACAATCTTGAAATCTACGGCATGTACGACGGCTACCGCGGCCTGATCGAGCGCGACTACAAGTTCATGGAGAGGAAGGACTTCTCCGGCATTCTGACCGAGGGCGGCACCATACTCGGCACCTCGCGCCAGCGCTACATCCCCGGCAAGGACATTGTCGACGAAAACGGCGAGAGCGTCATCCCCAAAATGCTCGACACCTACAACCGCCTGGGCCTGGACTGCCTGGTCATCATGGGCGGCAACGGCACCCAGAAGAGCGCCAAGCTCCTGATGGACGCCGGGATGAACGTCGTGACCCTGCCCAAGACCATCGACAACGACATCTGGGGCACCGACACGACCTTCGGCTTCCAGAGCGCCGTGAACATCGCCACCAACGTCATCGACTATCTGCACACCACGGCCTGCTCCCACGGGCGCATCTTCGTGGTCGAGCTCATGGGCCGCGACGCCGGCTGGCTGACGCTGCACGCCGGCATCGGCAGCGGCGCGGACGTGATCCTCATCCCCGAGATCCCCTACGATCTTGAGAAGGTGGCCGAGATGCTCAAGCTCCGCCGAAAAAGAGGCAGCGGCTTCTCCATCATCGCCTGCGCCGAGGGCGCCGTTTCCATCGACGAGACGAAGCTCGATGAGGAGGCCAGCCGCCGCAAGAAGGAGCAGAGCAAGCACTCCACCGTCTCCTACGCCATCGCCGAGGAGCTCGAGCGCCTGACCGGTCAGGACACCCGCGTGACCGTCCCCGGCCACTATCAGCGCGGCGGTCCCCCCTGCCCCTACGACCGCGTGCTCGCCACGCGCTTCGGCGCCTACGCGGCGGATCTGATCATCAAGCAGCAGTACGGGACCATGGTCGCCATCCAGCACGGGGAGATCGTCGCCATCCCGCTGGCCGACGCCGCGAGCAAGACCAAGTTCCTGCCCGTCGATCACCCCATGATCCAGATGGCCCGGGACATCGGCATCTGCATGGGCGACTAGATCGGAAAAAAGCCATGTGGTCAGGGAGTTTCATAAACGGAGCTCCCTCGACCGATGACCTTTTTCTTCCTTTCCCAAACGGACCCGCTTCGCCGGGCTTTGTTTGGGGCTTAAAGAAAGACAGAAGGAGGAATACCCCATGTCGTTTTTTGCCAGACTGTTCCACATCAAAAAGAAAGCGCCCGAGCTTGTCGACCGCG
>CADCLH010000119.1 GCA_902802215.1 Oscillospiraceae bacterium
GTGCGCCTTATGAATGAAAAGGCGGAAGGTCTCAGTCTGAATCAGACACATTTTGCCAATCCGCACGGATTGGACGCGCCCGGACATTATTCGACCGCCAGGGATCTGGCAAGGCTGATGCTCGCCTGCATGGAGAACGAGAGCTTCCGCACGCTTGCTTCAACAAAAAGCGCCGTGCTCGGCGGCACGGCCTTTCTGAACCACAACAAGCTTCTGCAAACCTGCCCCGGCTGTGTCGGCGGCAAAACCGGCTATACCGAGGCGGCGGGCCGCTGTCTGGTGAGCTGCTGCGAGCGCGGCGGCATGCGCTTTGTGTGCGTCACGCTCTCCGACCCGGACGACTGGCGCGACCACCGGACGCTGTACGACTGGGCCTTCGCCAGCTATCGGCTCTTCGATCCGGCCCGGGAGCTGCGGCTTGACGTCCCGCTCGTATCCGGCGACAGGAACACGGTCCCGGTCGAGCCGGAAGCCGCCGGAAGGCTGCTCTTGCCTACCGGAGAGACGGTCAGGCTGGAGGCCGAGCTGCCGCGCTTCGTGTTCGCGCCTGTGACAAAAGGGGAGCGGGCGGGCACGCTCCGGGTGATCGTGGGACAGCGGACGGTCGGAGAGTTCGGTCTGGTCTACGGACAGTCCGCGCCGATGGCGATTTCATTCTGAGCTTGAGAAACGGAGGGCCCCATGGGAGAGAGAATACAGAAGATGATCTCCGCCTCGGGGCTCATGTCCCGCCGTGCTGCGGAGGAGGCGATCGCCTCGGGCCGCGTCACGGTCAACGGACGCGCCGCCCTTCTCGGCGAGCGCGCGGAGCCGGACGACGAGATCCTCGTTGACGGCAAGGCGCTGCCGCGGCAGAGGGAAAAACACTATATCCTGCTCAACAAGCCGCGCGGCACGGTCACGACGCTGCGCGACGAGAAGGGCCGCCGGAACGTGAGCGAGCTGGTGAGGCTGCCCGGCGTGCGGCTATACCCGGTCGGGAGGCTGGACATGGATTCCGAGGGCCTGCTGCTGATGACCGACGACGGCGACTTTGCCAACCGCGTCATGCACCCGTCCCATGAGGTCGACAAGACTTATCTCACCTGGGTTCGGGGCGAGGGGCTGGACGCAGCCGCTCAGGCGCTCGGCAGACCGATGACGGTCGACGGCTACACGGTCAGACCGGCTGCGGTCGTCATCCGGGAGCGTTTTGAGGACGGCGGCCTGCTCGAGATCACGATCCACGAGGGACGCAACCGACAGGTGCGCAAAATGTGCGCACAGGCCGGGCTGAAGGTCACAAGGCTTGTCCGGATCGCGGAGGGCGGCCTGCGGCTGGCCGATCTCAAAAGCGGGAGCTGGCGGCATCTGACGCCGGAGGAAGTGCACATGCTGATGCACGGACAGGAGAGGGAATAGATGGAGCTTTCCTATACGGACCTCGTCGTGATCGGCGGCGGTCCCGCCGGGATGATGTGCGCCTTTCAGGCGGCTCAGCGCGGCAAAAGCGTCGTCCTGCTCGAGCCGAACGACAAGCTCGGGCGCAAGCTGCGCATCACGGGCAAGGGGCGGTGCAATCTCTGCAACAACTGCGACGTCAGGACCTTCATGGCCAACGTCCCGGGTGACGGGCGCTTTCTGTACAGCGCGCTCAGCCGCTTTTCCCCGGCGGACACCATCGCTTTTTTTGAGTCGCACGGGCTCCCGCTCAAGACCGAGCGCGGCAACCGGGTCTTTCCTCAGTCGGACAATGCCAATGATGTGGCGAACCTCATGGCCTCGCTCTGTCGCAGAAGCGGCGTGCAGCTACTCAAAACGGCGGCCAAGCAGATCATTGCCGAAAACGGAGCCGTGGCCGGCGTCGTGACCGGGCAGGGCTATCTTCCCTGCGGCGCGGCGGCGATCTGCACGGGCGGAAGGTCGTATCCGCTCACCGGCTCGACCGGCGCGGGCCATGCCTTTGCCGAAAATCTCGGTCATACGGTCACGCCGCTGCGCCCGTCCCTCGTCCCGCTCGAAAGCGGAGACGCGTTCTGCGCCGAGATGCAGGGCTTCGCGCCGAAGAACGTGACGCTCTCCGTCTATGAGGACGGGAAGCTCCTGTATCGCGAGCTGGGCGAGATGCTTTTCACCCACTTCGGAGTGAGCGGACCGCTGGTCCTGTCAGCCAGCGCCCATATGAGAAAGATGGGCGAGGCTGATTACCGTCTGGCGATCGACTTCAAACCGGCGCTCGACGAAAAAAAGCTCGACGCGCGCATCCTGCGCGACTTCACCAAATACGCAAACCGGGAGTTCCGAAACGCGCTCGGCGACCTGGCCGGACGCTCCATGATCCCGGTCCTGATCCGCCTGTCGGGGATCCCGGAGGACAAGCCCGTCCGGGAGATCACCCGCGAGGAACGCCGCCGCCTTCTCGAGCTTCTGAAGGCCTTCCCGGTCTTGGTCTCCGGCTTTCGTCCCATCGACGAGGCGATCGTCACCGCAGGCGGCGTCAGTACGAAGGAGGTCAATCCCCGCACGATGGAGTCCAAGCTAGTCTCCGGACTCTATTTCGCGGGCGAAGTGCTGGACCTCGACGCCTATACGGGCGGCTTCAATCTGCAAATTGCATGGTCAACCGGCTTTGTCGCCGGAAATTCGATATAGAGGGACATACATATGAACGGACATTACGCCATTGCCATCGACGGCCCCAGCGGGGCGGGAAAGAGCACCCAGGCAAAGCGCCTGGCAAAGGAGTTTTCCTTTATCTATGTGGATACCGGAGCCATCTACCGCACGCTCGGTCTGGCCTGCTACCGCGCGGAGATCGACCGCAAGGACGCCGCCGCGGTCATGGAGCTATTGAAAACGCTGGACATCTCCATCCGGTACAACGAAGCGGGGGAGCAGTGCATGCTCCTGAACGGCGAGGACGTGTCGAAGGAGATCCGCCAACCGGAGATCTCGATCTGCGCCTCGGACGTCTCGGCGCTGCCGGAGGTCCGGCGCTTCCTGCTGGACATGCAGCGCCGCTTCGCCCGCGAGAACAATGTGGTCATGGACGGGCGCGATATTGGCACTGTCGTGCTCCCGGACGCGGAGCTGAAGATCTTCCTGACCGCGAGTCCCGAGGCGCGGGCCCGGCGCAGGCTGCTTGACCTGAAGGAGAAGGGGATCGAGGAGAGCTTCGAGGACGTGCTGCGCGATATCAATTACCGCGACGAGCAGGACACCAAGCGCGCCGCCGCGCCGCTGCGTCAGGCGGAGGACGCCGTGCTGGTCGATTCGAGCGATATCGGCTTCGAGGAGACCTTCGCGCGCCTGTGCGAGCTGGTGATCCGGAGACTGGCCGCGGTGCGGGAGGATTGACGTGAAGAAGCTGACCGTAGCCGAGAGCGCCGGCTTCTGCTTCGGCGTCAACCGCTCCGTCGATATGGCGGAAAGGCTCATTGAGGAGAACGGATGCTGCGCCAGTCTCGGCGAGCTGATCCACAACGAGGACGTGGTCAACGCACTGGTGCAGAAGGGGATGCGCGTGATCCACACGCCGGAGGAGTGCCGTCCCGGCGAGCATGTGCTGATCCGCGCCCACGGCGTGCCTCCGTCCGTATACGAGGCTCTGGAAAAATCCGGCGCCTTCGTGCACGACGCGACCTGCCCGAAGGTGCGCGCCATCCACAAGATCGTCTCCGCCGCGCGGGAGGAAGGCCGCTTTACGATCGTGATCGGGATGCGCAATCACCCCGAGGTCCTGGCGATCTGCGGCTGGTGCGGGGAGCATGCGGTGTTTGAAAACGCCCGGGAACTGGAAAAATGGCTCTCTGAGAACACGGCGTCTTGGGAAAAACCGATAACTGTGGTGGTACAAACGACGCAAACCCACAGTAATTTTACCGAATGTTGTGAGTTAATAAAAAAAAGATGTACAAACGCGAAAATATCTGATACAATATGCCTTGCGACATTCACGCGGCAAGAGGAAGCAGCGCGGCTTGCTTCGGCTTGTGATGCAATGGTTGTGATCGGCGGAAAGCACAGTGCCAACAGCGTCCATCTGGCGCAGATCTGTTCGGAGCACTGCGGAAACGTCCAGTTTATCGAGCGTACGGACGAGCTCGACCTGGACAGACTGAAGGCCGCGGACACCGTGGGCCTCACCGCCGGCGCATCGACCCCCGCGTGGATAATTAAGGAGGTAAGAAACAAAATGAGCGACGAGATCAAAATTGAGGAATCCGCAGTGGAGAAGGAGAAGTCCTTCGATGAAATGCTGGAGGAGACTCTAAAAACAATATATAACGGGGACAAGGTCAGCGGCACGGTCGTAGCGATCACCGGCACCGAGATCAGCGTCGATCTGGGCGCAAAGTACTCCGGCTTCATCCCCACGTCCGAATTCACCGACGACGGCATCAAGGTTGAGGATGCGGTCAAGATCGGCGATATCATCGAGGCGGTCGTCGTTCGCGTCAACGACGTGGAGGGCACCGCGATGCTGTCCAAGAAGCGTCTGGACGCCGCCAAGATGTGGACGGACATTGAAGAGGCCGTCGACAACGGCGAGATCATGGAAGGCGTCGTCACCGAGGAGAACAAGGGCGGCATCGTCGTCAACGTCAAGGGCGTGCGCGTGTTCGTTCCCGCCTCCCAGACCGATCTGCCCCGCGAGGCCGAGCTTTCCCAGCTTCTCAAGCAGACCGTGCGTCTCAAGATCACCGAGGTCAACAAGGCCCGCAAGCGCGTGGTCGGCTCCATCCGCCGCGTCGCCCAGGCCGAGCGCCGCGAGCGCATCGAGACCATCTGGAATGAGATCGAGATCGGCAAGAAGTACAAGGGCGTCGTCAAGTCCCTGACCAGCTACGGCGCGTTTGTCGACATCGGCGGCATTGACGGCATGGTCCACGTCTCCGAGCTGAGCTGGGGCCGTATCCACCAGCCCTCCGAGGTCGTCTCCGTCGGTGACGAGATCGAGGTCTATGTCATCAACTTCGACAAGGAAAAGCGCAAGATCTCCCTCGGCTACAAGGATCCCCAGGCCAATCCCTGGACCCTCTTCACCAACCGCTACCAGGTCGGCGATGTGGCCAATGTCAAGATCGTCAAGCTCATGCCCTTCGGCGCTTTTGCCGAGGTCCTGCCCGGCGTGGACGGTCTGATCCACATCTCCCAGATCGCCAACCGCCGCATCGGCAAGCCCGAGGACGTGCTGAAGGTCGGCGACGAGGTCGAGGCCAAGATCACCGCTGTCGATGAAGACAAGCACAAGATCTCCCTCTCCATCCGCGCCCTGTCCGAGCCCGCGCCCGTCAAGGTCCCCGCCGCGGAGGAAGTGCCTTCCGCCGAGGATGAGCCCGCCGAGGACGCCCTCGTCTACGAGGTCTCCGAGAGCGGCGAGGCCGCCGGTGAGGTTCCCGACGCCGAGTAAAATCGCATAAAAAATCCGCCGACTTCAAGTCGGCGGATTTTTTATGTCCCTGTTCAGGCGAGCTTCTCGTTAAGCCAGTTGAGGATGTCCCGATAGACGTCCGCTTTGTTGATCTCGTTGAGCATCTCATGCCTGCCCTCGGGGTAGAGACGGATCATGACGTCCTTCAGCCCGGCCCTGCAAAAGGCCCTGTAGGCGCGCTCGACGCCCTTGCCGTTTTCCCCGACCGGATCGGCCGCGCCGGACATGAAGTAGACGGGCTTTTCCTTGTTCATCTGATTGATGTTCTCCTGATCGGAGATGAAGCGGATACCGCCCATCATGTCGCGGAACAG
>CADCLH010000120.1 GCA_902802215.1 Oscillospiraceae bacterium
ACGGGCATGTCCATCTCGCGGGCGATCTCCTCGGCGGAGGGGTCGTGCCCGAGCTCCTGCAAAAGCTGGCGGGAGACGCGGATGGTCTTGTTGATGGTCTCGACCATGTGCACGGGGATGCGGATGGTGCGCGCCTGGTCGGCGATGGCGCGGGTGATGGCCTGGCGGATCCACCAGGTCGCGTAGGTGGAGAACTTGTAGCCCTTGGTGTAGTCGAACTTCTCGACCGCCTTGATCAGGCCCAGGTTGCCCTCCTGGATCAGGTCGAGGAAGAGCATGCCGCGGCCGACGTAGCGCTTGGCGATGGAGACGACCAGACGCAGGTTTGCCTCGGTCATACGGTGCTTGGCGTTCTCGTCGCCGAGCGACATCTGCCTGGCGAGCTCGACCTCCTCCTCGGGCGTGAGCAGGGGCACCTTGCCGATCTCCTTGAGGTACATGCGCACCGGGTCGTCGGTGGAAAAGCTGTCCATCAGGGCGTCGGTGTCGTTGAGGTCGCTGTCCGTGACCTCCTCGATCTCGGCCAGATCCTCCGCCTCGGGCATGACCTCGTCGAGCGGCGGGAGCAGGTCGTCCGTGCCGATGTCGATGTCGACGCCGCTCTTTTCCAGCGTCTCATAGAATTTGTCGATGACCTCGGGGTCGAGGTTCAGCTCCTCGAGCACCTCGAGCTCCTTGGCCGCGAGCTTGCCGGCCTTCTTGCCCTTCTCCAGCAGGTCGTTGAGACGCTCCTCCGGCGTCTTGGCCGGCTGGGCGGCGTGCTCGTCCTTCTTGCGGGAGGGCTTCTTCGCCTTGGGCGGCTCGGGGATCAGCTCCGTCTCCCCGGCGGCGGTGAGCAGGGCGTCCGCCATCTCGCTCAGTTCCTGTTCTGTGTAGATTGTGTCTTCTGCCATCTTTATCCCTCGTATCCTTTCGTCTGTCTCAGCCGTTTTTGCAGCTCCCTGAGATCGGTGCCGCCCGCACGGCGTTCTTTTCTTTCCCGGATCTTCGCTATGTAATCGGACGCGCTCTGCCGGCTGCGGCTGAGCGTCTCCGGCTTTTGCAGCAGGGAGATCAGAAGGTCCATCTCCCCCGGCTCGAGCTCTCCCG
This sequence comes from Oscillospiraceae bacterium, assembly GCA_902802215.1. Lineage (GTDB taxonomy): Bacteria > Bacillota > Clostridia > Oscillospirales > Oscillospiraceae > Limivicinus. Next base: position 1,090 of record CADCLH010000120.1, read on the forward strand.
CGAGCATGTCCGCGCTGACGGCGCTCCCGCTTCGGATGCGCGCGGCGAGCACGGAGTAGATCCTCCCCAGCGCCGCGGAGGAGAAGTCCTCCGCCTGCGGAAGCTCCGCCATGTTCATCAGCGCCGGCTCCAGATAGAGCAGGCGGATCAGTCCCTCCTCCGCGACGGCGGACTCCGGGTCCTCGTAGCGCAGCTCCCGCGCCGCGGGCTGGACGAGCTTTTCCGGCTGCGTGAGCTCGCGCTGCTCGGCCTTCTTCCCGGCGCTGAGCAGACGGCGGTGCCGCCGCTCCACGTCGCCCGTCACGACCTCGGCCTTGATGCCCGCGGTCTCGGCCACGCGCTGCGCGTAGATCTCGCGCCGCACCCCGTCCGGGATCCTCGCCAGCAGCTCGCCCGCCTCGCGGACGAAGTCGACCTTCTGCTCGTCCACCGTGAGATCGTACTTGCTCCGGATCCGGCCGAGCTGATAGTCGAGCTGGTTCTCCGAGTCCTCGATCAGTCTGCGGAAGGCCTCCGCGCCCTTGAGCTTGATGAACTCGTCCGGGTCCTTGGCCCCGCTCATGCGGAGGATGCGCACCTTGACGTCCAGCTTCTCGAAAATGCCGATCGCCTTCTGCGAGGCCTTCAGCCCCGCGCCGTCGCTGTCGTAGGCGATGATGACCTCGTTGGTATAGCGCGAGATCAGCCGCGCCTGCTCGTTTGTCAGCGCGGTGCCGAGCGATGCCACCGCCGAGTCGAAGCCCGCCTGATGCAGGCTCACGACGTCAATATTGCCCTCCGATAGAATGATATACCCGCTTTTTGATTTTTTAGCCAGATTCAGCGCGAAAAGGTTCCGGCCCTTGTCGTATACCAGCGTGTCGGGGCTGTTGATGTACTTGGCCCCCTCGCCGCCGAGGATGCGCCCCGAGAAGCCGATGACCCGGCCCTGCACGTCGATGACCGGGAACATCAGGCGGTTGCGGAAGGCGTCGTAGAAGCCGCCGCTCTTTCCGCGCTTGACCAGTCCCGCGTCGAAGAGTTCCTGATCCGTGTAGCCCTTCTCGCGCATGGCCCGGCGCAGGGCCTCCCAGGAGTCGGGCGCAGCGCCGAGACCGAAGTTCTTGACCATCGCGCCGGAGATGCCGCGCTGCCGGATGTAGGCGTGCGCCGCCTCGCCGGCGGGCTCGGAGAGCTGCGCGTAGAAGAAGCGGGCCGCGTCGCGGTTGAGGGCGAACATCCGCGCGCGCTTCCGGCTCTCGGCGCTGTCCGTCTCCTCGGGCATCTGCATCCCCGCGCGTCTGGCGAGGAAGGCGATCGCCTCGGGATAGCTGAGGTTTTCGATCTCCATGATGAAGGAGATCACGCCCCCGCCCTTGCCGCAGCCGAAGCAGTGGTAGATCTGCTTGTCCCGGTTGACGGAGAAGGAGGGCGTCTTCTCGCTGTGGAAGGGGCAGAGGCCGAAGAGGTTGGCCCCGCTGCGCTTCGTCAGGCGCACATAGCCCGACACCACGTCGACGATGTCCGAGCGGTCTGTAAGCTCCGTGATGAACTTTTCCGGGATCGCCACGGTCTCACCTTCTTTTCGCGAAGCGAATTTATTTTACGGTCCACGCAAACGGGATGAAGATCTCCCCGAATTTCTCCATCGCGTAGCCGTCGGTCATGCCGGAGATATAGTCCACCGCGGCGCGCTCGCGCCCCTCGCGCTCGGCGATCAGGCGCAGCTCCTCCGGCAGCAGCTCCGGCTTTTTCACATAGGTCTCGTACAGCTTCTCCAGAATCCCCTGCACCTTGTCCTCCTCGCTCTTGGCGACGGGGTTGGTGTACACGTCGGAGAACATGTAGCTGTGGAAGAAGCGGAAGGTCTCCGCCATCTCGTCCGACATCTTCAGCACCCCGTCGGCGCTGTTTCGGATGAGGTCCGAGACAAGGGAATTGATGCGCTCGCTGTTGCGCTCGCCGCAGTGCGTGCGGATGCGCTCGGGCACGTCCTCCGCGCGCAGGATGCCCGCGCGGATCGAGTCGTCCAGATCGTGGTTTATGTAGGCGATGCGGTCGCACAGGCGCACGACGGTGGCCTCGCGGGTATCGTCGGGCGCGCCGTGGGTGTGGTTGAGGATGCCCATGCGCGTCTCATAGCAGAGGTTCAGCCCCTGCCCGTCCCGCTCGAGCACGTCCACCACGCGCAGGCTCTGCTCGTAGTGCTTGAAGCCGCAGGGGAAGATCGCGTTGAGCGCGCGCTCCCCGGCGTGGCCGAAGGGGGTGTGCCCCAGATCGTGCCCCAGGCCGATGGCCTCGGCCAGATCCTCGTTGAGACCCAGCGCGCGGGCGACGGTCCGGGCCAGGCGCGTGACCTCCAGCGTGTGGGTCAGACGCGTGCGGTAGTGGTCGCCCTCCGGCTGGAGGAAGACCTGCGTCTTGTGCTTGAGGCGGCGGAAGGATTTGGAGTGGGTGATGCGGTCCACGTCCCGCTGGAAGCAGGTGCGGATACCGCACTCCTCCTCCGGCTCCGGACGGCCGCGCGAGTCCTCCGCCCGCACCCCGAAGGGGCCGACGATGAGGCGCTCGAGCTTTTCGCGTTCTTCTCTCGGACAGGACATGCCGCCACCCCCGCGAAAAAAGAGTAAGGGAAGAATGGCTTCCCTTACTCCTTATACGACGCAAAATCGGTTTTCCCTTTATTTTTTCAAAAAAGTTTTGCTTTTTTCCCGGGGCTTCCGCTTCAGCCGAGGCTCTGCATCAGCTGCTGCGCTTCCTCACTGCCGTGCTCGGCCGCAATGCGGAAGGCCTCTTTGGCAAGCTCGGTGTTCTGCTCCATCCCTCTGCCCTCCTGAAGGTCCTTGCCCAGGCTGACCAGGTTGTCGAGCGCAAACTCCGAGGGACTCTCGCATTCCAGCGCGCGCCTGAAGCAGTCCAGCGCCCTGGCCGGGTCCGCCTCCAGGGTGGTCCGGAAGGTCAGACCGCCGTCTTCCGCATAGGTCCAGTCGTTGCTGGCCGCGCCGGAGCGGTAGAGCTCGCCCAGGACGTTCAGGGCGTCGCCCCTCTCGCCCGCCTGCTGCAGATAATACAGCGCCTTCTCCGCATCCCGCCCGTAGTTGTCCTGGCACATGCCGCCGTAGGCGTAGAGCCTGCCCAGACCGTACAGGCAATCGGAATCGCCCTGTTCGGCGCCCCGCAGGAACCAGCTCTCGGAAACGGCAAAATCATGCAGGCCGTCCACACGCGCGCTGTTGTACATGCTGCCCATGCGATAGCAGGCGTACAGACTGCCGGCCTCGGCGGCCTTTGAATAGTACTGCTCCGCCGAACCATAGTCCCCGGCCCTCTCATACGCGCGGCCGATGTCCGCCAGGGCGTCGCTGACGCCGGCTTCAGCGGCTTCTTCCAGCAGCGGCAGGGCCTGTTCTGCATCATAGTACAGGTCCAGGTACAGCTTGCCCATCAGGTACTTCGCCCGGGGATCGCCGTTTTTCACCAGGGGATCCAGCAATTCAACGGCCCGAGCGTCATCCTCAGCCATGATAGCCAGACGGGCCTCCTCCAGCGGGTCGGCAGCCGGAGCCGCTTCCTCCGCGGGCGCCGCTTCGCTCTCCGGCTGCGCGGTCGGGGCGGGTTCCGCAGCCGGGACAGGCGCGGGCGTGGCCGCGGGCGCCGTGCTGCCGCCGCAGGCGCTCAGGCTCAGAAGCATGGTTATGCTCATCAGCACGAGGATGATCTTTTTCATGTCGTACTCTCCTTTTTCAAGTCGTCACGGTCTGTCCGACCGCAGAGGGAGTATACCATACGCGCGGAAAATTGGCAAGTTCTGGTTAAACCGGCACGGCGCGGAAGCTCCCGCCCGTGACCGCAAGGCGCACGCTGCCCGCGCTCGCGTCGAACAGACGCGCCTTCACGGCCTCGGTCTTCTCCTGCGGGATCAGCAGCTTCAGCGTCACGTCCGCGCCGTAGACCACGTCCTCCGTCACCGCGCCGAGGGCGGCGGCCTCGGTCTTCATGCGCTCCGCCTGCGCGTAGGAGCAGCGGGCCTCGGCCTCGGTCCAGGCCCGGACGACCGCGACCCCCGCCGCGTCCAGCGCGTCGGCCGTACTCTGCGTATAGGCGCGCAGCAGCCCGCCCGTGCCGAGCAGCACGCCGCCGAAGTAGCGCGTGACCACGCACACCGCGTTCGTCACGCCCCGGCGGCGCAGCACCTCGAGCATGGGGATGCCCGCGCTGCCCTGCGGCTCGCCGTCGTCGCTGTAGCGCTCGGCCCCGGAGCGGACGGCGTAGCACCAGCAGTTGTGCCGCGCGTCGTAGTATTTCCTTTTCATCTCGGCGATGAAGGCCTTGGCCTCCTCCTCGCTCTCGACCATGCGCACATGGCCGAGAAAGCGCGAGCGCTTCTCGGTCAGCTCGCTCTCGCCGGGAGAAGCGGGGATGCGGTATTCGTTCATGTCTCCCAGTCCTCTTTCGGCTCGGTATAGCCGGGGATATACGCCTTGACGCGGCCGAAGAGCTCCGGCGGGACGACGGCCTCGGCCTCGATGCCCGCGTCGGTGTAGTCGGCACGCAGGAGAGCCGCCTCGCGCTGCCGTGCGGCAGGATGCCGAAGTATTTGTCGCACTTGTTGTAGACCCGGATACAGGGCGTGGCCTCGGCCCCGAGCTGACGGATCAGCCCGTCCACGATCTCCGCCTGCGTCTCCCACTCGGGATTCGACAGGTCGATGACGTGCAGCAGGGCGTCGGCGTAGCTCAGCTCCTCGAGCGTGGCCTTGAAGGCCTCGATCAGATGCGTGGGCAGCTTGCAGATGAAGCCGACGGTGTCGGACAGCAGCACCTCCTGCACTTCGTCGATCCTGAGCCTGCGCGTGGTGGTGTCGAGCGTGTCGAACAGGCGGTCGTTGGCCGGGATGTCGGAGCCCGTCAGGCAGTTTAACAGCGTGGACTTGCCCGCGTTGGTGTAGCCCACGAGGGCCACGACCGGCAGGGCGTTTTTCTCGCGCCGCCGCCTCTGGGTGGCGCGCACGCGCCGCACCTCCGAGAGCTCCTCCTCGAGCTTCTGGATCTTGCGGCGGATGTGGCGGCGGTCGGTCTCGAGCTGAGTCTCGCCGGGGCCGCGCGTGCCGATGGGCGAGGCGCCGCCCGCTGCGGTCTGGCGCACCAGATGGGTCCACATGCCTGTCAGGCGCGGCAGCAGATAGCGGTACTGCGCCAGCTCCACCTGGAGCTGGCCCTCGCGCGTGCGGGCGCGCTGCGCAAAGATGTCGAGGATCAGGCCCGAGCGGTCGAGCACCTTGACGCCGAGCTCCTCGGACAGGACCCGGTGCTGGGAGGGCGACAGCTCGTTGTCGAAGACCGCGAGGTCGATGTCGTTTGCCTCGATGAGCTCCTTCATCTCGCGCACCTTGCCGTCGCCGAGGAAGCTGCGCGGCTCGGGCGTGGGGCGGGACTGGATCAGGGTGACGACGACCTCGCCCCCGGCGGTCTCCACGAGGGCGGCGAGCTCCTCCATCGACACGTCGCTCGAGCGCTCGCGCTCGTCCATGCTGGCCGCGGCGAGCCCCGCGAGGATCGCCCGTTCTCTTTTGTTCTGCGTCTGTTCCATAAAAGCTCCGTTATTTAAAATCGTTTTT
>CADCLH010000121.1 GCA_902802215.1 Oscillospiraceae bacterium
TTTCTGGTGATGACCGCAGGCCTCGCCTGCGCGGCCGGTTACGTCGCGATCGCCCTGCTGTTCACGCTCATCGCGTCCGGCGTCATGCTCCTGCTCTCTCTCGTGCCGATGAGCTGCGACCGCTTTCTCGCCCTGCATATCACGGTTCCCGAATCGCTGCACTTTGCCGACGCCTTCGACGACCTGTTCGAGCGGTACACGAAGAGCCGGAAGCTCGTGAAGGCGAAGACCTCCAACATGGGAAGTCTGTATAAGCTGGAGTACAAAATCGAAATGAAGGACCCCACCGCCGTGCAGGAGTTTCTGGACGCCCTGCGCTGCCGGAACGGGAATCTCGAAATCGCCGTTCTGAACAACAATGAAGAAGGAGAAGCATTATGAAAAAGTCTTTGAAGATCACGCTCGTCGGCGCGCTTGCGCTCTTTATGCTGGGCGGCTGCGGGGCCGCTCCCGCAGGCTCGGCCGGGACTGTGCTGACCGCCCCGCTGTCGGCTTCCGCGTCGGACGCCGCGGTGTCCAACCGCGACGCCTCGGGCGAGTACGATGCCTCCGAAGCCCTTACGCTCGCCCCGGACGGCGACCTGACGATCACGAAAGCCGGTACCTACATCCTCTCCGGCGAATACAAAGGCATGATCGTGGTCGAGGCCGGCGAGGAGGACAAGGTCCAGCTCGTGCTGGGAAATGCCACGATCACCAACGAAAACGGCCCCGCGATCTATGTCCGCAGCGCGGACAAGGTCTTTCTCACCGCGGCGGAGGGCACGGTCAACACGATCTCCGACGGCTCGGATTACACCCTCACCGACGGCGACGCCACGCTGGACGCGGCCGTGTTCAGCCGGGACGATCTCACGATCAACGGCTCCGGCAGCCTGACGATCAACGGCAATTACAAACATGCGGTTGTTTCAAAGGATGACCTCGTGATCACGGCGAAGGACCTGAGCGTGAACGCGCAAAACGTCGGCCTGAACGGCAAGGACTCCGTCAGTCTCTCGGAAGCGGCGGTCAGCATCACGGCCGGAAGCGACGGCATCCGCTCGGACAACGACACCGACGCGGACAAGGGCGTTGTCTCTGTCGTCGATTCCGCGATCCGCATCACGGCGGGCAGCGACGGCATCCAAGCGGCCCGTTCCATTGAGATCGACGGATGCTCCTGTGAGATCGACGCGGAAGACGACGCCATCCACGCGGACGGGTCGGTCGCCATCCGCAGAGGCAGCTTCACGATCACCTGCGGGGACGACGCCATCCACGCGGACGAGAAGGTCGAGATCTCCGGCGGCACGCTGACCGTCACGGGCCGCGAGGGGATCGAGGCGACCTGCATCCTGATCAGCGGCGGGGACATCACGATCACAGCCTCGGACGACGGCATCAACGCTGCGCGCAAGTCCTCCGCGTACACGCCGACCGTGGAGATCACCGGCGGCACGCTGACCATCACGATGGGCGCGGGCGATACCGACGGCATCGACTCCAACGGCGATATCATCATCACCGGCGGCACCGTCAGCGTCAACGGCAATTCCTGTTTTGACTACGACGGGACCGCGACCTTCACCGGCGGCACGGTCTACGTCAACGGCCAGCAGGTCACCACGCTTCCCAACCAGCTGATGGGCGGCCGCGGCGGCATGATGGGCGGCCAGGGCGGCTTCGGCGGCATGGGCGGCCAGAGCGGCACGGACGGACAAGGCGGCTTCGGCGGCAAACACGGCGGGCAGGGAGGCTTTGGCGGAGGCCCCGGAGGGGGACGCCCCTGACAGAAAACAAATCGGGACCCGGATCATTTCCGGGTCCCGGTTCTGTTTTTATCTTCAGCGCAGCGGCAGCTCTGCCGTCACCGTCAGCGAAACGCCGTCTTCGGACTCCGCGTGGATCGTCCCCCCGTGCGCTTCGGTCACGGCCTTCGCGATCGCGAGCCCCAGACCGAAGCCGCCGGATTCCGAATTGCGGGAGCGATCCTCCCGGGTGAAGCGCTCGAACAGCCGATCCGCATCGCCCTTTTCCATGGGCGGCGTGCTGTTTCTGACAAGGAGACGGGCGTTTCTGCCGGCCCGTTCAAGCGTCAGCTCCACCGTTCCGCCCTCCGTCGAGTATTTCATGGCGTTGTCCAGCAGGATGGAGACCAGCTTTCCGAGCGCCTTTTCATCGCCGCTGACACGCAGCCCGGGCGCGACGGAGGCGGAAAAGCGCTTGCCCTTCGCGAGCGCGAGCGACTGGAAGGACTGCGCGGTTTCGTCCACGAGCTCGGACAGGGAGAAGTCCTGCATTTGCAGCGCGGGGCTTTCCTCCTCCATTTTGGACAGGTAGATCAGATCTTCCGTGAGCTCGGCCAGCCGGCTCGTCTGCCTTCGGATATCCGCGATCCACTCGTTTTCCCCGTCCAGCTCGGACTCCAGCACGTCCGCGTCGGCCCGGATGATCGTGATCGGCGTTTTCAGCTCGTGCCCGGCGTCCGTGATGAAGCGCTTCTGCTTTTCGTAGCTCTCCGCGATCGGACGCACGATCCGCCCGGAAAACACCAGCAGGAGCAGAAAGACCGCGAGCGTGCCGCCGAGCGAGATGCCGATGCTGGCGTACAGGGAATCGCGGAAGGTCGCGAGCTCCCGCTGGCAGTTGAGGAAGACCAGCATGGTTTCCCCGTCGCAGGCCGTGCGGCAATAGCGGTATTGGTCGGCAAAGCCCTTTTCCCGCCCGGAGGCGTACACCAGCTCCGCGAAGGCGGCGGCTTCTTCCTCGCTCAGAGAGGCGAGGTTGTCCAGATTGATGCGGGAGAGACTGCCGTCGGAGAACCACGCCGCGAAAAAGCGGGATTGGTAGGCCAGCTCTCCGCTGCCGCCGCGTCTTTCGCCGGAGGGACCGCCGCCTCCGCCGTTCGGCGGAGTCTTCATGTCCGAAGGCCGATCCTGCGCCCGGAACATCTGTCGGGGAAAGGAGCCGTTGTTATCCGCAAGGATCTGTAACGTGCGGTCGGCGTCGCTGACCAGACTGCGGTAGCTGAGCGCGTTGATCGCGCCGATCAGGACGAGCAGCACGAGGAAGACCGCGGCGAGCGCGGCGGCGATGAACTTTTTCCGGAGCTTTCGTATCATGCTCTGGCCTCCAGATAGTATCCGAGACCGCGCTGGGCCTTGATCTCGATATCCGCGTCGATCCCCTTGAGCTTCTTGCGCAGCGTGGAGATATACACCCAGACGATGTTCAGCTCCGCCTCGCTGTCATAGCCCCAGATGCGGTCCATAAAGGCCTCGGTGGAGACGAGCTTGCGGGGATTGCGCATCAGCATCTCCATCATCTGAAATTCCTTCCCGGCGAGCTTGGTGCTCCCGCCCGGGCCGGTGAGATCGTAGCTTGCGCAGTCGAGCGTGACGGCGCCGAAGGAGATGGTCTTGTCCGGCTGAACGGACAGAAGGCGCGTCATCGCGCGGATGCGGGCCAGCAGCTCCTTCATGTCGAAGGGCTTGGTCAGGTAATCGTTGGCCCCGCTGTCGAGACCCGCGACCCGGTCGTCGATCTCGCCCCTGGCGGTGAGCAGCAGCACCGGCGTGCTGTCGCCCCGCGCGCGCATCTGCCGGAGCACCTCGAAGCCGTCCGCTTTCGGCATCATCACGTCCAGGATCGCGCCGTCGTAGTTCTCCGTGGCGAGATAGTCCAGCGCGGCCTGTCCGTCATAGACCACGTCGACGGAATAGTTGTTCTTGCGGAGGATCGTCGAAACGGCCCGGGCCAGGGATTTTTCATCTTCGGCATATAGAAGTCTCATCGGCTTCACCTCAATCCCAATATACCACGGCCGGGCAAAAATTTCATCTGTTTTGTTTAAGGTTGCTTTAGGGTTCGCCGGGTATCATAGGCACAGAAACACAAAAAGGAGGAACCCCGCATGAGAAAGAAGCATCACGTGTTCCTGCCGGCGTTTCTGTGCGCGCTCCTGCTCTTCACCGTCTATGTGCTGCTCGACACCTTTGTCATCGAGCGGAGGCTGGAGGCGGTGACAGAGCCGCAGACCGTGAGCGCACCGGTCGAAGACAAGACAGATACGCCGGTCGCTTTGCGGCTTGCCGCCTCGCCGGAAGAAAACGCGGAGACCGTGATAACGGAGAACAGCTATCACGACGGGAACATCTCCGTCGAGATCACCGAGGAACGCGTCGGGGACACCACCGTGTACGTCGCGGATGTGCATCTCGCCTCCGCGGACCATCTGAAGACCGCGTTTGCCGACAACACCTATGGGCGGAACGTCACGGACACGACGTCCGATATTGCCGAATCCGTGGACGCCATCCTCGCCGTCAACGGCGATTTCTACGGCGCGCAGCAGGAAGGCTATGTGATCCGGGGCGGCGTCCTCTACCGAAGCGCCGCCAAAAAGGGCGCGGAGGATCTGGTGATCTATGCCGACGGCAGCTTCGGGATCATCCGGGAAGCGGAGATCACGGCGCAGGAGCTTTTGGAGAGCGGCGCGCGGGATGTGCTCAGCTTCGGCCCCGCGCTGGTCGAAAACGGCGAGATCTCCGTCTCGGTCAATGACGAGGTGGGCCGCGCGAAGGCCAGCAATCCGCGCACCGCGATCGCCGTGATCGACGAGCTCCATGTTCTGCTTGTCGTCTCGGACGGGCGGACCAAGGAAAGCGAGGGACTGAGCCTGTACGAACTGGCCGCCTTTCTGCAAAGCAAGGGCGTGCAGACGGCCTACAATCTGGACGGCGGCGGCTCGTCCACGATGGTGTTCAACGGCCGGGTCGTCAACAACCCGACTTCGGGCAGAGGCATCAAAGAGAGGAGCGTGAGCGACATTGTATACATCGGATAAGCCTGTTTCAGAGAGAAGCTACGCCGCCGTCATAAGGGCCTATCTGCTCTCGGCGGTATTATGCGCCCTCTTCGGCGCGGTCTACGAGCTGTTCAGCCACGAGGTCTGGTCCTGTTTCATGATTGGCGCCTTCGCTCTCCCGCTGCTGCTCGGCGCGATCCCGTTTTTCCTGCTGCGAATGCGCGGGAAGCCCTTTCCCGGCAGGGCCGCCGAGCTTGTCCACGCGGGCGTGGCCGCGCTGACCGTCGGGAGCATCCTGCAAGGCGCGCTGGAGATCTACGGGACGAGCAATCCGCTCACCGCGGTCTATTGGGCGGCGGGAGGCGCGCTGGTTTCCGTCGGATGGCTGCTGACGCTCAGATAGCTCGCTCTCGCAGGATCGCGGCCGTTTACGCAAAGCTGCGGCTGTCATTTGGGGCTTGACAGTGTTAAATATATTTGATACAATATATTTGCACAAAATAAAGCGGAGGGAAAAGGATGGAATACGATGATCAGGAAGCGATGAAGCTGATAAACCAGCTGTGCTTTCCGCTCTATGCCGCGGCTCGGCATGTGACGGGGCTCTATACGCCCGTTCTGAAACCGCTGGGGCTTACCTATACGCAGTACATCGTTTTTCTTGTCCTGTGGGAAAAGGACGGCCTTACCGTCGGCGAGGCGCGTCGTCGCCATCACACTGACGGAAGCGGGCCGCGCCCTGCGGGAGAAGGCGAAGGACGTCCCCGCGAAGGTCGCGGGCTGTATTGACCTGCCGCCGGAAAAAGCGCAGACGCTGTACGGTCTGCTGTATGAATTGCTGGAAAACCAAAAGAACAGGGAAGGAGCATAAACATGAAAACAGTGTACGATTTTACGGTGAAGGACCGGCTCGGCAACGACGTCAGCCTGTCGGACTATCGGGGCAAGGTGCTGCTGATCGTGAACACCGCGACCGGCTGCGGCTTCACGCCCCACTACGAGCCGCTGGAGGCCATGTACAGATTCTGGACTTCCCCTGCAATCAGTTTGCCAACCAGGCGCCCGGCGACGCGGACGAGATCCACCAGTTCTGCACGCTGAAATTCGGAACGGACTTTCCGCAGTTTAAAAAGATCGACGTCAACGGCGAGAATGCCGAGCCGCTGTTTAAGTTCCTCGCGACGGAAAAGCCCTTTGCGGGCTTCGGCAAGGGTCTGAAAAACGCGGCCCTGAGCAAGTTCGCGGACATGAACAACAAGAAATACGGTGACAAAACTTATATAGGCTGGAACTTCACCAAGTTCCTGATCGACCGCGAGGGCAGGGTGATCGCCCGCTTCGAGCCCACCGCGGACATGAAGGACGTCAGAAACGCCGTGACCGAG
>CADCLH010000122.1 GCA_902802215.1 Oscillospiraceae bacterium
ATCCGGTGCAGAGCTTGCCAATATTGTAAACGAAGCCGCTTTGCGCGCAGTGCGTGACGGGCGCGGCTTTGCCACCCAGGCCGATCTGGAGGAGAGCATTGAAGTGGTCATTGCCGGCTACCAGAAGAAGAATGCGATTCTCACGGATCAGGAGAAAAAGATTGTCGCTTACCATGAGATCGGCCACGCGCTGGTTGCAGCGATGCAGACGAACTCCGCTCCCGTGCAGAAAATCACCATCATTCCCCGCACCTCCGGGGCCTTGGGCTATACGCTGCAGGTGGAGAATAACGACCACTATCTGATGAACAAGCAGGAGCTGGAAAACAAGATCGCAACCTTCACGGGCGGCCGGGCCGCGGAAGAACTGGTATTTGGTTCCATTACCACCGGAGCCGCCAACGACATTGAGCAGGCCACAAAGCTCGCCCGCGCCATGATCACCCGCTACGGAATGAGCGAGGACTTTGACATGGTCGCCATGGAGACCGTCACGAATCAGTATCTTGGCGGTGATACGTCTCTGGCCTGCTCCGCTGAAACGCAAAGCAGAATTGATGCGCGGGTTGTTGAGCTGGTTCGGAAACAGCATGAAAAAGCGCTGGCCATTCTGAAAGACAATCGCGGCAAGCTGGATGAGCTGGCGTCCTATCTGTACGAGCACGAAACCATCACGGGGGAAGAGTTCATGCAGATCCTGAACGCAGCATAAACCGCATGAAAAGAAATGCAAACCGCATGAAAAGAAATGCCCGCAGAGTGAAAACACCCTGCGGGTTTGTTATTATCTCTCCGCATCCCGCCGGAGGACTCCAGGCAGGCTCGCAATCCGTCCCGGGTATAGATGAAGTATTTCCTTATTCCCGTAGAGTTAGCTTCGGCTGTATGCTATTCGATCCGGCGATTAATGGACGGTCCCTGAGCGGTGAGAAAAACGTGCTTTTGAATACTTTATGTATTATCTGGTCACATGTTTTGCGAGGGGTTTTGTCTCCACGGTGCGTGAGTGGTTGATCCAGGATGACTGCATTCCCGGTGAGATTGCGGCCTTCCTGCTGGATATGATCCGGCGATTCGAGGCTTACCTCCCATAATATGTTTTGAAACTTTATGGCAGAAAGTCATTCGTTTTCCCTATCTGCCTTGCCTTGAAGATGCTTTTCCAATCCTATAGACAGCTACCAAGTCATTTTTCGCTTCAAAACTCTCTTATGGGTGTTGGCGCAATGTCCGGTGGCCACCACGGTCTCTCTGATCGGCAGCAAGTGGAAGCTGCTCATTATGCGAAATCTCCTTGGGCGCCCCTGGCGCTTCAACGAGCTGCAAAAGAGCATCGAGGGCATCAGCCAGAAGGCCCTGACCGAGGCGCTGCGCTCCATGGAGACCGACGGCATCGTACGCCGCACCGCCTATCCGGAAGTCCCGCCCCGGGTGGAATACTCGCTGACAGAGCTCGGCGAGTCTATGCGCCCGATCATCAAGGCCATGGAAACTTGGGGGATGGGGTATAAGGAACAAATGCAGGAAGAACAGTATGACTGCTGAAGCAACAGGAACATAGGGTGATGAAACGCCCGGTAGTCAGCCACTGTTGTCAAGCCAATAGAGTTTCGTACATATGAGTTTCGTATTATGTATCTTAAGCTGATTGAGTCCGCTCTCGAAATTCATTGCTGCTCTGCTGTCTGAAGCCGTAGCGCGGTTTTTAACAGTCTCTTGAAGCACCGCTCTTCAGCCCGTCCCCATTAACAAGTCCTCTCAAATGAACGAAAAAACAACAAGACGAAGTTTTCCGCGATGAGAAAACTCGTCTTGTTGTTTTTCCAACCCTATCAGCCAGATGCCTAAATCAGTTTGACTTTCAAAACTGTCTTATGAACACCCGGTCAAAGGGCGGGGGTTTTCATGTGTTCGGGCGCTTCTACCTGTCGTCCGGCCCGCGCTTATCGTCCATCGGCTCGCCGCTGACGGTGTGCAGCTCCCCGGGCTCGTCGGGCTGCTCGTCCTCAAAGCCCTGCCTGCGCAGGTACCAGACATAGGCCGCCAGTCCCGCGAGAGAGAGCACCGCGATGGCGAAAATGATCTTGACCGCGGTGTTCACGCCGGTGTTCTTCCGCACCGGCGGGGTCGGCACCGGCCGCGCGCTCTGCTCCGGGGCCGGGGAAGCGTCCGCTCCGGGAGAGGCCTCCGGCGCGTCGGTCGGCGCGGGCGTGGGCCGCGGGGTGGGCGTCACGGCCTCTCTGGCCTTGACGGTGACGTTGAATCTGGTCCTGAACTGTCCGTACAGGACGGAGATCTCCTGCGTGCCGGGCGTGGCGAGCACCTTGGGCGTGACGGTGTAGCCGTCGGTCAGGATCTCCGAGCCCTTGTTGGAGTTGACCTGGATGGTCAGCCCCGCGGTGTCCAGACGGTCGCCCACGGTATAGCTGCGGGTGGTGGGCATGGTCAGCACCGAGATGCCCGTGACCACCTTGTCCTCCTTGACCCGGACCGTGAAGGTGCAGGTCTTTTCGGCATAGGTCACGGTGACGGTCTGCTCGCCCTCCCCGTCGAACCAGGTCGGGCTGCAATCGAGCCCGGAGGAGACGTCGAAGTGCCCGCCGTCCTCGGTATAGCAGCGGATCGACAGGCCCGCGGTCTGGAGGTCCTCGCCCGGGGCGTACTCGGTCTTGCGCGGCAGCGTCAGCACGCCGATGCCCGTCACCGTTTCCTCCTGGGTCTTGACCATGACGTTGAAGCCGCAGCGGAAGCCCTCGTAGCCGACCGTGACGCTGTGCGTGCCGGCGCTGGTGAAAACGGCGGGGGAGATCGTAAAGCCCTCGTCGATGATCTCGTTGCGGCCGCCCTCGTAGCGGACCAGGATGCGCAGCCCCGCCACGTCGAGCTCGTCCCCGACCAGATAGTCGGTCCTGACCGGCAGGCTCTCGATGGAGATGCTCTGGATCGCGGGCTCGGCGACGGTGACGCAGATATAGTCGGACATCCGGGACGCGGAGAGGCCGTTGTTGGTGTTGACGACCTCGCAGCAGTACCAGGTCGTGCCGGGGACGGAGGTGTCCGGGCGCAGAACGTTCCCGGTCGCGCCCTCGATGGCCTCGTTGACGGGGCCGCGGGCGAAGTACCACTGATAACTGAGCGTCCCGTCGTCGGGGGCGGAGGCGGAGAGCCGGAGATCGACCGTTTCCTCGGCATGGCGGGGGCGATCGACATGGTGCAGACGACGGCCTCGCCCGCCTCGACCGTGAAGCGGTAGTCGCCCGCGTAAAGGGGCGTGCCCCGGAGCATCAGCAGATTGGTGCCGCCGCGTTCCTCGCGTTCCACGCGCAGGCCCTGGGGCAGACCGTCGACGGAGAAGTCCGGCAGATCGTCGGACTGGATCAGCGCGATGTCCACCTCGCTTCCGGCGGAAAAGCTTCCCAGCGAGACGAGGGTCTCGGCGCTGGCGGCGCCCGTCAGCGCGAGCAGCAGCGTCAGCGCGAGCAGCAGGGACAGCAGGAGTTTCTTTTTCATGGTTCGTTCCTTTCACGGCTCGTGTAGAGCCTGCGCATCCGATGTGCGAATCATGGCACAAAACGCCACTTTTGTCAACTCCCGCCCGCCTTCGCGGCGGGGGTGGAAAAAGCTGCCGTTTCTCCTTGTGGAGGTCGAAAAGCTGTGCTACAATACAGACAATGAATGATACGAAAGGCGGATGTCACATGGCCTTTACACCCTGGTACAAGGATATGGCGGTCTATCATATCTGGCCGCGCAGCTTCTGTGACGGCAACGGCGACGGGATCGGCGATCTCTGGGGCGTGCTGCAAAAGCTCGACTACATCAAGAGCCTCGGCGTGGACGCGATCTGGTTCTCGCCGCTCTACCCCTCTCCGAACGCGGACTGGGGCTACGACATCTCCGATTACATGGACATCCACCCCGACTTCGGGGATCTGACGGTGTTCCGTCAGGTGCTCGACGAGGCGCACCGGCGCGGTCTGCGGGTCTTCATGGATCTGGTGGTCAACCACAGCTCGGACGAGCACCCCTGGTTCATCGAGAGCCGCAAGAGCAGGGACAACCCCTATCACGACTATTACTACTGGCGTCCCGGCCGCACGAAGGGCGGGCGGCTGCTGCCCCCGAACAACTGGACGAGCATCTTCGAGGGCGAGGCCTGGGAGTATGACAGCAACTTAGACGAATATTATCTGCATTTGTTCGCGAAAAAGCAGCCGGATCTCAACATGGACAACCCGAAGGTGCGCGAGGAGGTCAAGCGCATCCTGCGCTTCTGGCTGGACATGGGGGTGGACGGCTTCCGCGAGGACGTCATCACGTTCATCTCCAAGACCCCGGGCCTGCCGAGCACCTGGCCGGTGCTGCCGGTGGCCAACGGGATGAAGCACTACTCGAACCGCCCCCAGGCCCACGACTATCTGCGCGAGTTCAAGCGCGACGTGCTCAGCCGCTACGACTGCTTTGTGGTCGGGGAGAGCCCGCTGACCGACGCCGACACGGCCCTGCGCTACGTCACCGAGGGTCCCGACCAGGTCCTCGACGAGATGATCGCCTTCTCGCACATGGAGGCCGACTGCTTCAAGACCGACATGATCCGCCGCCCGTTCAATCTGGTCAAGATGAAGAAGGCCTTCTCCGACTGGCAGTACAAGCTGGCCGGGCGCGGCTGGAACGCCCTGTACATCGAGAACCACGACCACCCGCGCATCATCAGCCGCTACGGCAGCGAGAAGTACCGCACCGAGAGCGGCAAGATGCTGGCGGCCATGTACCTGCTGCAAAAGGGCACGCCCTTCATCTATCAGGGGCAGGAGATCGGCATGACGAACATGCGCCTGCCGGAGCTGAACATGTACAAGGACGTCAACACCTTCAACAGCGCGCGCATCCTCTCGAAATTCTTCCCGAAGAAGAAGGTGCTGTCCATCATTCAGGAGGGCACGCGCGAGAATTCGCGTTCCCCGATGCAGTGGGACGACGGGCCCAACGCGGGCTTCACGACCGGCAGGCCCTGGTTCTTCGTCAACGGCAACTACCGCGAGATCAACGTCAAGGCCGAGGAGGCCGATCCCGCATCCCTGCTCAACTTCTACCGCCGCCTGCTCTCGTTCCGCAAAAACAGCCCCGCGGTCCTGCGCGGCGAGTACCGGGAATACATGCCGCGCGACAAGCACTTCTACGTCTATGAACGCCGCCATTTCGAGCAGCGCCTGCTGGTCATCTGCTCCTTCACCGCCGAGCAGCTGCGCTTCAACGCCCCCGAGGGGATCGACCTGAGCCGCTGGAATCTGGAGCTGTCCAACTACGACACCTGCTTCATCATCTCGAACGGCTTCACGACCCGGCCCTACGAGCTTCGGGTCTACAGTTACGGCTGATTTCGACCGTTCAGGAGGACGCCTATGGATTCCATCCGGGAAAAAGCATACGCCAAGCTGAACATCTCTCTGGACGTCACCGAGCGCCGCACCGACGGCTTTCACGACATGTGCATGGTCATGCAGACCGTCTCGATCTGCGACGAGCTCGAGCTGCGCCCGACCGACACCGGCCGCGTCCAGGTCAAAAGCAACTTCTCCTTCATCCCGGGCGACGAGCGCAACCTCGCCGCGAAGGCCGCCCTCGGCTTTTTCGAGGCGGTCGGGAAGCAGGGGCAGGGCCTGCTGATCACGCTGCAAAAGTCCATCCCCGTCGGCGCCGGCATGGCGGGCGGCTCGGCGGACGCGGCGGCGGTGCTGCGGGCGCTCAACCGCCTGTACGGCGCGCCGCTGACGGCGGACGCGCTCGAGACGCTCGCGGCCCGGGTCGGCTCGGACGTGCCGTTCTGCGTACGCGGCGGCACCGCGCTCGCCACCGGCCGCGGGGAGAAGCTTGAGACGCTGCCGTCTCTGCCCGCCTGCAAGTTCGTCGTGTGCAAGCCGGACTTCTCCATCTCCACGCCGGAGCTGTTCCGCAAGCTGGATCAGACCGGC
Organism: Oscillospiraceae bacterium; assembly: GCA_902802215.1. Lineage (GTDB taxonomy): Bacteria > Bacillota > Clostridia > Oscillospirales > Oscillospiraceae > Limivicinus. Next base: position 5,973 of record CADCLH010000122.1, read on the forward strand.
CTGCGCTGCCACCCCGATACCGCGGGCATCCTCGCCGCGCTGCGCGACGGCGAGCTCGAGCCCGTCGCGAGGCGGATGTACAACGTCTTCGAGGAGGTGGACGACCGCCGCCTGCGCACGGTCCGGGAGATCAAGAGCGTCCTGCTCGACTGCGGCGCGCTCGGCGCGATCATGACCGGGACCGGCTCCGCCGTCTTCGGCGTGTTCCGGCCCGACGCGGACTGCTCCGCCGCCGTCGCCGCGCTCCGGGCCGAGCACGGCTTCTGCCGCGAGGCCGTCGGCGTGGACCGCCTGCTGTGAGCGAAGCGAAAAAGAAGACCCCCTGTTTTCACGGAAAACAGGGGGTCTTTGACGGATATGGGCGCCGTCGTCTGCGGGAGGCTTACAGCGCGGGGGCGGTCCAGCCGCCGCCGCCACCGCCTCCGCCTCCGCCTCCGCCGCCGCCTCCGTAGCTGATGTAGATCTTGTTCTCGGAGACGTAGTCCGCGGGGATGAGGCCGACGTCGTCTTCCAGCTCGACGATGTAGAACGCATCGTCCTCTCCGAAGACGCCGAGGATCTGGAGCTCGGTGTTCATGTACAGCTTGGTGGGTTCGGTCACCCTGGTGCGCCAGACGGGGTAGAAGGGGGCGTTGGAGCGGGCGTAGCCGGTCCAGGTCTCGTAGACCTCGCCGCCCTCAAAGACGAGCAGGGCGGTGGGGACGGACGCGATCGTGTCGTCCTCCAGCAGCAGCGTGCAGAGCGTCTCGCCCTTGTCCAGCACGCGGACCTCATCGCCGCGGCTGAAGAGACGGCAGATCCCCTCGGTCCCTTTTCCGAGGATCGTGGCGGGGCCGCCGGTGAAGGGCTCCTCTTCGGCGTCGTCCGCGGCTTCGGCCGCGAGGGGGGCGTACACGACGGGCGCTCCGATCCGGCGGCGCATTCCGGCCATCGAGATCGAGCCGCCGTCGCCGCCGCCTCCGCCGCCTCCGCCGCCTCCGCCGCCGCCGCCACCGCCGCCACCGCCGCCGCCCCAGCCGAAGGAGGCGTTGTACTTGCGGGTTTCGTCGCTGGGCAGGTAGCCGACGATTTCGACGGTCTCGGGCTCTTCGGGCTCTGCGGGTTCTTCGGACGCCTCTTCGGCGTCGGGCGCGGGGACCTCCTCCTCCACCTTGACGCGCAGCACCGGGCCGAATTCATCCAGAACGGTGAGCTCGCGGTTGTATTTCAGCGTCAGGAGGGGTTCTCCCTCGCAGTAGGGGTTGTCGTAAAGCGCGGTTTCGTCTCTCGTGTAAGCGCTGCGCTCTTCCGGCGCCTCCTCGCCGTCCGGGCGCACCAGCCATTTTTCCACCAGATTGCCGTCCGACAGGCGGTAGAACGCGTCCTCCTCGCCCGTGATCTCGACCGCCTCGCCCAGATCATAGGTCTTCACCACGGCGCCGACGCGGTTGAGCAGGACGGTCGCCGGGATCGTCGGGGGCGGAGGCGAGGGCGTCGGAGGCGGCGTCGGGGTCGGCCGCGGGGTGGGGGCGGGCGTCGGCTCGGGCGTCGGCGTGGGCGCCGGGGCGCCGGAGCAGGCGGCGAGAGAGAACAGCAAAAGCAGAGAAAGCAGAAGTCCGATCATGCGTTTCATGGGCGTCAGCCTCCTTTTTTACTTTTTGTACTCGCTGTCGTACTTGGAGCCGTAGGTCACGCGGATCAGATCCCAGACGTAGTTGTACGAGTCGGAGCCCGGCGCAAAGGCGTTGCGGTTCTGATAGGCGACATAGCCGATACTGCGCACCACGGTCCCGCCGTAGAGGACGATCCGCTGACCGGATTTGTCGCTGAGGATCATATACGAGCGCATCGCCAGATCGCGCGGGACCTGACTGTTGTTGAAATCGACCAGAACGTTGGTGTACTGGGTCAGGTTGCCGGTCGTGTTGAACACGGGATCGCTCACGCCCTTCTTGTAGGCGCAGGCGCTCCGCACGCCGCTGCTGCTCAGGGTCATGTCGCTGTTGCCGACGGAGTCTGCCCAGGCGATGAGGGCGCCGTCCTCCTCCAGCGTGTACCCGGCGAGCTTGCCGGCCTTCAGCGCGCTTTTCCTGTCCGAGGGGACCGAGGTGATCATCCGGATGCCCGGATTCCCGCTGATGCGGATGGAGAAGCCGGAGTACTGCAGAATATTGTCCAGCTCGGAGAGCCGTGTGACGATCGACCTTCCCGCCGCGTCCTTCGTCACCCGCCAGACCGTCAGACTGGTGGGATAACGCAGGTGCGGGTCCGCGCTGCCGCCGTTCTGGAACGTGAAGGCTTCAATGATCTTCGCATCCTTGGGCAGGGAGATGGAGCCGTCCGCGCTGACCGGACAGCTGATACCGTCGACGGAGACGGTGCCCTGCCCCGCAAGCTCCGGGATCCGGACCAGGGAAGCCCAGACGGCGTAAAGCGTCGTGTCCTTGTTGCCCTTGAAGGTGCTGCCGGGCTGATAGGCGATGGGCGCGTTCGTTGCGTTCGACGTCGCCCAGCCGAGGAAGGAATCCCCGGCCCGGGTCGGCGTGACATTTGAGAGCGCAATGGGGAAGTACTTGTCCTTGGTCTGGCTGGCCGGGGCGCCCTCGCCGCCGTTGGCGTTATAGGAGACGGTGCAGGTCCCGACGTCGATCGTGACCTCCACGCTGTCCGATTTGGTGCCCTTCGACGT
>CADCLH010000123.1:0-572 GCA_902802215.1 Oscillospiraceae bacterium
TTGACGCCGTTGAAGGAGATCTGCTCGCCGATGCAGTCGGTGTAGCCGATGAGCTCGGTGGCCGCCTTGTAGCTGATCACGCAGACGCGCGTGTGGCTGGAGACGTCGGCGCTGTTGAGGAAGCGCCCCATGCAGAGCTTCAGCCCCGCGATCTCGTCATAAAAGGCGTTGGTGCCGTAGACGGTGAAGCTGTCGCTCTCGGAGCCGTATTTGCCCGTGAGCGAGGCGGTGATCGCCGACGAGCTCAGTCCGATGGCGGGCTCGCTGCGCGTCCAGTCGGCCAGGGTCTCCATATCGACGGGCTTACCCTTGTCGTCGGAGATCGTGACCGTGAGCATGTCCGAGCCGAGCGAGGAGACCGCGTCGGTCACGGAGCTGGTCGCCCCGTTGACGAGGCTCACCAGCACGACCAGCGCCACCACGCCGATGATGATGCCGAGCATGGTGAGCATGGCCCTCATCTTGTTGGCGCCGATGGAGCGCAGCGCCATGCGGAGCGTCATCATACGCTCACCTCCGAAAGCCGGCCGTCGAGGATGTGGACGATGCGTTTGGCCTGCTTTGCCACGTCG
>CADCLH010000123.1:589-6785 GCA_902802215.1 Oscillospiraceae bacterium
GTGTGCGAGTCCAGGTTGCCCGTGGGCTCGTCGGCCAGGATCAGGGAGGGGCGCGTCACGAGCGCCCGGGCGATGGCCACGCGCTGCTGCTGGCCGCCGGAGAGTTCCGTCGGCTGGTGCCTGGCGCGCTTGGAAAGCCCGACGCGCTCGAGCGCCTCGGCCACGCGCCGGGCCCGCTCGGCCCGCGGCACGCCGCCGTAGATGAGCGGCAGCTCCACGTTTTCCTCGGCGGACATCTTGGCGATGAGATTGAAGCTCTGGAATACGAAGCCGATCTTCCGGTTGCGGATATGCGCGAGCTCGTTTTCCGTGTAATCCTCGATGGGGACGCCGTCGAGCAGATAGCTGCCCGCGTCGGCCGTGTCCAGGCAGCCGATGATGTTCATCAGCGTGGACTTGCCGGAGCCGGAGGGCCCGATCACGCTGACGAATTCGTGGGGGTAGATGTGCATGGTGGCGTGATCCAGCGCGCGCACACGCTCGTCGCCCACGGTGTAGAATTTACAGAGATCGCGGATGTCGATCACGGCCGCGTACCTCCTCCCATGCCGCTGGGCGGTCCGCCCGCGGGTCCGCCGCCGGGGTAGCCGCCGGAGGGCATGCCGCCGCCCGAGGGTCTCTCTCCGCCGTTGAAGCCGCCGGAAGGCGCCTCCCCGCCGGGGTAGCCGAAGGAGGCGAAGGGATTGTCCTTCTTCTCCACATACCAGACCGTCTCGCCCTCCTCGAGGCCGGAGAGGATCTCCACGCTTTCGCTGTTGGAGATGCCCGCCTGCACCTCCTTGAGGCCGCCGTATTCACCGGTCTCCCGGTCGTAGGAGGTGTACACGAAGGAGCTGGCGCTGGTCTGGTGCAGGGCATCCACGGGGATGATGAGCGCGTCGTCGACGCCGTGGATGCTGACGACGGCCCGGGCGGTCATGCCGGGCAGCATGCCCTCCGCCTTGTCCAGCGTGATCGTCGCGCTGTAGCGCGTCACGCCGGAGGAACTGGTCGCGGTCTTGCCGATCTCGGTGACCGTGCCGCTGTACTTGTCGCTGCCGATGGAGCTGACCGTGACCGACGCCTTTTGGCCGACCTCCAGCGAGAGGATGTTGGCCTCGTCCACGCTGATGGCGACCTCCATCTGCCGGTCCGGCGACATGGTGACGACGGTGTACTTCTCTACGCCGGAATAGTCGTTCTCCTCGTCATAGTCGACCGAGCTCACGGAGCCGTCGTAGGGGGCGAGGAGGACCCCGCCGTTCCGATAGAGCTGCATGAGCTGCAGCAGATACTCCTCCTTCTCCTGCCGCTGCTGCACATAGGCGTCATAGTTCGCGCTGAACCAGGTGTCCTTCAGGATGAAAAGAACGGAGCCGCTGAAGACCTTGTTCCCCACGTCCGTGTTCACTTTGGCGATCGTCCCGGCCAGACCCATGACGCGGATCGTCTGTCCGTTTTTGAGCTGGATCTCCGCAAGGCAGCCGTGCTCGGCCATCACGTCGGTGACCAGATCGCCGCTGATCGCGTAGAGCTGCGTCACGGTCCCCTCCACGCCCGAGGTGATGGTGCTGCTGACCTCGTCGCTGCGGGCGCTGTTGATCTGGGAATCCAGCGACTGGATCTCCGACTGCATGGTCTCCATCGCGGCGAGCAGGGACGCCTTGTCCAGCGTGGCGAGCTCGTCGCCCTCCCGGACCTTCTCGTTGGCCTTGACCAGCACCTCGTCGATGACCACGTTCGCGGGGATCGTGATCTCCTCCTCGTCGACGTCGGCCAGCGTCCCCGAGCCGGTGACCGTGGTGCTGATGCTGCCGCGCTCGGCCCGGGCGGAGCTCACGTCGCTGTTCGACGCCACGCTCATCTGGACGCGGCGGCGCAGACGGAGCACGCCGAACGTCAAAACCAGCGCGAGCACCGCGACAACGATGATCACGGTGCGGACCGTGCGGCGCTTTCTGTCCTTCTTTTTCTTCTGTAACGAGCTGAACAGCGCCTCGTCCCGATCCGTCTCCGGCGTCTGCGGGGCGGGGCCGTCTTTTCTGCTGAACACTCCCATCGCGTCCGTCCTCCTGTCGCGGTGTTTTTCCAAGTATAGCACAATATACCATAGCGGATGAATAAAAAATTGAAAAAAGCGTAAACACAGTGAAAACAATCGTCACGCCCGCGCCGGATCGGATCCGAAATCCGGGTCTTGACTTCCCGGTTTCGCTTCGCTATAATCAAATGTGAACGATCGGTCTCTTTTTTGGAGGTGGCACAGCATGATCCTGCAAACCGAACGCCTGATCCTCCGTCCGTGGGAGGAAGCGGACGCGGAGAGCTTATACGAATACGCAAAGGACCCGCGCGTCGGGCCCGTCGCCGGGTGGCCCGTGCACGTAAGCGTCGAAAACAGCCGCGAGGTCATCCGCACGGTCCTGTCCGCCCCCGAGAACTACGCGGTCTGCCTGAAGGAGGACGGGCGGCCCGTCGGCTGCATCGCGGTGACAGTCGGCGAGGCGAGCAACCTGAAGCTGCCCGACGGCGAGGGCGAGCTCGGCTACTGGATCGGCGTGCCCTTCTGGGGCCGCGGTCTCATCCCCGAGGCGGCGCGGGAGCTGATCCGCCGCGCCTTTGAGGATCTGGGGCTGGCGACGCTGTGGTGCGGGTATTTCGAGGGCAACGACAAGTCCCGGCGCGTGCAGGAGAAATGCGGCTTCACCTACCACCACACGAACCGGGACATCCACTGGAAGATGATGGACGATATCCGCACCGAGCACATTACCCGGCTCACGCGGGCGGAGTGGGATGCGCAGCGGCAGCGCTGAGACGGGAGACGGATATGTGTACGAGCATTGCGGTCAACAAAAAGAAAACCGTCATCGGCTGGAATCTGGACCTGCTGGACATGGAGTACCGGGTCCGGACCGCGGCGGACGGCGTTTTCATCGAGATCAACGACAGGACCGAGGGCTGGATGCCGCTGTTCGGCGCGAACGCCCGCGGCGATTTCGTGGGCATGCCGACCTGCTGGCCCTCCGACGCGCGCAGCGATCCCGGGGAGGACGGCGAAAGCATCCTCCTGCTGGACATCGACCTGCTGCTGCAAAGGAAGACCCTGCGGGAGATCCGGGAGCTTGCGGACACGCGTCCGGTGTTCAGCGTCCCGGGGCTGACCTTCATGGGCGCCCTGTCGGACGCGGAGGGGAACGTGCTGCACATCGTCCCCGGACAGGGCAGCCGGTACTATGAGCGGCCGGACCACGCGGTTCTGACCAACTTCTCCCCGTTCAAGGGGGATGCGGAAAAGCACCCCTGGATGGGGCTGGACCGGTATCAAAAGGCGGAGGCCATGCTGCAAAGCGCCTCCGACGATTTTGACGTGGAGGACTGCTTCGCGGTGCTGCGGGCGGTGGCGCAGGAGGTCTGCCCGACCGTCGTCTCCATGGTCTTTGACGTGGACGAGCGGACGGTGTACTGGTGCGAAAACCGGGAATGGGACAAAATACAGACGGTGAAGCTTGTGGAAAGATGAACAGACGGGAGCGGACCAGGCCGGTCCGCTCCCGTTTAATCATATTCAATAATTGTTTCATTCCAGCCCGAGCAATCTTCCCAGCGTCTCCTTCAGCCGGTCCACGTCGACGGGCTTGGACAGGTGTTCGTTCATGCCCGCTTGCAGGCACTGCTGTACGTCCTCCTCAAAGGCGTTGGCCGAGAGGGCGATGATCGGGATCGACGCCGCGTCGGGATGCGTGAGCTTTCGGATCTCCCGCGTGGCGGTCAGGCCGTCCATGACGGGCATGCGCATATCCATCAGGATCGCGTCAAAATGCCCTTCCTCGCTCTGCGCAAAGAGCTCCACGGCGAGCTTTCCGTTCTCCGCCCATTCGGAGCTCATGCCCTCGAGCTCGAGAAGATCGGTCAAAACCTCGGCGTTGATCTCCTGATCCTCGGCGATCAGCACATGCTTTCCTTCAAGCGCGATCTCCCTGCCCGCCGTTTCCTCCGCGGCAAGCTGCTGCTCGCTCTCCTGTACCCGCCCCAGCGTGACCGTCACCGTGAAGGTCGAGCCGACGCCCTTTTCGCTCTCGACGCCGATCTCGCCGCCCATCATCTCGACAAAGCTCCGGGTGATCGCCATGCCGAGGCCGCTGCCGCCGTAGCGGGTGGTATTGGCGGTGTCCTCCTGGGAGAAGGCCTCGAACAGCTTCGGGAGAAACTCCTTGTCCATGCCGATGCCGGTGTCCGACATCGTAAAGCGCAGCGTCGCCTTCTCGTCCGTGCAGGCGGTCCGCTCGACGGTGAAGGTGATCGTGCCGGGCGCGTCGGTGAACTTCACGCTGTTGCCGAGGATGTTGATGAGCACCTGCTTGAGCTTCAGGTTGTCGCCCCGGTAGGACTCATCCAGCGGCTCGACCGGATCGCAGACAAAGCGCAGGCCCTTTTTCTCGCACTGGCCGCCGACGATGATGCTGATCTGCGTCAAAAACTCCCGGAAGGAGAAGACCTCCTCCTTGAGCTCCATGCGTCCGGACTCGATGCGGCTCATATCCAGAATGTCGTTGACGATGGAGAGCAGGTGCCGGGCGCTGGCGCCGATCTTGTTGAGCTCCTCCCGCGTGCTCGGGGAGATGCTCTCGTCGCGCAGGGCGATGCTGTCCAGACCGATGATCGCGTTGATCGGGGTGCGGATCTCGTGGCTCATCCGCGACAGGAAGCGGGACTTGGCACGGCTGGCGCTCTGGGCCTCCTCCGCCGATGCGACGGCGAGGTTTTTCGCGCTCTGGTTGTAAAGGACCGTGACGAAGACGGCGGCCTCCAGCAGGGTAAAGAGCACCAGCAGGGACATGATGATCATCAGCGGCCGGTAGAACACCTTGGTGTTGATGAGTGAGACGGACAGCCAGTCGCTGCCGATCTTCTCGGCAAAGACCATGTATTTCTGGCCCTTGAAGTCGAGCTCGAACTGCCTGTCGCCCTTATGGAACAGCCTGTCCGCGAGCGCGGCGCCGAACGTGCCCGTCTCCTCCAGATAGTTTTTCCCGAGCTGTACGTCGTCGGAGTGGGCGATCACCTGACCGGTCTCGTCCAGCACGATCCCGTAGCTGCCCGGCGTCTGCCGGGCGATCTCCTCCGCGATCTCCTGAACGCGGCTGAGCGTGATGTCCAGCGCGATGACGCTCTTCCCGTCGGCGAGCTTCACCGCCACCGTGGTGAGGACCGTCTTGGTCTGCGCGTCGAGGTAGGGTCTGACAAAGGTGATTTCGCTGTCGTCCGCAAGGGTCTCCCGATACCACGGGCGCTCCGTCGGGACGTAGTCCTCCTCCGGGACCCAGCCGTCGCCGTCCAGATACTCGCCGTTGATCCAGCCGTACAGGCCGGTGTAGTCCTTGTCGATCGACTTCTTGAAGATAGTCCAGGATCTCGGCGTTCGTCCTGCCCTCGCCCATCATCTCGTCCACGACATGTCCGGCGAGGATGACGGTGTTCTTTCGCACAAGGAGATAGCCGTCGAACTCCTTGGCCGCGTGCACGGCGTTGACCTTGCCCTGCAGGTGGATGTTCTCCTTCGTGGTATCGTAAAACTTGTAGCCGACCACGCAGGTCAGGGTGACGGTCAGCAAAAACACGAGCAGCGAAACGACAATGCTTCTCGCCCCCATGTTTTTGAGAACCTCTCTGAACTTGAAGCCTCTGGTTTTATCCATCACGGCCCCTCTCTCCTGCCTGCTGCGGGGATGCCCCCGCGCCTGAGTGCGAACGTCCGGCAGGCACATCAGTTTTGTATCGCAACGATCAGCGTCTGTTCCGTTTTCCGAGTCATAGACATTTTATCACTCTTTTCCTTCCCGTCTACAGATTTTGGGAAATCTTCCGCCGCGCAGGAAACGCGGCGGAAGCACTTGTTTTTTCCGCGCCGTCCGGTATAATGACTATCTGATGGCGAAACGCCGCAAGGCGTTCCGCCGAGCAGCTTTGCTGCTCAGCGCAGCATATTGACTGCTGCGCCAGATATTCATTGCAATGAGCATCGCGAGAATGATTCAAAGAATCATTCTCCACAAAACGTATCGTTTTGTGGAGAAAACAATCGACTTTTCGATTGTTTTCTCCACGCGATAATCATTATAATCATACATGATTTCAGCAAAAAAGCACGCGGTCCGGGGAGGCGATGCGCCGTGATCGAACATGAAAACAGGGAGCTGTTTGAACAGACGCCGGT
>CADCLH010000124.1 GCA_902802215.1 Oscillospiraceae bacterium
CGGCCGGACTCGGACACGGATAACGACACGGACGCGTATCTGTTCGGTGTGCCGAATGGCAATGATTGTGTCTGCTGGTCCGGCATCGAGGGCTCCCGCCGCGTCATCCTCCGCAAGGTCGATCTCAACTTGAAGACCTACGGCAAAACGGTGACGATCAAGGTGCATAGGAGCAGTCCGAACGGACAGGTCGTCGAGACCATCACCAATCTTGACCATGAAAACGGCATCCTGTGGGCCGGCGATCTGACTTACGGCACCTACTATCTGGAGGAGACGAGCCACGGCAAGTGGTTTGCCCTCATCGTGGACGATCCCCGGTTCATGACCGGAGACCCATACATCAGCCCCCAGAGCCGCAGCAACCCGGCGGATGCTGTAACGGACGCAAGCAATGAGAACACGGCCATTCGGCAGCGAAGGGCCGCCAACCCAAACCCCTGACCCCAGGCAGACCCACCCCCGGCTCCGAGAGGAGCCGGGGGATTTCTTCTCCGGGCGCTGCAAAAAACCGTGCTCTTATCTTGCATCCAAATTGTTAATATGTTATAATAATCTATCAGGAGTATGCTCTTTTTCGGAGGCGGATCATGGACTCGAAGCTGCGTTCCAAACTGCATAGCGAAAGCGGCGTCTCGTGGCTGATCGCCGTCCTTCTCGTCGCGGTGCTCGTGCTCTCCATCACCGCCATGATCCCCACCTACCGCCGGTATCAGGAGCAGGGCAAGGCTGTGGCCTGCGCCACCGCGCTGGATACTGCGCGGCGTCAGCTCGCGTCGGACTTCATGATCGGCGGCTTTGAAAACGGCAAGGCGGACGAGGCCAAGGGCTTCGTGTCCAAGGTGATGAACGGCTGGGACGATCTCTGCCCCGACTACGGCACCGTGTACATCTTCCGCCGCACGGACGACAGCCCCATGGACTGGGACATCGTCTGCGGCCTGCACTGCCCGGACAAGAAGCTGCGCACCCGCCTCAACGCCGATTTTGTGCTCGAACAGCTGAAGGAGGCGCTGAAAAAGGCGCAGGCCGACGGCGTTACATACCCCGAGAGCCTGCCGTACACCCTCCACGGCAAGACCCGCACGGCGCTGCTGGTCGACGCCTCGACCAATCTCAAGCGCGGCACCTCCACGACGGAGGGCTATGAGGGGATCGTCGCCTTCTACTCGATTGTCGGCCACAGCGATTACGGCGCGGACAAGGGGAAGGACGGCGCGCTCTGGTACTTCTCCTATGCCGACGAGGCCCACTGCGCCAACTGGAGCGCGGACAAGGGCTGGACCGGCGACAGCTATCGCTGATGGTGTCGATCTGGGACAGCAGGGGACTGCTGATTTACTGCTGCTGCGTCGCCGCGGCGCTGGGCGCGGTGTTCGGGTCCTTTCTCAACTGCGCCGCGTGGCGCATCGCCCACGGCCGCAGCTTTCTCAAGGGGCGCAGCATCTGTCCTGCCTGCGAGCACGAGCTTCGCGCGGCGGATCTGGTGCCGGTGTTCAGCTGGCTGTTTCTGAAGGGCCGCTGCCGCTACTGCGGGGAACGCATCCCGGCCCGCTACCCGCTGACGGAGCTTGCCTTCGCGCTGGTGACGGTCCTGTGTCTGCTGCGCTTTGATCTGACGGTCCTGTGCCTTCGCAACTGGATCTTTCTGTGCTGCCTGTTCTGCCTGTCTCTGGTGGATCTGGAGGCGTACATCATCCCCGACGGCTGCCTGCTGGCGGCGCTGGCGGCGTACCTTGCGGCGCTGCCGCTGCTGCGTCCGGGCTGGGCGGCGGTCGGCAGGGGAGTCCTGGCCGGGGTGCTCTTCGGCGGCGGACTGCTGCTGCTGTCGCTGCTGATGGACCGGATCTTGAAAAAAGAGAGCCTCGGCGGCGGGGATATCAAGCTCTTTGCCGTGATCGGGCTGTATCTCGGGCTGGTGGGCACGCTGTTCACGCTGCTGCTCGCCTGCGTTGCCGGATTGCTGCTCGGGCTGCTCCTGCGCCGCGGCGAGGGCGGCAAGCCCATCCCCTTCGGTCCGGCCATCTCTCTGGCCGCCGCGTTCGTGCTGCTGTACGGGGACGGGATGATCAACTGGTATCTGGGCCTTCTGGGCCTTGGGATTTGAAAAGAAAGCGAGGTGGACGCTATGGCAAAAGCGGTATTGGGCATCGACGTCGGCTATGAGTCTTTGAAGCTGGCCCTGGTCAAGGGCAGGACGGTGAAAAAGACGGCCATCGTTCCGATGCCGAACAGCCTCATCCGTGCGGGCCGCGTCGTCTCGGTGGAGACCATGGGCGACCTGCTGCGCACGGCCATGAAGCAGAACGGGCTCCGCTGCGACAGGGCGGCGCTGGCTCTCCCGAACGAGACGGTGTTTATCCGCAACGTCACCATGCCGATCATGACGGAGGATCAGCTCAAATACAACCTGCCCTTTGAGTTCCGGGACTACATCACCGACGAGCTGAAGGGCTACGTGTTCGACTATGCCATGATCGGCGTGAAGCAGGCGGAGGAGTCGTCCGAAGCGGAGGAGGCCGAGCTTGCCGGCGGCGCGATGGAGCTGATGGCGGTCGCCGCACCGAAGAGCCTGCTGGACGAGAGCAGGGAGTACCTGCACAAGGCGGGGATGAAGCTGGTCAAGGCCGCGCCGACGGTGTCGTGCTTTACCAACCTGATCCGCAAGAGCGGCGCTCCGGCAGAGACGGAGTACTGCATCCTGGACCTGGGCTATCAGGCGATCCGCATGTACATGTTCCGCGGGGACCGGCATATCGTCACCCGCGTGCTGGAGATCGGCATGAGCAGTCTGGACCGCGTGATCGCCGAGCAGTACGGCGTGGATGAGCATCTTGCCCATACCTACCTGCTGAGCAACTATGAGGGCTGCCAGAACGGGGAGAACTGCCGCAACGCCTACGGCAACATCACCGTGGAGCTGATGCGCGCGCTGAACTTCTACCGTTTCAGCAATCCCGACAGTCGTCTGGACGACATCTGGGTCTGCGGCGGCGGTGCGATGATCCAGCCGCTTCTGAACGTGCTCGCGGAGACGACGGATATGAAGCTCCATTCCGCGGCGGAGCTGCTTCCCGGAAAGCAGGCAGTGGAGCAGGACTATGCGCTGCTGCAAGCGATCGGGATCGCGCTGGAATGATCCCGGCGCGGACGGATAGGGAGGTGGAGTCATGGCAGACGAAAAGAAAAAGAAAAGCAAAGCGCCGCGCGGCAAACGCGCCCGCGGCCATATGCCGACGAAGAAGGACATTAACCTCGCGGTGATCGGCGAGGAGCATATCAACGTGCTGGTTGCGCTCCCGGCGATACTCCTGATCCTGCTGCTGGCCACGCTGTTCAGCAAGTTCCTGGTCTACGACAGGCTGATGGAGGTCGAGGCCGCCCGACGCGAGGTGGCGCAGCTCCAGAATCAGCTGGACGCAGGCTATGAGGAGCTGTCCGACTATGCCGAGCTTTCGGAGCTCTACGCGCACTACACCTTCTCCGGCATGACGGAGGAGGAGCGCGAGCGGATCGACAGGGTGGAGGTCCTCTCTCTGATCGACAGGCTGATCCTTCCCCAGGCCGGGGTGCAGGATCTGACGGTCACGGGCAATCAGATGACGCTGAACATGAGCGGCAGCACCCTACAGGAGATCAACCTTCTTGTGCAGAAGCTCGAGGCGGACCCGCTGGTGGATTTCTGCGCCGTTACCACGGCGGTCAGCAAGGAGGAGTACGAACTGACCGAGGAGTATGACGAGAACACGACCGTCACCGCCCGCGTGATCGTCTATCTGAAATCTGCGTCGGAGGTGGAGGCGGGATGAAAAAGCTCAACCGTGAATTCACGACCAGGGAAAAGCTGCTGATCCTGCTGCTGTGTCTGATCCTGGTCGGTCTGGCGTATTATCAGTTTGTGGATCAGCCGGTCCGCACGGCGCTGACCAACGCGCACGCGGAGCGGGACTCTCTGAACACGGAGCTGACGGTCGTAAACGCGAAGCTGGTCGTCATGCGCCGCATGCGCGACGAGATGGAGGACATCACCGCCGGCGGCACGGTCAGCGAGATGAAGAGCTACAACAACAGCAAGGCGGAGATCGCGCTGCTCAACGACATTCTGCGCGGCACGCCGGATTATACCATTTCCTTTGCGGACGTGACCCGTGACGGGGACCAGATCCGCCGCAACTTCACCCTGACCTTTACGGCGGACAGCTATGCGCGCATCCAGCGCATTGTCAAGCAGCTGTCGGAGAGCCCGTACCGCTGTCTGGTCGGCGATCTGAAGATCGGCGTGGGACGCGGCGGGACGATGAAGGAGGGACCGATCAGCGTCAACGCGACCGCGACCTTCTTTGAGACCATGGTCGGCGGCACGGTGGACGCCGGGCTTCCGCAGAGCACCGCCGCAGCGAAGTGAACAAATTCAACATACGGCAAACCCCCGGGCCTGTGGAAAACAGGCCCGGGGGTTTTGATATTTCCTTTGTAATGGCTCCCCTGGCTGGCGGGGAGGGGAGGTTCAATGCGTAGAGAAAGTCGGTATCCCGTCATTGCGAGGAGCGAAGCGACGCGGCAATCCGTCTGCCTTTTCCTGAAGAATACGGATTCCCACGCCAGTGTGCGCACTGGCTCGGAATGACGTGCAATGGGGTTTGTCTGCACCTGTCCACCTCCCCTTTCAGGGGAGGCGAAGCCCTCACCCGTTGAGGGCGCGGATGATGTCGGGCAGCTGCGCGTCGACCTTGTCGTTGTCGAGCTGGCAGGTCCCGGCGTTGCGGTGACCGCCGCCGCCGTACCGCAGGCACAGCTCGCCGATATCGACCTGCGAGCCCTTGTTGACAATGGACTTGCCGATCATGACGGCGGTGTTCTGCTTGCGGAAGCCCCACGCGACGTGGACGGAGATCTGCGTCTCGGGGTACAGGGCGTAGATCATGAAGCGGTTGCCGGCGTGGATGATCTCCTCGTCGCGCAGATCGAGCACCACGACCTTGTCGTAGATCTTCGCGATGCGCCTCAGCTGCGCCTCGAACAGCTCAGACTGCTCGAAGTAGAGGTCCACGCGCTCCTTGACGTCGGGCAGCTCGAGGATCTCGTCGATGCTGTGGTCCATGCAGTAGCCGATCAGCTCCATCATCAGCTCGTAGTTGGAGATGCGGAAATTGCGGAAGCGGCCGAGGCCGGTGCGCGGGTCCATGAGGTAGTGCAGCAGCACCCAGCCGGTGGGGTGCAGGATCTCGTCGAGCGTGAAGTCGGCGCTGTCGCCCTTGTCGACGGCGGTCATGAGCTCGTCGCTGACGCGGGGGAAGGTGGCCTTCCCGCCGTAGTAGTCGTA
>CADCLH010000125.1 GCA_902802215.1 Oscillospiraceae bacterium
CTCAACCAGATCATCTCCGTGGAGAAGGGCTTCGACGCCCGCACCATCACCCAGGCCGATATCGACACCTACGGCCTCGGCTGATCCTCCCATTCACAGATCATCAGGCAAACATACAGCGCGGTGTGGAAAAAGTGGAGTGATCCGCGGTCCACACCGCGTTTCTTATGATATTCGGACAGGAGACAAGCGGATGCAAAACGATATTGTTTTGACCATGCGCGGGATCTGCAAATACTTTCCGGGCGTCAGAGCCCTGAACAATGTGGATTTTACCCTGCGCAAAGGAACGATCCACGCGCTGATGGGGGAGAACGGCGCGGGAAAATCGACGCTGATCAAGGTGCTGACCGGTGTCTACCCCATGGATGAGGGAGAGATCCGGATTGACGGAGTCGAGGGTGCCATCAGCATCCGCTCTCCCCAGGAGGCACAGACTTACGGCATCAGCACCGTGTATCAGGAGATCACGCTCTGCCCCAACCTGACGGTGGCCGAGAACATGTTCATCGGCCGCACCGCGGGCAAGGGCGTGGACTGGAAGGCGATGGAGAAAAAGGCCGGAGAGCTGCTGGATAACCTCGGCATCCCCGCCAGACCCAGGCAGCAGCTCGGAAGCTGCTCGCTCGCGGTCCAGCAGATGGTGGCCATCGCAAGGGCGGTCGACACCGACTGCAAGGTCCTGATTCTGGACGAGCCGACCTCCTCGCTCGACGATAAAGAGGTCGAAATGCTCTTCGGGCTCATGCGGGAGCTCAAAAGCCGCGGCGTCGGGATCATCTTTGTCACGCACTTCCTCGAACAGGTCTACGCGGTCAGCGACCAGATCACCGTACTGCGAAACGGCGAGCTGGTCGGCCAGTTCGACGTCAAGGACCTGCCGCAGGTGAAGCTCGTGGAGAAGATGATCGGCAAGGATCTGGAGGATCTTTCCGGCATCAAGAATACGGCCCGCGCCGTTCCGGACGGCGAGGCCTTCTACGCGGCCGAGGATCTGTCCAGCAGCGAGAGCCGTCCCTTCGATTTCCATATCGCCAGGGGCGAAGTCAACGGCTTCACCGGCCTGCTCGGCTCCGGCCGCAGCGAGAGCGTCCGGGCCATCTTCGGCGCCGATCCGGTCACCGGCGGCACCGTGACGGTCGACGGGAAGCATGTGAAGATCACAAAGCCCCTCGACGCCATGAAGCACGGCATCGGGTATCTCCCCGAGGACCGCAAGCGCGACGGAATCATCGCGGATCTGTCCGTGCGGGAGAACATCATCCTGGCTCTGCAGGTCATCAAGGGGATGAACCACCCCATCTCCCGCGCCAAGACGGAGGCCTTCGCGGACGAGTATATCAAGGCGCTGAACATCAAGACCGCGTCCCCGGAGACGCCCATCAAGTCGCTCTCAGGCGGCAATCAGCAGAAGGTGATCCTGGCACGCTGGCTGCTGACACACCCGCAGTACCTGATCCTGGACGAGCCCACCCGCGGCATCGACGTCGGCACCAAGACCGAGATCCAGAAGCTGGTGCTGAAGCTCGCCGAGGAGGGCATGAGCATCACCTTCATCTCCTCGGAGATCGAGGAAATGCTGCGCACCTGCTCGCGGCTCATCGTCATGCGCGACCGCAAGATCGTGGGCGAGCTGACCGGCGAGGAGCTGACACAGGAGCATGTGATGAAGACCATCGCGGGAGGGGAGCAGTAAGATGAACAAAAAGAAAAAAACGGGCGCCGGGCTCGGTCAGCTTGTGATCCCGCTTGTCGCCCTCGCCATCCTGATCGTTTTCAATCTGTTTCGTGATCTCGGCTTTTTCGCCATCACCATGCGCGTCAACAACAGCGGAAACATTGTGCTGACCGGCAACCTCATCAGCATCATCGACAGCGCAAGCGAGCTTGCCATCATCGCCATGGGCATGACGCTGGTGACCGCGGCCTGCGGTGGACAGGATATCTCCGTTGGCGCGGTCGGCGCGATCTCCGGCGCCGTGTTCGTCAAGGTCCTGCAGGGGATGGGGAGCATCACCGTCGGCAGCGTGATCCTGGGCCTGCTGCTCTGCTGCCTCGCGACGATCCTCTTCAAGCTCTTCAACGGCACGCTGGTCGCCGTGTTCCGCATCCAGCCGATGATCGCGACACTGATCCTGTATTCCTGCGGCCGGTCTATCGCCTACTGGATCAACGGCGACGCTACGCCCCAGCTCAACAGCCCCATCATCAGCTCCATCGGCATGACGATCCCCGGCATCCCGGTCCCGACGCCGATCTTCGCAGTGCTCCTGGTGGGCCTGCTGCTGTTCCTGGTTTTCAAATTCACGAGCCTCAGCCTCTACACCCAGTCGGTCGGCATCAACGCGGGCGCGGCCCGGCTCAACGGCATCAATCCGACCCTCATCAAGCTCCTGAGCTTTGTCCTTCTGGGCGTGTGCGTGTCCGTCGCCAGCGTGATCGGCGTTTGCCGCCTGGGACAGCTCAACCACAAGACGCTGCTGGTCGATATCGAGATGGACGCGATCCTTGCCGTCGCCATCGGCGGCAACAACCTGGGCGGCGGCCGCTTCAAGCTGAGCGGAAGCATCCTGGGCGCCTACATCATCCAGATGCTGACCACGACCCTCTACGCCATGAACGTGGCTCCGGTCAATGTCAAGGCATACAAGGCCATCGTCATCATCATCATCGTGGTGGCCGGTTCTCCCGTGGTAAAGAGCAAGCTGACCGAGCTCTGGAATCGTTTCCGTTCTTCCAGGCATACCCGGGAGCTCAGCAATAGGGGGGTGAGCTGAATGTCGGACAACAAGCAGAGAGTGCGGAGACTCCAGCGCGAGCCGCTGACCGACGCCCAGATGCTGATGATCATCAGCATCGGCATCTTCGCCGCGATGTATCTGGCGGCAATGTTCACGCTGAAGGGCGGCTTTTTGAAGCCGCAGATGATTTTTGATCTGCTCAACGACAACGCGGCCCTGATCATCATTGCATGCAGCCTGACGGTCGTCATGATCGGCGGCGGCATCAACATCAGCGTCGGCGGCGTGATCGGCCTGACGGTCATGAGCTGCGCGCTGTTCCTCAATGGCACCACGATCGAAAGCAGCTTCACCAGCATCGCGCTGACCTTCCTGCTGGCGCTGGGGATCGGCCTGGCCTTCGGCCTGGTCGAGGGCTTCCTCGTCAGCTATCTGGAGATCCAGCCCTTTATCGTCACGCTGGCGGGCATGTTCCTTGCCCGCGGCCTGACCACCATCCTGTCCGTCAACCCGGTCAAGGTGACGCATGAGGCCTTCCTCGCGCTGGTAAAGACCAAGCTCAAGATCTCCTGGCTGGGCTATACCGCCCAGAACGGCAACCTGATCCCGGCAAAGATCGAAATCGGCGCGATCATTGCGGTCTTGGTCGTGATCCTCATGGCGCTGATGCTCCGCTATTCCAAGCTTGGCCGCCACATCTACGCGGTCGGCGGCAACCAGCAGAGCGCACTGATGCTGGGAATCAACGTCAAGAGCACCATTTTCTGGAGCTATGTGATCAGCGGCCTGCTGGCCGGACTGGCCGGCTTCGTCTTCCTGATGCATAAGCCCGCCGGCAACGCCAGCGTCGCCATGCGCGGCGAGATGGACGCCATCGCGTCCTCCATCATCGGCGGCACGCTGCTCACGGGCGGCGTGGGCAACGTCATCGGCACCTTCTTCGGCGCCATGATCCTGGCCACGATCCAGAAGATCATCGCGCTCAGCCCGCTGAACGCGTCCTGGTGGCAGGAGATGGCCAACGGCGCCATGCTCGGCTTCTTCATCATCCTCCAGAGCGTGGTCCTCTCCGCCCGCAGCAAGGGAAGGATCAAGCTGCGCAACAAGCAGCGGAAGCCGGCGGCGGAGGAGAGCCCGACGCAGGTCAAATGACAGGAAGGGAAATGTGAGGAGAACATACGAATGAAACGTGAATTCTGGTTTGTAGTCGGTTCCCAGTTCCTGTACGGCCCGGAGGTGCTCGAGACCGTTGAGGCCCGCGCCCGGGAGATGGCGGCGGAGCTGACAAAGGCGCTGCCCTATCCGCTGGTCTACAAGGTGACCGCCAAGACCAACCGAGAGATCTCCGATGTGGTCAGAGAGGCCAACTACCGGGACGAGTGCGCGGGCATCATCACCTGGTGCCACACTTTCTCGCCCAGCAAGATGTGGGTCGACGGTCTGCGCGACCTGCAAAAGCCCTGGTGCCACTTCGCCACGCAGTACAACAAAGAGATCCCCAACGACGAGATCGACATGGACTTCATGAACCTCAACCAGGCCGCCCACGGCGACCGGGAGCACGGCTTCATCGGCGCGAGGCTCCGCAAGCCCCGGAAGATCATCGCCGGGTACTGGCAGAACGCGGACGTACAGAAGCGCATCGGCGACTGGATGAAGGCCGCCGTGGGCGTCGCCGTCTCGAAAGAGATGAAGGTCATGCGCTTCGGCGACAACATGCGCGAGGTCGCCGTCACCGAGGGCGACAAGGTCGAGGCCCAGATCAAGCTCGGCTGGCAGGTCAACACCGACGCGGTCACGGAGCGTGAAATCGACGCGCTCGTTTCCGAGTACGAGGCCGCCTACGACGTCGCGACCGACAACCTCGCCGCCATCCGCTATCAGGCGCGCGAGGAGATCGCCATCCGCCGGATGATGGACCGCGAGGGCTGCAAGGCGTTTTCAAACACCTTCCAGGACCTCTACGGCATGGAGCAGCTGCCGGGCCTGGCCAGCCAGCACCTGATGGCGCTCGGCTACGGCTACGGCGGCGAGGGCGACTGGAAAGTGTCCGCCATGACCGCAATCCTCAAGGCCATGGGCGAGAACGGCAACGGCGCTTCGGCCTTCATGGAGGATTACACCTACCACCTCGTCGAGGGACAGGAGTACTCCCTCGGCGCGCACATGCTGGAGGTCTGCCCGTCTCTCGCGGCGGGTAAGCCCCGCATCGAGACCCACCACCTCGGCATCGGCATGAACGAAAAGGACCCCGCCCGCCTCGTGTTCGAGGGCAAGGCGGGAAGCGCGATCGTCGTAAGCCTGATCGACATGGGCGGCAGACTCCGCCTGATCGTGCAGGACATCGAGGCCGTCAAGCCCATCCTGCCCATGCCCAATCTGCCGGTGGCCCGCGTCATGTGGCGGGCGATGCCCGACCTTACGACCGGCGTCGAGTGCTGGATCACGGCGGGCGGCGCGCACCACACGGTGCTGAGCTACGACGTCTCGGCCGAAATGATGCGCGACTGGGCGCGGATGCTGGACATCGAGTTCGTCCACATCACAAAGGACACGACCCCCGAAAAGCTGGAAGAAGAACTGCTGGTCAAGGACCTGATCTGGAAACTCAAGTAAGGAGCGGCCATGGATCTGACAAAAACTGTACTCGGTATTGAACTGGGCAGCACGCGCATCAAGGCCGTGCTGATCGACGAGAGCTTTGTCCCTGTCGCCTCCGGCGACTTCGAGTGGGAAAACCAGCTGGTCAACGGCGTCTGGACCTATTCGATGGACGCCGTCCATACCGGCCTCCAGACCTGCTTTGCCAATCTGAAGGCCGACGTCAGGGCCAGATACGGCGTTGAGCTGACTTCTGTCGGCGCGATCGGCGTGTCCGCCATGATGCACGGCTACCTGCCCTTCGACAGGGACGGGAAGCAGCTGGCGGAATTCCGCACCTGGCGCAACACCATCACCGGCGAGGCCGCGGCGAAGCTGACGCAGCTCTTCGGCTTCAACATCCCCCAGCGCTGGAGCATCGCCCATCTGTATCAGGCGATGCTCAACGGCGAGGAGCATGTGAAGGACATTGCCTATCTCACGACCCTGGCGGGCTACATCCACTGGCGGCTCACCGGCGAGAAAGTGATGGGCGTGGGCGAAGCCTCGGGCATGTTCCCCATCGACAGCGCGGCGTGCGACTACGACGAGGAGATGCTGCGGAAGTTCAAAGCCCTCACGGGCGCGGATCTGCGCGCCATCCTGCCGAAGGTGCTGCCCGCGGGCGCGGCGGCCGGAACGCTCACCGAAGCGGGCGCGCGCTTCCTCGATCCGAGCGGCGCGCTGCGCCCCGGCATCCCCGTAGCGCCCTGCGAGGGCGACGCCGGCACCGGCATGACGGCGACGAACTCCGTCCGCGTCCGCACCGGCAACGTTTCGGCGGGCACCTCGGACTTCGCGATGATCGTCACGGACCACCCGCTCGGCGTGCACCGCGAGATCGACATGGTCACGACGCCCGACGGCGCGCCGGTCGCCATGGTGCACTGCAACAACTGCACCAGCGACATCAACGCCTGGGTCAATCTCTTCTCCGAGTTTGCCGCGATGATGGGCGTCAAGGTCGGCAAGGGCGAGCTCTTCACCGGACTGTTCCGCAAGGCGCTCGAGGGCGATCCCGACTGCGGCGGGCTGATGAGCTTCAACTACTTCTCCGGCGAGGGCGTGACCGATCTGGACGAGGGGCGTCCGGTGTTTGCCAGAGTGCCCGACGCGAAGTTCACGCTGGCAAACTTCATGCGCACGCACCTGCTGTCGGCGCTCGCCACGCTGAAGATCGGCATGGACATCCTCACCGACTTAGAGCAGGTCCGGATCGACAAGCTGTACGGACACGGCGGCTTCTTCAAGACGCCCGAGGTCGGACAGCGGATGCTGTCCGCGGCGGTCAACACCCCGGTCTCCGTCATGGAGACGGCGGGGGAGGGCGGCCCCTACGGCATGGCCCTGCTGGGAGCCTACATGCTCTGGAAGGACGAGGGCGAGAGCCTGCCCGACTTCCTGGACAACAAGGTCTTCGCCGGCGCGAAGAGCGTCACGCTGATGGCGGACCCGGCGGACGTGGAGGGCTTTGCCGCCTTCCTGGCCCGCTACCGGAAGGCCCTGCCGCTGGAGCGCACGGCGACCGAGGTCCTGTAACGAAAAAACGATCCTTCAATCAAAACGGAGAAGCCGAAAGGCTTCTCCGTTTTGATTAATAAGCCCTGCCCATACGAGGGACATCGCGATGCAGATCAGATGCTCCAGTTTGCGCTGGCGGATTGGAGCTGCGCCATGCGGCGGAAGAGGCTCGCATCAATGGCGAGCAGGTCCCCGGGCCTGCCTTCCTCGGCGACAGAGCCCTCTTTCAGCAGCACGATCTTGTCGGCTGCCTCCACGGTGCGCATCCGGTGGGCGATGACCAGCACGGTCTTGCCTGCGAGCAGGCGGGACAGCGCGCCCTGCACCTTCGTCTCGTTCTCCACGTCGAGCGAGGCCGTGGCCTCGTCCAGCAGCACGATCGGCGCGTTTTTCAGCAGCGCCCGGGCGATGGAGATACGCTGACGCTCGCCGCCGGAGAGCTTTGCGCCGTTTTCGCCGATCGGCGTCAGGTAGCCCTGCGGCAGCTTTGCCACGAACTCGTCGCAGTTGGCCGCGCGAGCCGCCGCGAGGACCTCCGCATCCGTCGCGCCGTGCCTGCCGAGTCGGATGTTTTCCATCACGGTGTCGTCAAAGAGCACCACGTCCTGAAACACCATGGAATAGTCCGTCAGCAGGGTCTCGGGATCAACGGCGGAGATATCCACGCCGCCGACCCGGATCGTGCCGGAATCGATGTCCCAGAGCCGCGCGGCGAGTCTCGCGCAGGTGCTCTTGCCGGAGCCGGAGGGGCCGACCAGCGCCGTGACCTCGCCCTCCTTCGCCGTGAAGCTGACGCCGTTCAAAACCTGTTTGTCGTCGTACGCAAAGCCGACGTTTTCAAACACGATGTCGTGGTCCTGCGGGGCGAAGCTCTCGCTGCCCTCAGCGGTTTTGGCGTCGTAGATCTCCATGAGACGGCCCGCGGAGACCTGGGACATGAACATCTCGGCGATCAGGGCGAGGGCCTGATCGAAGGGCGCGTAGACGCGGGTGATGACCAGCAGGAACATGAACAGCGTGAGGAAGTCGATCTGCCCGGAGAGGATCAGCTTTGTCCCGGTCAGGATCGTGGTCGCCACGCCCAGACGCATGATGACGCTGGCCGCGTTGACGAAAATGCCGGTGGAGAGCTCGCCCCGCAGCATGGTTTTTTCGTGGGCGTCGATCTTGTCGTCGAGCGCCTTGAGGAAGCGGTCCTCCTGATTCGTCGCCCGGATCTCCCGGATGTTCTCCAGCGTCTCCTGAATGCCGTCGGACACGGTAACGGCCGCGGCTTTCGTGATCTCGGAATGGCGTTTTGCCAGCTTCCGGCTGCCGAACAGCAGCGCGAAGGCCACCGGGACGCCCCAGAGGCAGGCCAGAGCCAGCTTCCAGTTGTACGCGAAGAGCATGACGGCGATGATCGCCGTGGAGATGTAGGAGCCGTAGAGATAGCCCAGACAGTGGGACCAGACGTGCTCCAGCCGGTTCACGTCGCCCATGATGGTCTCGGTGAGGTCGGCCAGATCGCGCTTGCCGAAGTAGCCCAGCGGGAGCTTGCGCAGGCGCTCGGCCAGAGAGATGCGCATGTTCTTTACCTCGCCGTAGACAAGGCCGTAGGTCGCCTTGTACTGCTCGAGATGCGTGATAAAGGAGAGCAGCAGGAACACAAGGACCATCAGCAGGATCGGAAGCGCGCGCGGAAGCGGCGCTGAGTCGGTCAGCGTGGCGAGCAGGCCCCGCATCATATAATAGAGGATGCCCATGCCGCCCATCACGACCAGATTGACGACGACCGTCCAGAAGGTGCCCGCTTTGGCGTTTTTGACGCCCTGCTCGCTGAGCGCGTACTTGCGCTGAAATGCTTTCCCGAACATGTTATTCCCTCCCTTCGTCCTCGCAAGCTTCATATCGCTCGCTTTCTCGCAGGCTCAAAAGCTCGTTCATTCCGCTGCTCGTCCTCTCCCCACGAAGCTCGCTTCGTGGGGACCCCTGATGAATCCGCCATGTCACAGCCTGTTGGTAATCCGCCCACATGCGGGCATAGAGTCCGCCGGACTTTATCAGTTCCTCATGCGCGCCCTGCTCGACGACGCGGCCGGCGTCCAGCACGATGATCCTGTCCGCCCCGACCACGGTGGAGAGGCGGTGGGCGATCATGAGCACCGTGCGGCCCTCGGTGAGCCGGGCAAAGGCCTTCTGGATCAGAGCCTCGTTCTCCGGGTCGGCGAAGGCCGTGGCCTCATCCAGCACCACGATGGGCGCGTCCTTCAGGATCGCGCGGGCCAGCGCCACGCGCTGCTGCTCGCCGCCGGAGAGGTAAGTGCCCTCGGTGCCGATGACGGTATCCATCCCGTCCGGGAGCTTTTCAAGGATGTCGTCACACTGGGCGGCGGAGAGCGCCGCCTGTACGTCTTCTCTTGATGCGTCCGGCCGCGCGGCGCGCACGTTCTCCAGAATCGAGGCCTTGAACAGATGCGTGTTCTGGAACACGAAGGCCACCTGATCCATCAGCACGTGGGGATCCTGCTGCCGCACGTCCACGCCGCCGACCTCCACCGCGCCGGAGCTGACGTCCCAGAAGCGGGGGATCAAACTGGCCGCCGTGGTCTTGCCGCCGCCCGAGGGGCCGACCAGCGCCACGGTCTGCCCCGGTTCCACCCGGAAGGACACGGCCTCCAGCGCGGGCAGCTCGGCTCCGTCGTAGGTAAAGCTCACGTCCTTGAATTCCACGCTGTTGTCC
>CADCLH010000126.1 GCA_902802215.1 Oscillospiraceae bacterium
AAAGGATGATCGACAGGGAGACCCCCGCAAAAATCAGCAGGAAGCAGGCGATCGTGCCGGTACTTCTGGGTATCCTTTCTGCGCCGCTTTCCTTCGGCTTTTTCCTGGGCTTTGGCATGTCCATATCGTTCCGGCCCTGATCCACACCTGCTATGACGCATGCACGGCCAACAATGTATATATGAACAGCACCGATGAAAATCAGCAATTGATCGGGTTGATCCTGGGTCTGTCGGCGGGCGTTCTGATCATCGTATTCGAGGTCATGGTTTTTGTGAAAGCGAAGAAGAACGCGGCGGCATACTGCGCGATGGCGACGGTCGCGGGAAAAACGACGGATATCGAAGAGGCGCAGGCCTGGAAGAACGGGCGGTAATACGCGGCGGCCTGTGTCCGCGCAGCCTGCATCTTTCTGTCGACACACAGCAAAAAGAGGCCTCCGATTTTGAGCGCATGCCAAAATCGGAGGCCTTCTTTTCATTTTCAGTCCATGATTTTTCCGTCGCAGGAGATCGTCACGACCTGCCAGGGGATAAACTTGCCGCTCGCTTTCAGCGCGTTTTCCGCCGCTCTTTGCAGGCCGCCGCAGCAGGGCACCTCCATCCGGACGATGGTCACGCTCTTGATATCGTTGTCCCGGATGATCGCCGTCAGCTTCTCGGAATAGTCCACGGCATCCAGCTTCGGACAACCGATGACGGTGACCTTCCCTTTCATGAACTCCTCGTGCAGATTGGCGTAGGCATAGGCCGTGCAGTCCGCCGCGATCAGCAGCTTCGCGCCGTCAAAGAACGGGGCCTTCGCGGGCAGGAGCTTGATCTGGCAGGGCCACTGAGCGAGACGCGAGACCGGGCGATATCCGACGCCGGCCGGCTCGGACGGAGCGGCGCCCGTCCTCTCAAGCTGCTTCATGCGGGAACCGGGGCAGCCTCCGGCAGGGGGATTTCCGCCGGCAGCCAGATGGGCCTTCATGGCTTCCGTGCGTTTCGTTTCATCCTCGATCTGCATGATCTCTTTGACCTTCTCGTTCTGTTTGCTCTGCTGCGCCGCTTTTACCGCCGCTTCATCATACGCAGGCGCTTCCCGCTCCTCAAAGGAGATCGCGCCCGTGGGGCAGTTGGGCAGGCAGTCGCCGAAGCCGTCGCAGAAGTGCTCTCTGACCAGCCTGGCCTTGCCGTCCACGATGTCGATCGCGCCCTCGTGGCAGGCGCTTGCGCACAGGCCGCAGCCGTTGCATTTCTCTTCGTCGATATGGATAATCTTACGGATCATGTTTAAAGCCTCCCTTGCTTTTCTGCGCTCATTCTAGTATAATCCGGCGCAGTAGTATGTGGTTATAACCACATTTTCAAAAAAGACGGGGGGCTTTTTATGGATACGGCTTTTCTCCGAAAATCGAAGCTGTTCAGGGGCATGACGGAGGAGGAGATCCTCTCCGCGCTCGCTTGCTTTCACGCGCAGGAAAAACGCTGCAAAAAGGGCCAGGCTCTTCTGCATGCCGGGGACCTCACAGAAAAGCTTGGCCTTGTTTTGGAGGGCAGCGTGACCGTCGAGAGCAACGACGCCTGGGGCAACCGGACGATCCTCAGCCATGTCGGGAAGGGGCAGCTGTTTGCCGAGACCTACGCGCTGCTGGATAACGAGCCGCTGCTGGTGGATGTGATCGCAAACGAGGACTGCCGGATCCTGTTTCTCCGTGTGGGCGGCGCGCGCAGCCTGACGGCCCTGTCAACGCCGTGGGCGTCCCGGTTTCTGGCAAACATGCTGACGATTTCCGCCTTGAAGAATCTGCATCTGTCCGGACGCAGCTTTCATACGGCGCCGAAAACGATACGCGGCCGCGTGATGGCCTATCTCAACACGGTCTCTCTGCAAGCCCGGAGCCGGGAGTTCGAGATCCCGTTTGACCGGCAGCAGATGGCGGATTATCTGAACGTGGAACGGACCGCGCTTTCCAAGGAGCTGGGAAGGATGCAGGAGGACGGCTTGATCAGGACCAGGAAAAAGCATTTCGTCATCTGTTAAGGACGCCTGTCGCCCCCGTCTCTCCAACTGCCCGTTGCCCACGTTGCAGTGGTTCCGGGCATCCTCCTTGTCCTCACAAGTGTTACACCGGTTTTCCCTTGAAATTCCCGGCGGTTTCGCTTTCATCGCCGACATACCCGTTATCGCACGAACAGGGTACACACCCATGCCGCCAGCGCCGACGCCGCGGGGAAAATGAGCAGGAGCTTCAGCAGCTGGCTTTTGAGGTTGTATCCGTATTTCCTGTTCCTGTATACCTCTTCCACCTCCGGATAGTAGAACTGGAAGAAGCGGAACTTGCAAAGAAGATAATAATCGAAGCAGATCATGTCGTAAAGCTTGTATATGGTGAAAATCAGCACAAAGCGCAGGAAAAACTGCCGGAAGTCAAATCCGCTCCGGAAGCCGTCCCAGATCGAGAGGATCCCCACGCCCAGGATCAGGAGGATGCTGAAGACCATGAGCGTCCAGCCGATCGTTCTGGCGCCATAAAACAGCTCCTGCTCTCTCGGCTTGAGCAATTCCTGCGCCTCCTTCGGCGCCGAGGAGAAAAATCGTTTGTCCTGGATAAACGCTACTGCTGACAAGAGCATCAGGGTGATCGCTGCGCAAAACACGACGGCCAGAAAAACCGTCAAAAGCATGCTTTTTCACTCCTCCTTATACTGGTCTCCCATAAAACGGCTTAAAGCCGTTTTATAGCGCCAAAGGCGCGTCGGAGACCTATGAGACGTGTTTTGTCCCTTCGGGCACAAAACCGGCAGCGCGCCTTGCGCGATGCCTTTTCGTTAAAACGAGCCGTTTTAACGAAAAACAGGATTATACGGCCGCTCCCGCGCACATCAGGACGATCGCGAACAGGGAAAACCCGATCCCCATCGCGCCGCCGAGCTTGACGCCGCATTTCCTGAGCGGGACCAGGATCGCGGCTGCGGCGACGGGATTGAAAAGCGCCATCCATTTCGGCACATCCAGATCGCCGCGCAGGATTGCCGAGGCCATGATCGCCGTCGCAAAAAAGAGCAGGCTGACTGCGCAGACAAGCGACGGGATCCTTGCGTATTTCCCCACGGAATCCACCGCGGCCGCGGCGTCCTCCTCCGGCAGCTTCCCGGCAAGCCGGCGATGGACCACAGCCTTTGCGCACACGGAGCCGTGAAAGAACAATCCGGTATACGCCCCGATAAAGGTGTTGATCTTCAGCGCAAGCGCCAGAGCGGGATTCCTGCTCCCGATCAGCGCCGCCAGCGTCCACATGGTGAGATAGGTCCCCGGCTGTCCGATGCAGGACAGCCAGAACGCTTTATCAAACCGGGTTTCCGGCACCTCGGTCCACCACGCCGCGGGCTTCCCCAGAGAACGCGCGTCGACGGGATCGCCTTTTCTGCCGGACCAGGCGAGGGGGACGTCCGCCCTCGCGCACAGGATCCCGCTCAGGAGCCCGATCATTCCGACAACAAGATAACGGTTCATACAAGCCTCCCGATGACGGTCGGAACGTCCCTGCCGCCATACGCGTTGAAAAGCATGGGCCATCCCTCTTTCCCGGACGTGTTAAAAACTGCTAAGCGCCGCGCAAAAAACAGGCTCGTTTGCCCGGGGGCGGGTTAAGGAGCTTTAACCATCGCCTATTATATCCCTCTCGCGGCAAAAATCAAGTCTGAAATGTGGCTCATTTCAGACAGATCGTCATGTTGACAGCTTAGTCAACAAAGATCATTCTTGTTTTTGTTTTTCGACAGTCATATAATGAATCCGGTTTCTGAAAACCGACGATCGTATATAGGAGGAGAGCTTTATGCCAGACATGGAATACCTGAAAAGAGCAACGGAGATCAATCCGGAGGTCATCGCCAACCGCCGGTATCTGCACCAGCATCCGGAGCTGGCGTTCGACCTGGACAACACCGTCCGCTTCGTGAAGGAGAAGCTGACGGAGATGGGCTACGCGCCTGCCGACTGCGGCGACCACGGCGTCGTGGCGCTCGCCGGCGGCAGGAAGCCGGGCAAATGCATCCTCATCCGCGCGGACATGGATGCGCTGCCGATGAAGGAAGAGAGCGGGCTGGAGTTCAGCTCGCTGACGGACAGCGCGGCGCATACCTGCGGCCATGATACGCACACGGCCATGCTGCTCGGCGCGGCGAAGCTCCTCAAGGAGATGGAGGACGAGATCCCCGGCACCGTCAAGCTGATGTTCCAGCCCGCGGAGGAGATGGGCACGGGTGCGGAGAACATGCTGAAGGCCGGCGTGCTCGAGAACCCGCATGTCGACGCCTCGTTCGGCATCCACATCTTCGCCGCCGTGCCCGCGGGCGTGCTCGTCTACGCAAACGGCCCGATGCTGTCCTCCTGCGACGTGTTTGAGATCACGGTCAAGGGCAAGGGCGGCCACGGCTCCATGCCGAACGACACGGTCGACCCGATCATGGTCGGCGCGCACATCCTCACGGCGCTGGAGAGCATCAACTCCCGCGAGATCGCGCCGGACTCCTTCGGCGTGCTGACGGTCGGCTGCTTCCAGAGCGGCTCGAAGTTCAACATCATCCCGGACACCGCGTTCATGACCGGCACCATCCGCACCTTCGACAGCGAAGTGCGGGAGTTCATGAAGAAGCGCCTCACCGAGCTCGCGGAGGGCACGGCCAGGGCGTACCGCGCGGAGGCCACGGTCAGCTTCCCGACCCAGATCTGCGCGGTCATCACCGACAAGGACGTCGCCCGCATCGTCGGGGAGAGCGTCGCCGCGGCCGTCGGCGCCCCGCGGGTCATCGGCAACTTCAAGCCGATCGCGGGTTCCGAGGACTTCGGCTACATCACCAGCGAGGTCCCGTCCACGTTCTTCGGACTCGGCGGATGCCCGACGGACTATCCCGCCTATCCGCAGCACAGCCCGAACATCCGCTTCAATGAGGACGCCTTCCCGGTCGGCGTGGCGGCATACGTCAGCGGCGCCATCGGCTGGCTTCAGAGCCAGGCGAAGGAAGCGTAAGGAAGCGTGAGAACAGCTCCTTCCCGATAACAGGACAGAGCCGGGGTCAGAAGACCCCGGCTGAAGCTGTCGACAAAGTGTCGACAGCTTCAGAGGCAAAAATGGGAACTTCCGAAAAAGTTCCCATTTTTGCATGGATTGTACGTGAAGGGGGACTCGAGCCGGGGTCAGAAGACCCCGGCTCCGTTCTTTGTTCAACTACAGATTCAGAAGTATTCTCCCGGGATCTCGAGGACCAGATCGCTGGTCGGGAAGCTGCAGCAGGGATGGATGTAGCCGTAGTGGACGTCCGCCCAGCGGCGCATCTCGTTGGCCGGCGGGATGAACACCGTACCCTCCAGCAGGCGGGAGCGGCACCAGCCGCATTCGCCCGCGCGGCAGCGGGACGGAGCCTTGATGCCGGCGCGCTCGACGGCGACCAGGACGGGCTCGTCGGCCGACGCGGGGATCGTCCACTCCTGCGGCCCCTGGCGCACGGTGAGCGTAAAGCTCTTGCCGCGGAGCTCCTGCGGATAGCCCTCGCAGTCCCAGGGCGTCTTGGTGACGTCGATCAGCTTGCGGCAAAAGAGGCGCGGAGGCAGGCCGAGCTTCTCGATCTCCGGGCCGAGGAACTTGTACATGGCCTCCGGGCCGCAGAGGAACACGGAGTATTCCTCGTCCGCCGGGGCGTATTTCCCGATCAGCTCCGCCGTGATGAAGCCATGCTCGAAGCCCTCCTTTTCCTCCTCGGAGAGGACATGGACGACCTTGAACTTCGGGCAGCTGCGCGCCGCGCGAGCCGAAGAGCAGGGTCAGATTGAAGTCCTCGATGCCGTCGGCCAGCGCCCGGGCCATGGACAGGAAGGGCGTGATGCCCGAGCCGCCGGCGAGGCCGACGACGTTTTTGGCGTCGCGCAGATCCTCGTAGTAGAAGAAGCCCTGCGGGCAGGAGCTGACGAGCGTGTCGCCCGGCTTTTTCTCCGCGAGCAGACGGTCGGCAACAAAGCCGCCTGGATTGGAGCGCACGGTGATCGCGTACTCGCCGTTGAGCGCATCCTTCGGGGAGGAGCAGAGCGAGTAGGAGCGCGTCACGAAGCTGCCGTCCAGCGGGAGCTTGAGCGAGATGTACTGACCGGCGCGGAAGTAGGGCAGCGGCGCGCCGTCGGGCCGTTTGAGGACAAAGGTTTTGGCCTGTGCTCCGCCGCGGTCGACGATGCGGTCGATGACCAGCTCAAGAGCGTCGGGGTGCAGGGATGGCCTTTTCGCGGACCTTTTTCATGTTTTTGAACTTGAGCATGTCGAGCTTCCCGATCAGCCCGACTTTCACCTTCAGATCAGGCATTACTTGTTCCCTCCTTCGCTCCAGGTTTTGAGATCCTTCAGGGCGCTGGCGGCGATCAGCTGGCCGCAGATGATCGTGGCGGAGTAGCCGTCGCTGCGCGGGCCGGCCGCGCCGATCGGCCGCAGGCCCTTGATCGGGTAGTCGTCGCCGATCATCTGCATACGGGCCATCATGCCGTCCCAATCGCGCGCCTCGTAGCCGTAGACCGAGCCCTCGGGCACGCCGAGATAGCGGGCGAAGGTCCAGGGGGAGGCGACCTCCATCTCCTCGATATGGCCCGTAAGATCGATGCCGGTTTTCTCCCTGAGGATGCGCAGCATCTTCTTCGCGCCGTCGGTTTTGAACTTGAAGTAGTCCTCCTGCTTCAGCTCGCCCCACTCCCCGGGCGCGCCGAAGGTCGTGAAGGAGCAGACGCAGGTGCCCTTGGGCGAGAAGTCGGGATTGACGATGTTGTAGCAAAGGAAGATCGAGTAGTCGTTGGTCTTCATGCCGCCCTGGATGCGCTTGTACTCCTCAGCGGAGTCGGCCGTGCTGGGCAGAAAATAGCTGTAGTCCGTGATGCCGAGCTCCTCGGGGGTTAAGTCGCAGCAGAAATAGGCGGTATACATGCGTCCGCCCAGGATGCGGTTGCGCGCCGCGGAGAGCTTCTTTTCCCGCTCGGGGATCAGCTCTTTCGGCATCATCCGGCCGTAGATGATATCCGGGTTGATGTTGGCCAGGGCGTAATCGCATTCGATGTCGCCGAGGTTGGTCCGCACGCCGCAGAGCCTGTCGCCGTTGAAGAGGAACTCTTCGGCGCGGCAGTTGAACCACACCGTGCCCCCGAGCTCGCGGAAGCGCTCGATCATCGCGGTGGAGAACTCATGCGAGGTGTGGGCGGGGATGTAGGCGCTGCGCTGGACGTACTTGTGCACCATCGCGGCGTAGTGGATGAAGGCCAGATGCTCCATGTCCACGCCGAGATAGCTCCAGTAGGTGGCCAGGATATCCTGGCACTTCTTCGGCAGCTTCAGCGCGTCGAAGACCTTCTGCGTGCTGTAGGCGCCGCAGCGCAGCATGTCGGGATACTCCGTCTGCAGGACCTTCGAGTCCGGGTTGCCCTTCGAGGCCGTGATGTAGGCGATGCCGTCGAGCACCTCCTGGAAGAGCGCGAAGAGCTTCGTCATCTTCTCGCGCGAGCCGGGGACGTATTCCTCCATCTTGTCGATGAAGTTGTCGATGCCCGCGGGCATGGTCACGTCCATCGGGCTGCCGTCGGAATACCTGGAGATCACGCGGAAGCAGTCCTTACATTCGTACCATTTGAGCTTGACGCCGTAGCCCTCCAGAATATTGCGCACGTCGCCGGGGTTGTCTTCGGGGCCGTAGTCGCAGATCTCATGCAGCGAGGGCTCGATCTGAAAGCGGCCGCGGACAAAGCTGGTGGCTGCGCCGCCCGGCAGGTTGTGCTTCTCGATCAGCAGCGTCTTTTTCCCGCAAGCTGACATTGCAGCGCGGCGGACATACCGGCGTTGCCGGCGCCTACGACCACGATGTCAAATTTGGGCATGTGTACATTCCTCCTTGTCAGTTTTCTGTTTCCGGGTTGCCTGTGTTTATTTTAACTTGGTTACTTTTCCGATGCAATCACTCTGTTGACTTCAAAGGGGAATTTTAAAGGGCATAAAACAGGACCCTGATCCGATCAAGATCAGAGTCCTGTTCTAAAAGTATCCTCCCTGCACGCTCACTTCGGCGCTCCGTCAAAAGCGGCAGTTTTTCTCAAACTCCGCCGCGATCGGGTCGCCGTATTCTCTCCTGGCCGTCGGGTAGGTGATCCAGAAAGTCTTCAATCCCCGGTCGGTCAAGCACTCCTTGGAGTAGAAAATCTCTTCCCCGTTGTTGTTGTATCCGCTCTGGATGAACCAGTTTTCGCCGTGATTGAAATACGTGACGTCCGGGTTCTTCGAGGCGATATTGTAGTCCGTTTCATACGCGCCCTCCGGGATATAGCCCGGGGCGATCTCATTGACCGCGATCCGGATCTCATAGTCCGGATGCCGGAACGTGTACTGATATCCGATATTCGGACGTTCATCCAGCTGGACAAAGCCGTCCGGAACGACAAACTCCGTCCCCTGAACGCCCGTAAAGCTGCCGGACGCGGATTGCTGATTCTCTCCGCCGCTCGTCTGGGCCGCAACGACCGAGAAGGTGTCCATCATATAGCGGAAGCGCCGCCCGAAGCCCTCGGATGCGACGATGTACATGTGCTCCGCGGCGATGCGGCAGCCGTCCCCGGCGGGAATGATGTACAGCGTTTGCAGGTACTCGGGCATATACCCGCCGCCCTTGACCTCGTCTGCGTAGATCCGGATGCAGCTGCCCGCGAGCTCGAGCGGGAAGGCGTCATCCCTGCGGACCTCATACTCGTTCGAGAGCGTCTCGATGACGGATGCGGCGGCGGCTTCGGCGCTCAGCGGGCTATAGCTCACTTCGAGATAGTTTTCGGGCTTGCCGGCGTCGTCCCAGCACGAGACAAAGACCTCGCGATCCTGTTCGCTGTGACGTACGAAATTCTCATAGTCGTAGTCCATCTCGAATCCCAGCGCGTCGTTCCGGATATGCTCGTAACGGACCGGCTCCTCCATGCCCTCGAGGATGATGACGTCCTCAAAGCGTTCGCCGTTTGCGTCTGAGCCGCGGGGGCTTCGGTCGCTTCGGCGGGGCCCGCCGGCTCCGAGCTCTGGACGGGCGCGGACGGCGCGGGTTCTCCGACGGGCTCCGTGCTCTGGACAGGCGCGGACGCCTCCGGCGCGGCCGGCCTCTTCCCGCAGCCGCCGAGCGCCGTCAGCAGCAGCAGGATCGCCAGCGCCAGGGCTACCGTGTGTTTCCGTTTGATCATTTTCTGTGCCTCCAGATCATTATGAGTATGCTTATTATAACACGGGAAATCCGGTTATTCCAGCGCGGAAAGCGGCGGCGCCCCTTAAAAATCCTTAACATCGTTCTGCGAAAGAGGCGCAGTCTTGTTCTTTGCCTGCGCGGTCCTTCTTCTTATACTTGACAAATCAGCCGCCCGAACCGGATAATAGTATAATCCCTCTTATCGGAGGCTCTGCCATGAGACTGTTTATCGCCATCCGGCTGTCCGACACCGTGAAAGACAGCCTGATCCAAATGCAGAACGCGCTCTATGACCGGGGCGTGCGCGGGAACTACACGCCTGAGGAAAACCTGCACCTGACCCTCGCCTTCATCGGGGAGTACCCGGATGCGCAGCCGGTGCTGGACGCGCTGTCCTCCGTCACGTTCCGCCCGTTCGAGCTCAGTCTGGAGGGCATGGGCCGCTTCGGCGATCTGTGGTGGGCCGGGATGCGGGAGTCCGCGCCGCTTCAAGCCGCGGTGCGCCGCATCCGCAGGGCGCTTGCGGAAAGCGGCATCCCCTTTGACAAAAAGCGCTTCCGAGCGCACATCACCCTGATCCGCAAAGCCTCCGGGGATCTGCCGGGGCTCTCCCCCTCCCCCGCCTCCATGACCGTGGACACGATCTCCCTCATGCGCTCCGACCGGGGCCGAAACGGCATGATCTACACCGAGCTCGGGACCGTGGAGGCGGATGCGGCACAGGGCGTTTCGCCAGCAGATCGTCATTAAACTCTCGCAGGTGATGAAAATGAAAGAGGAAACGACAGCGAGGATCCGCAATTTTTCAAAAGAGCGGGACTGGGATCCGTTTCACACGCCCGCAAACCTGGCGAAATCCATCTCCATCGAGGCAAACGAGCTGCTGGAGTGCTTCCAGTGGAGCGATACGGACTACGACCTTACCCACGTCGGGGAAGAGCTGGCCGACGTGATGGTGTACTGCCAGAACATGCTGGACGCGCTCGGTCTGGACGCCGACGCGATCATCAACGCCAAGATGGATCAGAACGAGGCCAAGTACCCCGTCGAAAAATGCCGCGGCAGCAACGCGAAATACGATCAACTGTGAGGAACGTGCTCCATTCCGGTCACCTCCGCTTCATCTGCTTCTCAAAGCGGAACATGCCGTCCGTTTCCTCTCCGGCGTCATCGTTTTCTTCACCGGCCTCCGGGCCGCAGGGTTCGGGATGATGAGAGTTGAAGAATTCGACGATGTGGAAGCCGCATTTGTTGACATAGAAGTGGATGTTTCTCGTCTCAAAGTACGGCGTGCAGGTTTCCCAGACGAGCGTTTCCGGATACAGGCGCTCGACGATCTTCAGCACAAGCCCGCCGACGATCCTCCCGTCCTCGCGGATCCGGTAGGCTGTGCCTCCGTCGATGCTGTTCTCGATCGTCCTGCGGGAGATGATTTCGCCGTCTTCCTCAAAATGCTCGTCCCGGCGTCCGAATTCCTCCATCGCGCCGTATTTGAACGCGCGCTGGTTGTCGAGGATGAACTGTTCCCGGTCGTCGTCCGTAAGCCGGGTGAGGGTAATTTTTGCCATGTTTTTGCCTCCTGTTTGAAAAAAGTGCTCGGCAACAAAAGGCTTTTCCAGCCATTTGTTCCGAGCTCACTCGACATCTTATCCAACAGGCGGCCTGCAAAGCTCACGCTTTACGATCCCCTACGCTACGGCGTACTGTCCTCCGATGACCGATATGAATTTGCAGCTGTATTATATAACCGTTCCGGGAAAAAAGCAAGCCTGAAACCATGCGAAAAGAGCTTTTCATGTTGTATTACCGGGCCGGATCGTGTATCATCATCTTGGCAAATCGACGCA
>CADCLH010000127.1 GCA_902802215.1 Oscillospiraceae bacterium
ATGGAGACGAAGATTTTCACCGTCAGCCGCATCGACGGCGACTATGCCTGGCTTACGAGCGGGGAGCCCGGGGCGGAGCCGGTTTTCATCGCGCGCGCCTTGCTGCCGCCGGAGATCGACGAGGGCAGCAGGCTGAAATTTGAAAACTTTCAATTTGAACTGTTGTAATGCTCTTCATTTTGCCGGCAAAAGGACATGATAGAGCGAAAACACGATCATACACTGTCGGTTGAAGCGGGATGCGGGACCGGAGAGTCCGGCCGCCGCGGATAAAACGAAAGCGCTCGGGCGGGCTCTGCGGGAAGATGCGGGTCTCGCCCGATTTTGTTCCATATTCTGCCGGATCGCACTTGAAAAGCGCCGGAGTTCTATGATAAAATATGATTTACTAGTACTTATTTATCAGAGATGACAACGCGCGCTTTCAATGCTGCCTCACCCCCCGTTCGATCGGGCGGGAGCACGACGCATAAAGGAGACAGGCGCCATGGAATGGGTCCTGATCGTCGACGACGAAGCGACGAATCTGAAAATCGCAGACCGTGTGCTGAGCAGGAGCGGCATCCGCGTGACCGCGCTGGAATCCGGTCAGGCGATGCTCGATTTCCTCAAAGAGAACGCGCCCTCGACCCCGGATCTGATCCTGCTGGACACCATGATGCCCGGCATGGACGGGTTCGAGACGCTGGCGAAGCTCCGGCAGCAGGAGGGCGACGGCCCCGAGACCCCGGTGATCTTTCTGTCCGCGGACCAGAAGCTGGCGACGGAGAGCAGGGGGCTCCGCTCGGGGGCGGTCGACTATATCCGCAAGCCTCTGGCGCCCGGGATCCTGATCACCCGGGTGCAGAACGCGCTGCGCACGCAGGAGAAGCTGCAGCAGTTCGAGCGGGAGGCCATGCTCGACGGCATGACGGGCATGCTGAACAAAAACTCCTCCGAGGAGAAGATCACGGACGCCTGCCGCACGGAGACCGGCTTTCTGTGCGTGCTGGATCTGGACAATTTTAAGCTCATCAACGACCTCTGCGGCCACGATATGGGCGACCGCGCCCTGATCCTGTTCTCGGAGCTGCTGAAGAACAACCTGCGCTCGGAGGATCTCTGCGGCCGGATCGGCGGCGATGAGTTTCTGGTGTTCGCCAGGAACATGCGCACCGAGGACGAGCTGATCCACTTCACGAAGCGGATCAACGGCGACTATGTGAACATGCTCCGGGAACTGCTGGGGGATCAGCTGAAATTCTCCGTCGGCGTCTCCATCGGCGCCGCCGCGGTGCCGGCGTGCGGCCGGGACTTCGGCACGCTCTTTCATCTGGCCGACCAGGCGCTCGGCGCCGTCAAGCAGAAGGGCAAGCACAGCTGCGCCCTCAGCGGCGGTCCGGAGCAGGGCCAGCCTGCCGCCTCCGCCCAGCTGACGCTGGACTCCGTCACCATGATCCTGGAGGAGCGGAACATCTCCACCAATGCGATGTGGATGGGGCGCGAGGCCTTCATCAACATCTACCGCTATATGATCCGCTATATGGAGCGCTACCACGGCGTCGCCTACCGCGTGCTGTTCACGGTCCATATGGCGCCCGAGATCGTCGCCAAGGAAGCGCACGACGACATCATGCTGCAATTTCGGCATCTGATGCAGGAGTCGCTGCGCAACAGCGATCTGATGGTCGAGGTCAGCGAGAACCAGATCTTCCTGCTGCTGCCCCAGACGCATGAGTTCGGCATCGACGTGGTCATCAACAGGCTCCGGAACAGATGGGAGCAGATGGAATACCACGAGAAGGCGGAGATCACCTGGGAGACCGGGAAGGTCCGTCTGACCGAGCACGGGCTGCACAGGCCCGGGAAGCAGGACTGGGTCGCCGTCGTGTCGGACGACGCCGCGTGTCTTGCGCGCGCGGAGGAGATCCTCGGCGGGCAGCAGTTCCGGGTGAGCGCGCTGCGCTCCGGCGGCGAGCTGCCTGCGTTCGTCCGGGCCAACCGTCCGGACCTGATCCTGCTGGACGTCGGGGCGGACGGCCTCGAGACGCTGCGCAGCCTGAAGAGCTCCCCGCAGCGGGATATCCCCGTGCTGCTCCTGGCCGCGGACGGGGAGCGGGAGGACGCGGCGGCCGGTCTGAGGCTCGGCGCGGAGGATCTTGTCACCAGACCCTTTATCCCCGAGCTGCTGACGCTGCGCGTCCGGAACACGATCGACCGGGTCCGCCTGCATCAGGCGCTGCCGGAGGCCATGCAGAAGCCGGGGAGTCCCTGAACCGATTCACGAAGGAAGGCATCGCGGGCTGAAACGGCCGGCGGTGCGCGGGAGAATACGATGAGACAGAGAAACCTGAACCGCCCGATCCGGCTGGCGGCGCTGCTTCTCGTCCTGCTGCTGGCGGCGTCTTTTCTGCCGCCTTTGGCCGCGCAGGCGCAGGGCGGGGAGAAGGTCGTGCGCGTCGGCTGGCATGAGGAGCCGTATTTTATCACCGATCAGTACGGCAGACGCTCCGGATACTCCTACGAGTATCAGTGCAAGGTCGCGGCCTATACCGGCTGGACCTACGAGTATGTGGAGGGCAGCTGGACGGAGCTGCTGCAAAAGCTGAAAGACGGCGAGCTCGACCTGCTGAGCGACGTGTCCTTTATGGAGGAGCGCGCGCAGGACATGCTGTACGCCTCCCTCCCCATGGGTACCGAGGCCTACTACATCTTCGTCGCTCCGGACAATGCGGAGATCACCGCCGAGGATTACACCTCCCTCAACGGCAAGCGGGTGGGCGTGGCGAAGAACAGCTTCCAGGAGCAGGCCTTCCTCCAGTGGGCGCAGCTGCACGGGGTCGAGGCGGAGCTTGTGGAGACGACCGGCCCGGAGGACGAATCCCTTCTCCTGCTGGGCGGGCAGTTCGACGCCTTTGTCACGATGGACGTCTACGGCGACCCGGAGCCGGCCGTCCCGGTCTGCAAGATCGGCTCGTCGGATTTCTATTTCGCGGTCAACAAGGCCCGGCCCGACCTGCTGAGCGAGCTGGACGCCGCGATGAACCGCATTCAGGACGAGAACAAGTATTACAATCAGCAGCTGCACGAGAAGTATCTGAGAAACGTCAACAACGACCGCTATCTCAGCGAAAAGGAGCAGACCTGGCTCAACGCGCACGGGACGATCCGCGTGGGCTATCAGGACAACTATCTGGCGTTCTGCGCCTCCGATCCCGCCACGGGAGAGCTGACCGGCGCCCTGAAGGATTTTCTGAGCTATGCCTCGACCTGCCTGGAAAACGCAAGGCTGGACTTTGAGGCGGTCTGCTTCCCGACGGCGGCGGCCGCGATGGAGGCCATGGCAAAGGGCGAGGTGGACTGCGTGTTCCCCGCCAACCTGACCGACTACGACAGCGAGACGCTGGGCGTGGTCATGTCGCCGCCGCTGATGCGCGCGGAGATGGACGCGGTCGTGCGGGCCTCCGAGCAGAAGGAGTTCATCCGCAAGAAAAACGTGGTCGTGGCCGTCAACCAGGGCAACACGAATTACGACATGTGGCTGTCGGACAATTATCCCACCTGGGAGCGGGCCTATTTCCCGGACACGCCGACCGGGCTCGAGGCCGTGGCCGCCGGCGGGGCCGACTGCGTCATCATCAGCAACTACCGCTACAGCAACATCTCCAAGCAGTGCGAGAAGCTGCGCCTGACCACGGTCTACACCGGCGTGGATATGGACTACTGCTTCGCGCTGCGCAAGGGCGATACCGAGCTGTATTCCATCCTCGCGCGCGTAGCGGGCGCGGTGCCGGACGCCGTCGTCCACACGGCGCTGACCTATTACTCCACGGAGGACGTGAAGACCAGCTTCTCCGATTTGATCCGGGACAACCTGTTCATCGTGATGAGCGTGATCGCCGCGGTGCTGCTGGTGATCGTCATTCTGCTGCTGCGCAGCATCCGGGCCGAGAAGAAGATCCTCGAGGAGGAGCATCTGGTCAACGACCTGAACCGGCGCGTCTTTGTCGACGCGCTCACCTCCGTGCGCAACAAGGGCGCCTTCGCAAACTATGTGCAGGAGCTCCAGGGCCGGATCGACCGGGGAGAGGAGCTGCGCTTCGCCGTGGGCGTGTTCGACTGCGACAACCTGAAAACGGTGAACGATCAATTCGGGCACGACAAGGGCGACGTCTATCTCAAGGCGGCCAGCAGGATGATCTGTCAGGTGTTCCAGCACAGCCCCGTCTTCCGCATCGGCGGGGACGAGTTTGCCGCCATCCTGCAAAACGGGGATTACGAGGACCGGGAGGAGCTCATCCGCAGCTTTGAAGAGCGCCGGAAGGCCCAGTGCACGGAGGCGGGGAACCGCTGGGAGGAAGTCCACGTCTCGATGGGCGTCGCCGTGTACGATCCGCTGATCGATCACTCGGTGATCGATACGGTCCGCCGCGCGGACAAGATCATGTACGCGGACAAGCGCGAGAGAAAAAGGAAGGCCTGAACCCGCACTTTCTGTTGCCAGGCCGGGCCCGTTATGATAAAGTAGAAAGCGGAAGAGCAGAAGCCGACGTGACAGAGCAACCATGACAGGAAGGGAGCATGCAGCATGGTCATACCCACCATCCATTTCCGCAGCGAATACAGCAGCATCCCGCTTCGCATTGCCAAGGGCCACTTCGCCACAAGCCACAGCCATCTCAACTACTACATCGACATGACCTACACCAAGCACCGGCTCTCGGAAGCCAAGCAGGCCGCAAAGGAGCTGGCGATCCAGTACCACAAGACGGACTGCGTCGACACGATCCTGTGCCTCGACGGGACCGAGGTGCTCGGCGCCTGTCTGGCCGACGCGCTGACGGAGCTCGGCGTGCGCAACAAGAACGAGCACGACACCATCTATGTGCTCTCGCCGGAATCCAACTCCGGCCAGTATATCTTCCGGGAGAACACCGCCCATCTGATCCAGAACCGCCATGTGCTGGTGCTGGCCGCCTCGGTCACGACCGGCAACACCGTGCGCGCGGCGCTGGAGGCGGTGCGCTACTACGGCGGAGAACCGGCGGGGATTTGCAGCATCTTCTCCTGTCTGGAGGAGTGCTCGGGCTTCCCCGTGACCGCGATCTTCTACTCCGGGGTGCTGGA
>CADCLH010000128.1 GCA_902802215.1 Oscillospiraceae bacterium
CTGCGCCGGAGGCTCAACGCCAAAGAGGAGCAGCTCGTGCAGAAGGGCGTGATCGCGCTGAGCGGGCTGATGTTCGTCGCCTGCTTCGTGCTCGGGGGACTGAGCTTCCGTTTATCCTGGCTGACGCTCCCGTGGGGCGTGCAGCTCGCGGCCGCGGCGGTGTTCCTCGTCGGCTACGCCCTCTTCGGCGAGGTGCTGCGCGAGAACGAATACCTCTCCCGCACGGTGGAGGTGCAGCAGGGGCAGAAGCTGGTGGATACGGGATTGTACGGCTTGGTGCGGCACCCGATGTACTTCGCCACGGTGCTGATGTTCTGGGCCATGCCGCTCGTCCTCGGGTCGCTCGCGTCCTTCGCGGTGATGCTGCCCTATCCGTTTTTGCTCGTGCGGCGCATTCAAAACGAGGAGCAGGTGCTTGAAGAGGGGCTTGAGGGCTACGCGGCGTACAAGGAAAAGGTGCGCTGGCGTCTGATCCCCTATGTGTGGTGAGAGGTGATACACGATGTTCAACGCGTATAACGGCGGGCTCTGTCTCGGGGACGACACGATGGACTATGTCCGCTTCGGAAGCGGGGATCGCGCGCTCGTGATCCTGCCGGGTGTCGGGGACGGGCTCAAGACCGTGAAGGGCGCGGCCCTGCCCTTCGCGCTGATGTACCGGAAGCTTGCGCGGGAATACACCGTGTACCTGTTCAGCCGCCGCAACCGCCTGCCCGAGACGTATTCGACCCGGGAGATGGCGGACGATCTCGCGCGGGCCATGGCGCTGCTCGGCATACGCTCCGCTTTTGTGGTCGGGATCTCGCAGGGCGGGATGATCGCCCAGTGGCTGGCGATCGACCATCCGGAGCGGGTGGAGAGGCTGATGCCGGTCGTGACGATTGCAAGGCCCAACGACACGATCCGCGCGGCGATCGCGCTCTGGACGGAGCAGGCGCGGCGCGGCGACTACAAGGGCCTCATGCTCGATTTTGCCGAGCGCGCCTATACGCCCGCGCGGCTGCGGCTCATGCGGCCGATGTACGCGCTGCTCGGAAACGTGGGGAAGCCGAAGAGCTTCCGGCGCTTTCTGACCCAGGCGGAAGCCTGCGTGACGCACGATGCCTGGGAGAGGCTGCCGGAAATCACATGCCCGACGCTCGTGATCGGCGGCACGGACGACCGCATCGCCTCGGGCGAGGCGTCGCGCTCTCTCGCCGCGCGCATCCCGGGCGCGCGGCTCGTGATGCTCGAAGGGCTGGGACACGGACTGTATGAGGAGGACCCGCAGTTTCAGGAGCGGGTGCTGGAGTTTGGAGGGGAAAAATGAAGCTGTTCGGAAGGAAAGCACCGGAGCCGGAGCTGCCGCAGTTTGCTCCGGAGGACTACGAGCCCGTTATCCGCGCGAGCATCTGCACCGGCGAGAAGGTCGCCTGCATGCGCGAAAAGGCGAGCGGGAAGCTCCACGAGGTCATGCTGATCCGCACCGAGGACGACAGGGCGGAATTCTGCCGCCGGTACGGGCTCAAGCCGGAGCAGATCAAAACGGTCTATTGAGGAGGGAGCGGGATGAACGACAGACAGTATGCCGGGACCCGGGGTCTGAGCCTCGCGGTCGTGCTCGGGGTCGCCCTCGGGACCGTGATCGGAAAGCTCATGGACAACATGCGCATCGGGCTGATGATCGGCCTCGTGCTCGCCGTGTGCGTCTGGACGCTGGTCACGCAGCGCAGGGCAAAGAGCGCTTCTTTGTCGGAAAAGGAGAATCTTCCCGGGGATACGGCGAAAGATTCGGACAAAAGCGACATTGACAAACCGATTTGAGCATGATAGACTCCCCTTAAACCAGCGAGGAAGAGTGAGTAAGCCAGAGCTCTTTTCCCACAGCGAGCCGCCGACGGTGTGAGGGCGGCGGAAAAC
Organism: Oscillospiraceae bacterium; assembly: GCA_902802215.1. Lineage (GTDB taxonomy): Bacteria > Bacillota > Clostridia > Oscillospirales > Oscillospiraceae > Limivicinus. The sequence continues at coordinate 1,900 of CADCLH010000128.1, forward strand.
ACCTGGCCGAATGGACTTCCGAGGGCGACAGGAAAGGCCGCAGGGCCGAGTATGGAAGCCGGGGCATGACTCCCCGTTAGCAAAGGTCTGCGTATGATGGTACGCGTAAAGTGGGCGCATTGCGTCAAGCCGGGTGGCACCGCAGGTTCGGTTTACGATCCTGTCCCAGCAAATCATTTTGCAGGGACAGGTTTTTTGTCGTCTGTCCCGAGAAGAAAGGAAGCGTTCCCCATGAAAAAAAGCATTTCCCTCCTCCTCGCCGTCCTGATGATCCTGACGCTCGCCGCCTGCGGCGGAGCGCCCGCCCAGTCCACGGCGGCCCCGACAGACGCCGGAAAGACCGTCTACACCGTCGGCATCTGCAACTTCGTCGACGACGCCTCGCTCAACCAGATCATCGCCAACATCCGCGCCCGGCTCGACGAGCTGAGCACCGACGAGGTTGGCTTTACCGTCCTCGAGGACAACTGCAACCTCGACGCCAACGTCATGAACCAGATCATCGCCAACTTCCTCGCCCAGAAGGTCGATCTCATGGTCGGCGTCGCAACGCCGGTCGCCCTGGGCATGCAGGCCGCCACCGAGGACAATCCCGTCCCGGTCGTGTTCGCCGCCGTGTCCGACCCGGTCGGCGCGAAGCTCGTGGCCTCGCTGGACGCCCCGGGCGCCAACCTCACCGGCACCTCCGACTACCTCGACACCAACGCCGTGATGAACCTCATCTTCGCGGCCGACCCCGACGCCGACTGCATCGGCCTGCTGTACAACATGAGCGAGGATTCCTCGACCGCGCCGATCAAGGCCGCCAAGGAGTACCTTGAACAGAAGGGCGTGCAGGTCGTCGAGCGCACCGGCACCACCGTCGACGAGGTCATGCTCGCCGCCGAGGCGCTGGTCAAGGACGGCGTCGACGCGGTCTTTACCCCCACCGACAACACGATCATGACGGCGGAGCTCGCCATCTACGAGACCCTTGCCGAGGCGGGCATCCCGCACTACACCGGGGCCGACAGCTTCGCCCTCAACGGCGCGTTCCTCGGCTACGGCGTGGATTACGCCAATCTCGGCGTCGAGACCGCGGACATGATCGCCGAGATCCTGCTCGAGGGCAAGGACCCCGGGACCGTCCCGGTCCGCACCTTCGACAACGGCACCGCCACCGTCAACACCGAGATCTGCGAAAAGCTCGGCCTCGACTACGACAAGCTCGCGGAGACCTTCGCGCCCTTCTGCACGAAGGTGCAGCCGATCACCACCGCCGAGAGCTTCGACGATCTGAAGTAAAAAAGGAGTATCCTGCTTTGCTGTCCATTGTTCAAACCGCGCTGGAGCTGGGCCTGATGGGCTCGCTCACGGTGCTGGCCCTGTTCCTGAGCTATTCCATGCTCGGCGTGTGCGACCTGTCCACCGACGGCTGCTTTACCCTCGGCGCTGTCGTCGGCGCGGTCGTCGCGCTCGCGGGGCACCCCTGGCTTTCGATCCCCGCGGCCATGGCGGCCGGGATGCTGTCCGGCTTCGTGACGGCGCTGTTGCAGACGCGCATGGGCGTCGACAGCCTGCTTGCCGGCATCGTGGTCAACACCGGGCTTTACTCCATCAACATCGCCATCATGGGCGGGGCCTCGCTGCTGAACATGAACAAGACCGAGACGGTCTTCACCGCCATGAAGGCGCTGCTTGCGCAGACCCCGCTGGCCCCGTACTACAAGACGGCGGTGGCGCTGCTCGCCGTCCTGCTCGCGCTCGTGTTTCTGACCCTGTTTTTGCGCACGAGGCTCGGCCTTGCGATCCGCGCCACCGGCGACAACATCGACATGCTGCGCGCCTCCTCGGTCAACCCGGCCTTCACCACGCTGGTCGGCCTGTGCGCCTCCAACGCCCTCACGGGCCTGTCCGGCTGCCTGCTCGCGCAGGCGCAGAAGTCGGTCAACATCGACATCGGCTCGGGCATGGTGACCATCGCGCTGGCCTCCCTGCTGATGGGCCGCGCCTTCGCCCCGAACGGCGGCATCCCCCGCAGGGCTTTGGGCGCGGTGCTCGGCGCGGTCGTGTTCCGCCTGGTCTACGCGCTGGCGCTGCGGCTGAACATGCCCGCCTTCATGCTCAAGCTGGTCTCCTCGGTCATCGTCATCTTTGCCATCGCGGGGCCCTATTTGAAGGCGCGCTATCCCGAGCTGCACCGGCGGCTTTCCCACAAATACGGGAAGGGAGGCGGCGCGCGTGCTTGACATCTCCCACATCTCCAAGACCTTCAACCCCGGCACCGTCAACGAAAAGCGCGCGATCACGGACCTGTCGCTCCGTGTGGAGGACGGGGAATTTATCTCCATCATCGGCGCCAACGGCGCGGGCAAATCCACGCTCTTCAACGCCATCGCGGGCTCCTTCTACACCGACAGCGGGAGCATCCTTCTCGACGGGGAGGACATCACGCTCAGTCCCGAGCATAAGCGGGCCAAGGTCATAGGCAGATTGTTCCAGGACCCGATGCGCGGCACCGCCTCCGGTATGAGCATTGAGGAAAATCTCGCCCTCGCGGCGGGACGCGGCGGCTGGTTCGGAGGCATCACCAAAAGGGACCGCGCGGAATTCCGCGACCGCCTCGCCGAGCTGGACATGGGCCTCGAGGACCGGATGACGCAGCCGGTCGGTCTGCTCTCCGGCGGACAGCGGCAGGCGCTGACGCTGATGATGGCGATCATCAACCCGCCGAAGCTGCTCCTGCTTGACGAGCACACGGCGGCGCTCGACCCCGCGGCGGCGGAAAAGGTGCTGACCCTCACGCGCCGGATCGTGGAGGAGGGGAAGCTGACCTGCCTGATGATTACCCACAACATGCAGTCCGCCCTCGATCTCGGCAGCCGCACGCTGATGATGTACGACGGTCGGATCGTTTTTGACGCGCAGGGGAAGGAGCGGGAAAAGCTTACGGTCCCCGATCTGCTGGTCCTCTTCCGCGAGGCCGCAGGCAAGGCGCTGGACAACGACCGCATGATGCTCTCGGCGGACGGGGAGCTATGACGGAACAAACCGGAGGGCTTACGCGTCTATCCGGCAGAAGCATGGTTGAGGGGGATCGCAGAATGAAAAAGAGAGTTCGTTTTCTGACGGCGGCGCTGCTGCTCGCCGC
>CADCLH010000129.1 GCA_902802215.1 Oscillospiraceae bacterium
TGCAGCGGCAACCCCGGGCCGGGAGGCTGGGGGGCCGTTCTGCGTTATCAGGGAAAAGAAAAGGAGCTCTCCGGCGGCGAGGCCATGACCACCAACAACCGCATGGAGCTCACCGCCGTGATCGAAGCCCTCGAAGCCCTGAAGGAACCCTGCGCCGTCGAGCTTTGGTCCGACTCCAAATACGTCATCGACGCGCTCGAAAAGGGCTGGGCAAAGGGCTGGCAGAAAAAGGGCTGGATCAAGGCCGACAAAAAGCCCGCCCTCAACCCCGACCTCTGGGCGCGCCTGCTCGAGCTGAGCGAAACGCACGAGCTGCGCTGTCACTGGGTCAAGGGCCATGCGGACAACGAGTTCAATAATCGCTGCGACGCCCTCGCCGTGGCCGAAAGAGAGAAATACGCATGAACAGAATCGACTACAAGGCCCCGCCGCTGCGGATCTTCGCGCAGTACCTCGCGGGGCACAAGAGGCTTTTCTTCCTCGATATGGGCTGCTCGGTGTGCGTGGCGCTGGTCGACCTCGTCTTCCCCTGGGTCTCGCGCCTGTCCATGTACCGCCTGCTGCCGGACAAGCGCTACGGCGCCTTCTTCGCGGTCATGGCGCTGCTGGCCGCGGCCTACGTCGTCAAAGCAGCGCTCAACTACGTCATCGTGGTCTTCGGCCACCGCATGGGCGTGCTGGTCGAGGCCGACATGCGCCGCGATATCTTCGAGCACATGCAGAAGCTCTCCTTCTCCTTCTACGACCGCCACCGCACCGGCGTGCTCATGAGCCACATCACCTCCGACCTCTTCGAGGTGACGGAGCTGGCCCACCACGGGCCCGAAAACCTGCTGATCTGCTCGCTGACCTTTGTCGGCTCCATGCTCGTGATGCTCGCGGTCAACTGGAAGCTGGCCCTCGCGCTCGCGCTGGTCATCACGCTGAGCCTGTGGTTCACGCTCGCGCAGCGGGCGGCCATGCGCCGCGCCAACGTCGAGGTCAAGCGCAAGACCGCCGATATCTACGCCGCCATCGAGTCGAGCATCTCCGGCATCCGCACCGCCAAGGCCTTCGCCAACGAGGACAGGGAGAGCGAGAAGTTCGACCGCGCCAACGCCCTCTTCCGCAGCGCCAAGACCGAGTACTACCGCGCCATGGCCTGCTTCCAGAGCGGCATGGAGTTCACCGGCGGCATCGCCCAGGTCGTGGCCATCGCGGTCGGCGGCCTGCTCATCATGCGCGGGGAGATGAGCTACGTCGACCTCATCACCTTCTCGCTGTATATCTCCGTCTTCATCAGCCCCATCCGCCGCCTGACCCAGTTCTCCGAGATCTACATGCAGGGCATGGCCGGCTTCGGGCGCTTCCTCGAGATCATGAACACCGAGCCCGCCGTCACCGACGCCCCCGACGCGAAGGAGCTCAAAGACGTGCGCGGCGAGGTCGAGTACCGGGACGTCTGCTTTTCCTACGGAAACGGCGTGGAGGTGCTGAAAAACGTCAGCTTCCGTGTCCCGCCCGGCGGGAGCCTCGCCCTGGTCGGGCCCTCCGGCGGCGGCAAGACCACGCTCTGCTCGCTGCTGCCGCGCTTCTACGACGTGACCGGGGGCGCGGTGCTGGTCGACGGACAGGACGTGCGTACGCTCACGCAGGAGAGCCTGCGGCGGGCCGTCGGCGTCATCCAGCAGGACGTGTTCCTCTTCGCCGGGACCGTGCGCGAGAACATCCGCTACGGCCGCCCCGACGCGACCGACAAGGAGGTCGTGGAGGCCGCGGTCCGCGCCGAGATCCATGAGGAGATCCTGCTCATGCCCGACGGCTACGACAGCTTCATCGGCGAGCGCGGGGTCATGCTCTCGGGCGGACAGAAGCAGCGCATCGCCATCGCGCGGGTCTTTCTGAAAAACCCGAAGATCCTCGTGCTCGACGAGGCGACCTCCGCCCTCGACACCGTCACCGAGCAGCGCATCCAGGCGAGCTTCGACGAATTGAGCCGCGGGCGCACCACCATCACCATCGCGCACCGCCTCTCCACGGTCCGCAACGCCGACTGCATCGCCGTGGTGGAGGACGAGCATATCGCCGAAATGGGCAGCCACGACGAGCTGCTGGCGAAAAACGGCGTCTACGCCGCGCTGTGCCGCGCACAGCAACTGAAATAACGGGGGAGGAACCGCCATGCTGACATTACAAAAGGCCGGACACCGGGATCTGGAGCGCTACTATCCGCTGCTGGAGACGGACTTCGATTCGGAGGAGCTGGTCGGGAAGCTCGCCCTGCACCGGGGCATGATGAACGGCACCGTCGACTTTCTCACCCTGCACGACGGGGACAGCGGCATGGACGCGGGCTACGCCGTCGTGCTGACCAAAAACCTCTACGGCTATGTCGACCTCAAATACATGGCCGTCATGCCGTGGTTTCGCGGGCGCGGCTTCGGCGTGCAGCTCATGCGCGAGCTCAACCGCCGCTACGCCGACGCGCAGGGCGTGCTCGCCGAGATCTCCGAGTTCGACGACCCAGACCCCGATCGGCTCCGCAAGCTGCGCAAGTTCTTCACGCGCTTCGGCTACGAGGAGCTTAAAAGCGACTACAGGATCGCCGGGGTGAAGACAAATCTCTACGTCAAGCCGATGAAGGGCAACGCGGACCTCGCGCCCGTCGTCCACCGCCTCCTGCCCGACTTCTACACCCGCTTCATGCCGGCCTCCGCCGTCTGGCGCATGCTGGACATCAAAGCGCCGGAAAAGGAATAAACTATAGGGGACGGCTGCCGCCGCCCCTTTCAGACCGCAGACAAAGCCCAAAACGATGTCCTTTCGAGCGAGCGTCAGCGAGTCGAGAAATCCCAAGCGTACGAAAACCCGACGCTTGAGATCCTTCGACTCCGGCTTCGCCTCCGCTCAGGATGACAAAAAACGGACCCCCGTATGAATCTTCTTTTCAGCCAGATCCTCAACCACAAGGAAGCCGCCGCCCTCCCCTCTCTGCGGGAGAGCGGAGGGCTTCCTGCGCTCGTTTCCGGCCTGTCGCCGGTGCACCGGGCCAATCTCGCCGCGGCGCTGTACGGCGCGCTCGGCCTGCCGCTGTTCGTAGTCTGCGCCGACGACACCGCCGCCGAGACCTTTGCCCGCGACCTTGCGGCCATGACCGGCGAGGAGGTCGCGGTCCTCGGCATGCGCGACTATGTGTTCTACCCCGCCGAGGCCGCCTCGCGCCAGAGCGAGCAGAAGCGCCTCGCCGCGCTCTACCGTCTGGCGAAGGGGGAGAGCGCGCTGACCGTCGCCTCGGTCTCGGGCCTGATGCAGCGCACCCTGCCGCCGAAGGCCCTGTTGCAGACCGCCTTCACGATCGCGGACGGGGAGAGCGTCCCGCCCGAGGACGTGGAGGACGCGCTGCTGCGCTGCGGCTACCGGCGCAGCCCCCAGGTCGAGGGCCCGGGCCAGTTCGCGCGGCGCGGCGGCATCCTCGACTTCTTCTCCCCCGCCGACCGCGAGCCGGTGCGCATCGAGTTCTGGGGCGACGACGTCGACTCCATGTCCTTCTTCGACGTGCAGAGCCAGCGCCGCACCGAGCGGCTCGAGCAATGCACGGTCCTGCCCGCCGTCGAAGCCCTCAGCGCCCTCTACCCCGGCGGGGCCGCGGCGCTGGCAAAGGAGATCGAGCGCTTCGCCGACAGCTATCAGAAGCGCCGCAGAACGGAGCTCGCCGCGACGCTCGCGGCCAATCTCCGCGCCGACGCCGAAAAGCTCGAAAACGCCGTGCCGCTGTCCGATCTCGACCGCTACCTGCCGCTTTTGTACGGCGAGGCCAGCGCCCTCGACTATATCCCGGCGGAGGCCGTCGTCTTCCTCGACCAGCCCGGACGCTGCGCCGAGCGGGCGCGCGCGTACGAAAAGCAGCTTTCGGAGGACGTGGGCGAGCTGCAAAAGCGCGGCATGATCGCCGTCAGCGCCGAGGGCTTTCGCGTCTCGAACGAGGCGCTGTTCCGGCGGCTTGCGGACAGCCCCCTCTACATGGCCGACGCCTTCACCGTGGGCCGCGCGCCTCTGCCGCCGCGGACCCTGACCAGCATCCTGGCCAAGCAGCTCCCGTCCTACGCGGGCTCGGCCCAGACCGCCTGCGACGACGTGGCCGCCTATCTCAAACAGGACTGCCGCGTCGTGGTCCTCGCCGCCGACGAGCGCCGCGCGTCGGTGCTGCAAAGCTTCTTCAACGAGCGCGGCGTGCAGGCCCCGGTCTTCCGGGAGCTGACGCGCCTGCCCGAGCCGGGCCGCTGCGCGATCACGATCGGCGCGGTGTCCGCGGGCTTCGAGTACCCGGCCCTGCGTCTTGCGGTGCTGACCGACTCGCAGCTGCTGCGCGCGCGGGGCAAGCAGGCGAAGGCCGCCAAAAAGCTCCCGCCCGGGCGTGAGCGCATCGAGTCCTGCGCCGACCTCTCGGTGGGCGACTATGTGGTGCACGAGAACCACGGCATCGGCCGCTTCGCCGGGATCGTGCGCATGCAGGTCGACGGCTTCGACAAGGACTATATCAAGATCTGCTACGCCGGGACCGACTCGCTCTACGTCCCGGCCACCCAGCTCGACCTGGTGTCGAAATACACCGGCGCGGGCGAGGACAAACCCGTGCGTCTGTCGAAGATGGGCGGGGCCGAGTGGGCGAAGACCCGCAGCCGCGCCAAGGCTTCGGCCCGCGACATGGCCGACCGCCTCATCACCCTCTACGCCCAGCGCCAGCGCCTGCCCGGCCACGCCTTCGCCCCCGACAGCGAGTGGCAGCGCGAGTTCGAGGAGAACTTCGGCTACACCGAGACCGACGACCAGCTCAAATGCGTGGCCGAGATCAAGGCCGACATGGAGAGCTCGGTCCCGATGGACCGTCTGCTCTGCGGCGACGTGGGCTTCGGCAAGACCGAGGTCGCCCTGCGTGCGGTGATGAAGTGCGTGCTCGACGGCAAACAGGCCGCGATCCTCGTACCGACCACGGTGCTGGCCCAGCAGCACTACCAGACCGCTTTGCAGCGCTTCCCGCATGGGCACCGGCGCCCAGGCCTCGCGCGTGCTGCGCGAGCTCGCGAGCGGGGAATGCGACCTCGTGATCGGCACGCACCGGCTTTTGAGCAAGGACGTGAGGTTCAAAAACCTCGGGCTTCTGGTCGTGGACGAGGAGCAGCGCTTCGGCGTGACGCACAAGGAGCACATCAAGGAGCTCTCGCGCGGCGTGGACGTGCTGACGCTCACCGCCACGCCCATCCCGCGCACGCTGAACATGGCCATGTCCGGCATCCGCGACATGTCCACCATCGAGGAGCCGCCCGAGGACCGCCAGCCCGTGCAGACCTTCGTGCTCGAGCACGACTGGGGCGTCGTCTCGGACGCGATCCGGCGCGAGCTCCAGCGCGGCGGGCAGGTCTACTACCTGCACAACCGCATCGAGGACATCGAGCGCACCGCCCGCCGCCTGCGGGAGCTTCTGGACGACGACGCGACGATCGCCGTCGCCCACGGGCAGATGGACAAACAGCAGCTCGCCGCGGTCATGGACGCGGTCGTCTCCGGCGAGACCCAGATCCTGGTCTGCACCACCATCATCGAGACCGGCATCGACATCCCCAACGTCAACACCCTCATCATCGAGGACGCCGACCGCCTCGGCCTTGCGCAGCTGCACCAGATCCGCGGCCGCGTCGGGCGCTCTACCCGACGGGCCTCCGCCTACCTTACGTTCCGCCGCGACAAGGTCCTGACCGAGGACGCCGAAAAGCGCCTCAACGCGATCCGCGACTTCGCCGCCTTCGGCTCGGGCATGAAGATCGCCATGCGCGACCTCGAGATCCGCGGTGCGGGGAGCCTGCTGGGCGCGGAGCAGTCCGGCCACATGGTGGACGTGGGCTACGATATGTATATGAAGCTTCTCAGCGAGGCCGTGCTCGAGGCCCGCGGGATCGCGCCGCCGCAGCGCGCCGACTGCTCGGCGGACCTCGCCGTGGCCGCGAACATCCCCGAGCGCTATATCGAGTCGAGCGAGCAGCGCATGGATATCTACCGCCGCATCGCCCTGATCCGCACCGAGGAGGAGGCCGACGACCTCACCGACGAGCTCATCGACCGCTTCGGCGAGACCCCGCCCGGCGTCAACGCCCTGATCCACGTCGCCCTGCTCCGGGGCGAGGCCGGACGCGCCGGCATCACCGATATCGCCCAGAAAAACGGCTGCCTGCGCTACACGGTCGCGGACTTCGACATGGAGAAGGTCTCGGCCCTGTACGCGAGGCCCGAGTACAACAAGCGCCTGCGCGTCGAGGCGGGCTCCAAGCCCTGCCTGAGCGTGAAGATCCTCAACAAGGCCCGCGTCATCGACGAGGCGCGCCGCTTCGCCGCCGACTGGGGAAAAGGCGTGTGAGTTCACAGAATCTCCTTGATTTGCCCGTCAAACGATGGTATAACGGAGAAGTCTGAAACCGGAATACAAAGGAGTATGATGATATGAAACGCTTTGTCGTGATCGTGCTTGCCGTGCTGCTCGTCTTCGGCGTCGTGGCCTCCATCGTCAGCATCACCCAGAAGGCGCAGCCGTCCGAGGCTCCCGCCCCGACGGACGCTCTCGCGCCCGACGCCCAGCCGGAGACGACGGCCGAAGCGGTCGTGATCCGCAGCCTGGACGAGGACGCGATCCGCGCCCTGCGCGCGCCGGACGAGGTCGTGCTCTCCCTCGGCGGCGAGACCGTGAGCTGGGACGAATACTGCCAGTGGCTCTTCTCGACCGGACGGCAGATCGAGGATTACTTCCGCCAGATGGCGAGCTTCTACGGCCTGGCCGCGGACTGGGAGGGCTCGGTCGGCGACGGCAGCGGCATGACCTACGCCCAGTACGCCGTCCATGAGACTAACGAGAACCTGTCCAATATCCTCGCCTACCGCCGCTTCGCCGCCGAGGAGCAGATCACGCTGAGCGAGGACCAGCAGGCGCAGCTCACCGACGAGGCGCTGGCCAAGGCCCTGCTCGGCGAGAACGCCACGGTGGAGCAGCTCACCGCCGAGCTCGAAAAGGAGGGCTTCGGCATCGAGACCTTCCGCCGCATCCGCGAGACCAACCTCCAGCTCGACGCCTTCTTTGACGACACCTACGGCGAAAACGGCGCGAAGGTCACGGACGACGAGGCCGTCGCCTATCTGGAGGAGAAGGGCTACGTCTCCGCGGGGCACATCCTGCTGATGACCATCGACCCCAACACCGGCGACAAGCTGGAGGAGGCCGCCGTGGCCGAGAAAAAGCTCAGGGCCGGGGAGATCGCAGACGAGCTGCGCGCCATCGCCGATCCCGAACAGCGCGAGCAGCGCTTCCTCGAGCTCAAGGCGGAGCTCTGCGAGGACGGCGGCAAGATCGCCTACCCCAACGGCTACACCTACACCTCCGGCACCATGGTCAAGGAGTTTGAATCGGCGGTCAACGCGCTCGAGCCCTTCGAGGTCTCCGACCCGGTGGAGAGCGCCTACGGCTACCACGTGATCATGCGTCTGCCGCTGCGCGCCGACAGCCTGCTCTACAGCGCCCAGGGCACGCCCGTGACCGCGCGTCAGGAGACCGCCGTCGCCGGGATGAACGACAGGCTCGCGGCCTTCATCGAGGCCAATCCCGTCGCCTTCGCCGAGGGCGTCGAGGACTTCGACCTCGTGAAGTATCTGAAATAAATACAATATGCAGGGCGGAGCCGCGAATGCGGCTCCGCTGTTTTTTCGGAATCGACCCGGAACGCTTGACGGCGGAGGGGCATGCTTGTATAATAATAGAAGATATTGTGGAGCCCTCGCGGAGGGCATAACAAGATATTGGGAGGAAAACGAAATGAAAAAGTCGCTGCGCATCCTGAGCCTGCTGCTGGCGCTGGTCTTCCTGCTGTCGCTGGCGCCGATGGCCGCCTTTGCCGA
>CADCLH010000130.1 GCA_902802215.1 Oscillospiraceae bacterium
CCGGATTCCTGCTGCATGAGGGCTACACCTTCCTGTCGGAGCCGGTGTTCCGCGCGATCTGGAAAACAGAGAAACAGAAAACCGATTAGAGAATCGAAAAAAGAAGGGAGACGGCGGCCTTGGAAAAGAAAATACCGATGCGGCAATGTCTGGGCTGCCGCGAAATGAAGCCCAAGCGGGAGCTGATCCGCGTGGTGCGCGCGAGCGACGGGACGATCAGCCTGGATTTCCGGGGCAAGGCTCCGGGACGGGGCGCTTATGTCTGCCCGAACAGCGCGTGCCTGAAAAAGGCCGTGAAGGCCCGGGCGCTGGAGCGGGCGTTTTCCGCTCAGATCCCGGCGGAGATCTACGCCCGGCTGGAAGAGGAAATGGAGCGTGGAGATGGCGGATAAGGCACTGGGGCTGCTCGGCCTGATGCGAAGGGCGTCGGCCATTGAGATCGGTGTGGACAACGCGTCCGACGCGCTGCGCGCCGGCAGGGCGAAGCTCCTGCTGATAAGCTGCGACGCGGCGGACAACGCCAGGCGGAAGCTCGAGCATCTGAGCGTCGGCCGCCGGGCGCTGACCATCCCGCTTTCCTATACCCGCGAAGAGCTGGCGGACTGTCTCGGCGTCAGCGGCTGCTCCGCGGCGGCGGTGACGGATATCGGCTTTGCCAACGCCCTGATGAAGGAGCTGGCGGCCGCGGATCCGGAACGCTACGCCGAAGCGGCGCAGGAGATCGCAAAGCGCTGTGAGAAAGCGGCGCGGCGCAAAAAGGAGACGGCCGCCCGCAAGGGCATGAAGAGGAACGACAAGAGGAGGACAGAAGAATGGGCATGATCAAGTACAGGATTCACGAGGTGGCTAAGGACTTCAACGTGACCTCCAAGGTGATCTCGCAGATCCTTACCGACTATATCGCAGCGCCGAAGAACCACATGCAGGTGCTGGAGAATCATGAGCTCGACGTGATCTTTGAATATATGACGCAGCACAACCAGGCTGCGAGTCTGGAGGACATCTTCAAGGTGGCCCCCAAGCCCGCCGCGCCCGCCAAGGAGCCCGCGCCGGCGAAGGAGGCGGAGGCGAAGCCCGCCGCCGCGCCCGCGAAGGCCGCGGACGGAAAGCCTGCCGCGAAGGCCGCCGCGCCCGCGCCGCAGAGCGCGCCGCAGCACGCCGCTCCCGCGAAGGAGAAGCAGAACAAGCCGCACACCCCGCGCCAGGTCGCGGAGAAGCGCGTGGTGGACACGCGCGGCGGCGCTGCGGTCAATATCGAGAAGTACAACGAGAAGTTCGAGGACATGGCCGGCGCCAAGGCGAACAACAGCAACATGCGCCGCGGCAACAAGGAGAAGATCGGCAGCAAGTCCAAACAGCGTCCCAGCGGTCCGCAGGCTTCCTCCGCCAAGCGGCGGCAGGAGGAGCGCGAAAAGATGAACCGCCTCCAGCTCGAGATCGCCAAGAAGCAGCCGCTCAAGGTCCAGATCCCAGACGAGATCAGCGTGGGCGAGCTCGCCTCGCGCATGAAGAAGACCGCCTCCGAGGTCGTCAAGCAGCTCATGAAGCTCGGCGTGTTCGCCTCCGTCTCGGAGATCATCGACTACGACACCGCGGCTCTGGTCGCCATGGAGCTCGGCTGCAAGGTCGAGAAGGAGGTCATCGTCACGGTGGAGGAGCGCCTGATCGACGACTCCGCCGACAAGGAAGAGGATCTCGTCCCGCGCGCCCCGGTCGTGGTGGTCATGGGCCACGTCGACCACGGCAAGACCTCGCTGCTCGACTATATCCGCCACGCCAACGTCGTCTCCGGCGAGGCCGGCGGCATCACCCAGCACATCGGCGCCTACACCGTGGAGATCAACGGCAGCCCCATCACCTTCCTCGATACCCCGGGCCACGAGGCCTTCACCTCCATGCGCGCCCGCGGCGCCATGGTCACCGATATCGCGATTCTGGTCGTCGCGGCGGACGACGGCATCATGCCCCAGACCGTCGAGTCGATCAACCACGCCAAGGCCGCCAACATCCCGGTGGTCGTGGCCATCAACAAGATGGACACCGTCGGCGCCAACCCCGAGCGCATCAAGCAGCAGCTCACCGAGTACGACCTCGTCAGCGAGGAGTGGGGCGGCGACACGATCATCTGCCCCATCTCCGCCAAAACCGGCATGGGCATTGACAACCTGCTCGAGAACCTCGTTGTTCTGGCCGAGGTGCAGGAGCTGCGCGCCAATCCCAAGCGCGCCGCCCGCGGCGCCGTCATCGAGGCGCGGCTCGACAAGGGCCGCGGCCCGATCATGACCGTGCTTGTGCAAAACGGCACCCTCCGGCTGGGCGACATCATCATCGCGGGCTCCAGCGTGGGCCGCGTGCGCACGATGATCAACGACAAGGGACAGCGCGTGACCGAGGCCGGTCCCTCCACCCCGGTGGAGATCTCCGGCATGGACTCCGTCCCCAGCGCGGGCGACACCTTCAACGCCGTCAGCGACGAGCGCATGGCCCGCGAGCTGGCCGAGGAGCGCCGCATCTCCAGCGCGAACAACGCGCTGGCCGGCACCAAGAAGGTCAGTCTGGACGATCTGTTCAGCCAGATCCAGGCGGGTGAGATGAAAACCCTCAACATCATCGTCAAGGCCGACGTGCAGGGCTCTGCCGAGGCCGTCAAGTCCTCGCTGGAGAAGATCTCCAACGACGAGGTCCGCGTCAAGGTCATCCACAGCGCCGTCGGCGCCATCAACGAGTCCGACGTCATGCTGGCCGCGACCTCCGGCGCGATCATCGTGGGCTTCAACGTCCGCCCGGACAACGCCGCCCGCGACAGCGCGGCCCGCAGCAAGGTCGACATGCGCATGTACCGCGTCATCTACGACTGCATCAACGAGATCGAGGCGGCCATGAAGGGCATGCTCGCGCCCAAGTTCAAGGAGTCCGTCATCGGCCACGCCGAGGTGCGCGAGACCTACAAGGTGTCGAAGGTCGGCACCGTCTGCGGCTGCTACTGCACCGACGGCAAGATCCAGCGCGGCTGCGACGTGCGCGTGCTGCGCGACAACATCGTTATTCACGAGGGCGAGCTGGCGTCGCTGCGCCGCTTCAAGGACGACGTCAGGGAGGTCGCCAGCGGCTACGAGTGCGGCATGCAGATCGAAAAATTCAACGACATCAAGGTCGGCGACGTGATCGAGTGCTTCGTCATGGAGCAGATCAACCCCTGACCGAGTGAACAGGATACGGACGCTTTTCCCGAAAGCGTCCGTTTGCATGGAGAAAACGACATGGCATCCAACAAAATCGGAAGAATCAACGACGACATCCAGCGCGTGCTGGCGGCCAAACTGCGCGACGTGAAGGACCCGCGCGTGCAGCAGGGCATGATCAGCGTGACCCGGGTGGAGACCACGGGCGACCTGCGCTACTGCAAGGTCTGGCTGTCGGTGCTGGGTCTGGAGAACGAGAAGGAGTTCCGCAAGGGGCTCAAATCCGCCTCCGGGTGGCTGCGCCGGGAGCTGAGCGCGGTGCTGGATCTGCGCTACACGCCCGAGCTCGTGTTCGAGGTCGACCGTTCGATCGAGTACGGGGCGCACATCAGCGAGATGATCAATTCCCTTGAGATCAGACACGGGGATGAGGAAGATGAACTATAAACAATGTGCAAAGCAGCTGCTGACACATGAGAACATCCTCATCGTCACGCACCGCAATCCGGACGGCGACACGGTCGGCAGCGCCGCGGCGCTGTGCAGCGCGCTCAAGCGGGCGGGGCGGACGGCCTGGCTGTATCCGAACCCGCAGATTGAGGGAAAGCAGCTGGACTACTGCGGGCGCTACTTCGCTCCGGAGGGCTTCGTCCCCAAATACGTCGTCTCGACGGACGTGGCCGAGGAGACGCTTTTCCCGAAGGGCTTCGAGGGGAAGGTCGATCTTTGCATCGACCACCACGCGACGAACAGAGGCTTTGCCGCGGAGAGTCTCGTCAGGCCCGAGAAGGCGTCCTGCGCCGAGATCATCCTGGAGCTGATCCAGAACATGAACACCAGCCTGACGAAGGGCGAGGCGACGCTTCTGTACATCGGCCTTTCGACGGATACCGGCTGCTTCCAGTATGCCAACGCCAACGCCGCCGCCTTTCGCGCCGCGGCCGAGATGCTGCGCTGCGGGGCGGACAGTCAGGAGGTCAACCGGCGCTTTTTCCGCAAGGTCTCGCTGGCGCGTCTGAAGCTCGAGAGCCTGATTTACGGCTCGCTGCGCTTCTACCGCGGCGGTGAGATCGCGGTGGCCTGCGTGACGCGGGAGATGCTGGAAAAGGCCGGCGTGAGCGAGGAGGATCTGGACGATCTGGCGAGTCTGGCCGGGAGGGCCGAGGGCAGCGAGCTGAGCCTCACCATCCGCGAGCAGGAGGACGGGACCAGCAAGGTCTCCGTCCGCTCCTCCGACAAGGTCAGCAGCCGCGCCATCTGCGAGGTCTTCGGCGGCGGCGGCCATGAGCGCGCCTCCGGCTGCACGATCTACGGCGACGCGGAGAAGGCGCGCGAGATGCTGCTGAACGTGATCGACGAGGTCTGGAAATGAACGGCGTCCTCCTTGTGGACAAGGAGCCGAACTGGACCAGCAGCGACGTGGTCGTCAAGCTCAAGGGGATCCTGCGGCAGCGCCGCGTGGGTCACGCCGGAACGCTCGATCCGATGGCCACGGGCCTTCTGGTCGTCTTCGCGGGCCGCGCGACCCGGGCGGTCGAGTTTGCCGAGCGGGACAGCAAGCGCTATCTGGCGTCGCTGCGCCTCGGCACAGTCACCGATACCCAGGACGTCTGGGGCACGGTGTTGGAAAAGAACCGGGCCGACGTGGGACGGGACGAGCTGGAGGCGGCGCTTGAGCGCTTTCGCGGCGCGCAGGAGCAGCTTCCGCCCATGTACTCCGCCGTCAAGGTCAACGGCAAAAAGCTCTGCGACGTCGCCAGACGCGGCGGCGAGGTGGAGCGCAGACCCCGCGGCGTCGTCATCCACGAGCTGACCCTGCTCGGACCTGCCACGATATCGGACAGGCGCTGGGCTGCGGCGGCTGCATGAGCGCGCTGCGCCGCACCGAGGCCGGCGGCTTCTCGGTGGAAGACGCGCTGACGATCTCCGAAATCCAGGCTCTCGCGGACGCGGGGGAGCTGGAAAAGCGGCTGCTGCCGGTGGACCGGCTCTTTGCCGGGAACCAAATGTGCCGCGTTTCGTCAGAGGAGGAGAAGAGGCTCCGCTGCGGGAGCAGCTTTCCCACCTCGCTGCCGGACGGGGATTACCGCATCTACGGTGAAAGCGGGACCTTTCTCATGCTCGGCAGGGCGGAGGACGGCCGCATGCACACCGTAAAAAGCTTCTTCGAGGTATGACATGATCAAACGGGCCATTGCCCTCGGCTTTTTCGACGGCGTCCATATCGGCCACGGCGCGCTGCTGCGCCGGGTGCGCGAGCGCTCCGACGAGATCGGCGCGACGCCCTCGGTGCTGAGCTTCGACGTCCATCCCGACACCCTGGTTTTCGGGAAGGAGGTCAAGCTGCTCAACAGCGCCCTCAGCCGCGAGGAGATCATCCGCCGCCTGTACGGGATCGACAACGTCGTCTTTATCCACTTCAATCAACATACGATGCGCATGCCCTGGCAGCAGTTTGCCGACGCGCTGATCGAGGAGCTCAGCGTCGCCTGGGTCGTGGTCGGGCATGATTTCTGCTTCGGCTACCGCGGCGAGGGCACGGCGGAAAAGCTGAAGGCGTACTGCGCGGAGCGCGGCGTCGGCTGCGACGTGATCCCGCCCGTGCTGCTTGACGGGCGCGTCGTGAGCTCCACCTACATCCGCACGCTCGTCGAGGCGGGGGACATGGAGCAGGCGCGGCGCTATCTGGGTCATCCCCACACGCTGCTGGACACCGTCCACTCCGGGTATCGCCTCGGCACCAAAATGGGCGCGCCCACCATCAACATGCGCTTTCCGGACGGCGTGATCGTCCCCCGGCACGGCGTATACGCGGCGAAGGTCTATCTGGAGGACGGGTCCGAGCATATCGCGGTGACCAACGTCGGCGTGCGGCCGACGGTCTCCGAGTCCGAGCGCGTCACCGTGGAGAGCCACCTGCTGCGCTATTCCGGCAACCTCTACGGACGGCAGGCGCGGCTGGACTTCTACGGCTTTCTCCGGCCGGAGCAAAAATTCGTGAACTATGAGGAGCTCTCCGCGCAGATCCGGAAGGACGCGCAGGCGGCGGGCGCCTGGTTTGAAAAACAAAGCTGAAACTGGAAAGGGGAAACAATCATGAGCGAAGCAAACAGCACTGCGGTGCAGGAAAAGCCGAGAAAGAAGAGACGTTCCCTGTGGTGGCTGAACCTGCTGCTGACCCTGATCGTGTTCGGCGGCGGCGTGGTCCTCGGCCT
>CADCLH010000131.1 GCA_902802215.1 Oscillospiraceae bacterium
CCGAAGAGCGGCGGCATGCAGGTCGTGCCCACATAGGCGCCCGCCATCTGGATGCCGATGACCGCCTGGGAGTTCTCCGCGCCGAAGTGCGCGGGCGTGGCGTGGATGACCGAGGGGTAGACCGGCGCGCAGCCGAGGCCGAAGACCACGAGCCCTGCGAGGGCGGGCGTTTCGGCGCGGACGGGCAGCAGGATCAGCAGCGCGCCCAGCGCCATCACCGCCGTGCCGAGGCGGATGCTCCGCCGGTCGCCCATGCGGTCGGCGATGAAGCCGTTGAGGAAGCGGCCGAAGGTGATGCCCAGAAAGAACAGCGAGGCAAAGCCCGCCGCGGTCTCGGCGTCCACGCCCCGCGCGCCTGCCAGATAGCTGCTGGCCCAGAGGCCCGCCGTGCTCTCCGCGCCGCAGTAGGCGAAGAAGGCCAGCAGGATGCTCGGGACGCCCGGGATGCGCAGCGCCCCGCGCAGGCCCAGGGGCTGCCGCGGCGTCTCCGTCTCCGAGACCTTGTCCCCTGCACGCCAGAGCGGCAGCGACAGGAAGAGCAGCGCCGTCAGCACGACCTGGATCACGCTCACCGAGCGGTAGCCGAGCTGCCAGCGCCCGGTCAGGCTGAGGGCCGCGCGCATGATGACCCAGAAGCAGTGCAGCCAGCTCATGTGCCGCGAGGAGTAGTGCAGGGCAACAAAGTTGTTGAGCGCCGCGTCCACCGCGCCCGCGCCCAGCCCGTAGGGGATCGCCCACAGGCACAGCACGCCGACCGAGGGCGAGACCGAGAAGCCGAACAGCGCCGCCGCCGTCATCGCCACGCTGACCGCGGTCACGAGCCCCGCGCCGAAGCGGCGGGTCAGACGGTCGGACAGCAGGCTCGACACGATGGTGCCGCAGGCGATGAGCATGGAGATCACGCCCGCGAAGGACAGGGGCGCGCCCAGCTCCAGACGCATCAGCGGCCAGGCCGAGCCGAGCAGCGAGTCGGGCAGGCCCAGACTGATGAAGGCCAGATAAATGACGGCGAGCAGCAGGGAGAACATCGGATCACCTCATGGACTTGCGAACAGAAGCGCAGTAGGATATAATCAAAATGCGCATCTATTATACGGAAAGAAGAAAAAATGTCAACCACGCGGAGGAAGGATCCATGAACATCGAACTGGTACCGGCGTATTCTTATAAGGAAGAGATCGGGGAGCTGTTTGGGGAGTACACGGACATGCTCGTCGAGGGCGACCCGGCCTTTCAGGCCTATCTCGATCTCCAGAACTACGACGACGAGCTTCAGCACCTCGAACACAAATACGGTATGCCGGAGGGGCGGCTGTACCTCGCGCTGGCCGACGGTAAGCCCGCCGGCTGCATCGGCCTGAGAAAGATCGACGACGACAGCTGCGAGCTCAAGCGCCTCTACGTCCGCCCGGCCTACCGCGGTCAGGGCCTGAGCCGGGTGCTGATGGACCGCATCCTCGCCGACGCGCGCGCGATCGGCTACAAGGTCATGCTGCTCGACACGCTGCCGTTTTTGCAGACCGCGCTGCGGCTGTACAGGGCCTACGGCTTCGAGGAGATCGAACGTTACAACGACAGCCCCATGGACACCTCCATCTACATGCGCCTTACCCTGTAAAAAAGGAATTGACAGCGCTTTTTCCCGGTGTTATGATACACAGGTCAAAAGGCTTTGACGGAGAGAGCGGATCGACGATGCGCACAGAGAAGGCGGCCGCAGGCTGCAAGCCGCCTCGCAGAGACGATCCCGGCTACCGCTCCCGAGCCGGACGGAGGAAATGCCGTCCCGGACGTCCCCGTTACGGATGCAATGAGTGAAATCCCAAGGTGGAACCGTGTATTTGATGCACCCTTGGCCGCAAGGCCGAGGGTGTTTTTGATTCGAGCGATAATTGGGTATTATATTATTGGAGGATAAAAATATGAAGATCATCTACAAGGACGGCCACGTGGCCGAGTGCCCGGCGGAGGAGGAGCTGCACGTTCTGCGCCACTCCGCGGCCCACATCATGGCCCAGGCCATCAAGCGCCTGTTCCCGGAGGCGGACTTCGCCTTCGGCCCGGCCACCCAGAACGGCTTCTACTACGACGTCGATCTGGGCGACAGGAAGCTCGCGCCCGAGGACCTCGAGGCCATCGAGAAGGAAATGAAGAAGATCGTCAAGGAGAACCTGCCGTTCAAGGCCTTCGTGCTGCCCCGCGAGGAGGCCAAGAAGCTCATGGCCGAGCGCGGCGAGAACTACAAGCTCGAGCATATGGACGATCTGGCCGACGAGACCGAGTTCAGCTTCTTCCAGCAGGGCGAGTATATCGACATGTGCCTCGGGCCCCATCTGCTGTACACCAAGGCCCTCAAGGCCTTCAAGATCACCCAGCAGTCCGGCGCCTACTGGAAGGACGACAGCAGCAACAAGATGCTCACCCGCATCAACGGCGTCGCCTTCCGCACCCAGCAGGAGCTCGACGACTACCTCGTCATGCTCGAGGAGGCCAAGAAGCGCGACCACCGCAAGCTCGGCCGCGAGCTCGGGCTCTTCGCCTTCCGCGACGAGGCCCCCGGCTTCCCGTTCTACCTGCCCAAGGGCATGGTCCTGCGCAACACCCTGATCGACTACTGGCGCGAGGTCCACAAGAAGTGGGACTACGTCGAGATCATGACCCCGCAGATCATGCGCCGCACCCTGTGGGAGACCTCCGGTCACTGGGATCACTACAAGGACAACATGTACACCACCGTCATCGACGGCGAGGACTTCGCGATCAAGCCCATGAACTGCCCCGGCAGCATCCTGGTCTATGATCTCGAGCCGCACTCCTACCGCGACCTGCCCCTGCGCTACGGCGAGCTCGGCAACGTCCACCGCCATGAGCTCTCCGGCGCCCTGCACGGCATGTTCCGCGTGCGCGCCTTCACCCAGGACGACGCCCACATCCTGCTGGCCAAGGAGCAGATCAAGGACGAGGTCATCCGCATCGCCCAGCTCTTCGACGAGGTCTACGCTCTCTTCGGCCTGCCCTACAAGATCGAGCTGTCCACCATGCCCGAGGACCACATCGGCTCCGTGGAGGACTGGGATATCGCCACCGCCGCCCTCGCCGACGCCATCACCAGCATCGGCAAGGAGTATATCGTCAACCCCGGCGACGGCGCCTTCTACGGCCCGAAGCTCGACTTCCACATCCAGGACTGCCTCGGACGCACCTGGCAGTGCGGCACCATCCAGCTCGACTACCAGCTGCCCGGCCGCTTCGATCTGACCTACGTCGGCGCAGACGGCGAGGACCACGTCCCCGTCATGATCCACCGCGTCGTCTTCGGCTCGATCGAGCGCTTCATCGGCATCATCACCGAGCACTACGCCGGCGCCTTCCCCGTGTGGCTCAGCCCCGTGCAGGTCCGGGTCATGCCCATCACCGGCCGCGCGGACGAGTACGCCAAGCAGGTCGCGGACAAGCTCTCCGCCCTCGGCGTGCGCGTCGAGACCGACCTCAGAAACGAGAAGATCGGCTACAAGATCCGCGAGGCGCAGATGCAGAAGCTGCCCTACATGCTCGTCGTCGGCGACCGCGAGGCCGAGAGCGGCAAGGTCGCGGTCCGCACCCGCAGCGGCGAGGACCTCGGCGCGATGCCCTTCGACGACTTCGCCGCGAAGATCCTCGACGAGATCAAAACGCGGGCATAATTTTCCACGCATCGTTTTCTCCGCCCCCCACAAACTATTCAAAAGTGTTTGTGGGGGGCTTTTCCATGAGTAAGGAGAAAAAACGGCTGGTGCTCGCGCTGGCGCTGATCTTCGCCGTCAACATCTTCATCATCGCCCTGGCGCAGAAGGCCTCGGCCGACCTGTACAAAAAGGGCTCCTCCGGCGCGACCGTGTCGGAGATCCAGAGCCGGCTCAAAAACTGGGGCTACTACAGCGGCTCGGTCGACGGCGTCTACGGCAGCCAGACCGAGAAGGCCGTGCGCTGGTTCCAGCAGAAAAACGGCCTGCAGGTCGACGGCCAGGTCGGCGATCTGACGCTCGCCGCGCTCGGCATGACGCCCAAGGGGAACAGCGGCGGCGCGCGGGGCGGAGACCTCAACCTGCTCGCGCGGCTGATCTCCGCCGAGGCCCGCGGCGAGCCCTACGAGGGCCAGGTCGCGGTCGGCGCGGTCGTGCTCAACCGCATTAAGCACCCCTCGTTTCCCAACAGCATCGCGGGCGTGATCTACCAGCCGGGCGCCTTCTCCTGCCTCGACGACGGGCAGTTCAACGAGCCCGTGGCCGAGAGCGCCTACCGCGCCGCGCAGGACGCCATGAACGGCTGGGACCCGAGCTACGGCGCCATCTACTACTTCAACCCCGCCACCGCGACCAGCAAGTGGATCTGGTCGAGGCCCCTGATCGTCAACATCGGAAAACACCGCTTTTGCGCGTAATGCTTGAATTGTTCATATTCGTGCGGTATAATGCTCATACGCTGATGAGAAGGAGAGAGCGCTATGGGCTACTGCACATCCTGCGGCGCGTATATCCCAGACGGGCAGAGCAAATGCCTCGCCTGCGGCTTTGACGAAAACGCCGAGAAAGAACAGAAGACGACAAGCTCCGCCGCGTCCGCGAGCGCCGCGCAGCAGGCGCCACGGCAGGAGCGCACCCAGCACAAATACCGCCAGTTCGACAGCGACACCCTGCGCAAACAGCTCGACGAGCAGCGCAAACGTCAGCAGGAGAACAGCCGCAAGTGGGCCGAGACCGAGTACGCCCAGCGCCAGAAGGCCAAGGAGGAGCAGACGCGAAATTTTACGAATACCTCCAGGACATCGGGGACAAACAACTACACTGACACCGTGAAAAACACGGTCCAAAGCGCCGATCTCAGCAAGCTGATGGCCGGGATGTCCTATGTCAGTGGACTCTTCCTCGTGCCGATGCTCTTCGCGAAGGACGACGGCTTCGCCGCCTTCCACGCCAAACAGGGCATGAAGCTCTTCCTCGCCGGACTCATCGGCCGCATCGCCGGCTCCATCATCGGACTGGGCTGGCTCGTGACCCTCGCGCAGATCTACCTGGCCTACGTCGGCATCAAAAACGTGCTCGACGGAAAGCGGAAACCCCTGCCCTATATCGGAAGCTGGTTCAACTGAACGCCCCCCTTATTTTGTAGCTGATTGCGCCCCAAAACCACAAGATTTTGGGGCGCAAAAATTCGCAAAAAATTCACCGGAAAAACGCAAAAAAAGTGTTGACAAAAGGCATTTTCGGGTGGTATATTATGCGAGCACTCGGCCTTAGCCGACTGCCGCAAGCTGTCCGACAGGGATCGATTTTTTCACGATACGCGAAAAAAACTGTTGACACGGGCGCGGCGCTGTGCTAGAATAACCAAGCTGTCGCCGTAGAGGCGGGGGCAAGGATGTACCTTGAAAATTGAACAATGTAAGAACAGCTTATGCAAAATAAGCACCAAGAAAAGGGTTCTTGAAGTCAGAAATGACTATAAAAATTCTTTTGAGAGC
>CADCLH010000132.1 GCA_902802215.1 Oscillospiraceae bacterium
TGATCCTGACAGCTTTGTAAAATTTGTCGGATTGACAGAAAAAACACTTGCCCGCTTGACAAGCCGGATTTTCCCGTGCTAAAGTGATGCCACTTCAAAGAAGGGAGACGCGGGAATGACTGCCAGGTCTTGCAAGCACAGCGGTACGGGTTCGTTCGCTCAGGCGAACGGGTCTTCCTTCGCGCGCGCTTCCTTCAACTTCATCCTGCTCGTGATCGGCGCTGTTTTTGCAGTGTCGATTTTTGCTTTTTCTGCCGTACTGTCCCTGGAGCTTGTTTTCGTACTTCTGATCGGGGTCCTTCTTGCGGTAATTATCGCCCTTCGCGGCCTGATTTGCCGCCCCCAGATGATACGACCGGGTTCGTCAGCGGCCTGATTTGATGTGTTCAGATCGGCCCCGACCGCTCAGGTCGGGGCCGAGTTTTTTCATACGGCGAAAACGGCTCCGCGCCGCTTTCCATATAAAACAGTCAATCCAAAAAATGAAAAAGGAGAAACCACAATGAAGAAAGCACTCGCATTTGTCCTGGCTGCCGTCATGGTCTTTGCCCTGGCAGCCTGCGGCGGCTCCTCCGCTCCCGCCGCCACCGCCGCTCCTGCGGCCGCCCCCGCGGCCGACGCGGCTCCCGCTGCGGCTCCCGCCGCTGACGCCGCCCCCGCTGCCGGCGCCTTCAAGCTCGGCTCTCAGGGCCCCCTGACCGGCGGCGCCGCCATCTACGGCATCGCGGTCATGAACGGCATCCAGATCGCCGTTGACGAGATCAACGCGATGGACGACGGCTTCAAGTTCGAGTTCCAGTCTCAGGACGACGAGGCCGACTCCGGCGACAAGGCCGTCAACGCCTACAACGCGCTGATGGACTGGGGCATGCAGGTCATGGCCGGCACCGTCACCTCCGGCTCCGGCATCACCGTCTCCGCCCAGGCCGCGCAGGACCGTCTGTTCATGCTGACCCCCTCCGGCTCCTCCCCCGACCTGACCGCCGGTAAGGACAACGCCTTCCAGGTCTGCTTCACCGACCCCAACCAGGGCGCCCTGTCCGCCGACTACATGGCCACCAACTTCGCCGGCACCAAGGTCGCGGTCATCTACCGCAACGACGACGCGTACTCCTCCGGCATCCGTGACACCTTCGTCGCCGAGGCCGCTGCCAAGGGCGTCGAGGTCGTCTACGAGGGCGGCTTTGTCGACGGCACCGCCGACTTCAACGTCTACCTGACCGCCGCGAAGGACGCCGGCGCCGACATGCTCTTCCTGCCCATCTACTACCAGCCCGCCTCCGTCATCCTCCAGCAGGCCAGCCAGATGGGCTACGCTCCCACCGTCTTCGGCGTGGACGGCTTGGACGGCATCCTGACCCTCGAGGGCTTTGACACCTCCCTGGCCGAGGGCGTGTTCCTGCTGACCCCGTTCGCCGCCGACGCGGACGACGCCCAGACCCAGGCCTTCGTCGCCGAGTACCAGAAGCGCTTCGGCGAGACCCCGAACCAGTTCGCCGCTGACGGCTACGACGCCGCCTACATCCTCAAGGCCGCCAGCGCCGCCGACATCTGCGAGGCTCTGGTCAAGGTCATGCCCTCCGTCTCCTACGACGGCGTCACCGGCAAGGGCATGAGCTGGCAGTCCAACGGCGAGGTCTCCAAGGACCCGATCGCGGTCGTCATCAAGGACGGCGTGTACGTCTCCCCGTGATCTGACCGACTGCAAAACGCAGAAATCCACAGCAAAACCGGGCTGCCGGGGGCGTTCTGCCCCCGGCAGCCAAAGCCGCCTTTTCCGCCCTGGAAAGGAGCGCGGAAAAATTCCTTTGCACGCTGCTTTCTGAGGCAGAAAACCACAATAGAGAGGTAAACGGTATGAAATTTCTGGCCTATCTGGTCAGCGGTATCAGCCTGGGCAGCATCTACGCCATCATCGCCCTGGGCTATACCATGGTCTACGGCATCGCCAAAATGCTCAACTTCGCCCACGGCGACGTCATCATGGTCGGCGGCTATATCTCCTACATCGCCGCCTCGAATCTCGGGCTGCCGCCGCTGATTTCAGTCCTGCTCGCCATGGCCGTGTGCACGGTCCTCGGCATCACGATCGAGGCGCTGGCCTACCGCCCGCTGCGCAGCGCGCCGAAGCTGGCCGTGCTCATCACCGCCATCGGCGTCAGCTATTTCCTCCAGAACTCCGCCCTGCTCATCTTCGGGGCCAACCCCAAGGCCTATTCCCCCGTGGTCTCCGGCACGCTGCAGCTCTTCGGCGGACAGCTCTCCGTCTCTTACGTCTCGCTGCTGACGGTCGCCTGCTGCATCGTCATCATGGTGGGGCTGACGCTCTTCACCGGCCGCACCCGCATGGGCAAGGCCATGCGCGCCTGCTCCGAGGACAAGGGCGCGGCCCAGCTCATGGGCATCAACGTCAACCGCACCATCAGCCTGACCTTCGCCATCGGCTCGGCGCTGGCCGCCGTCGCCGGGGCGCTGCTGTGCTCCTTCTCCCCGACGCTCATGCCCACCACCGGCTCCATGCCCGGCATCAAGGCCTTCACCGCGGCCGTCTTCGGCGGCATCGGCTCCATCCCCGGGGCCTTCCTCGGCGGCATCCTGCTCGGCGTGATCGAGTCGCTGGCCAAGGCCTACATCTCCACGCAGCTTAGTAACTCCATCGTCTTTGCGGTGCTCATCGTCATCCTGCTGGTGCGTCCGGCCGGCCTGCTCGGCAAGCACACGCAGGAGAAGGTCTGAGGTGAACGCCATGAAAAAGCTCAATCTCTCCAAGGGCGCGCGTACGGATCTGCTGACCTACGCCGGCGTCATCCTCGCCTTTATCGTCGTCTCCACGCTGAAAAACAACGGCGGCCTGAACCGCTCGCAGGTCGGTCTGCTGGTCCCGATCTGCTGCTACATCGTCATGGCCGTCTCGCTCAACCTCGTCGTCGGCATCCTGGGCGACCTGTCGCTCGGCCACGCGGGCTTCATGAGCGTCGGCGCCTTCTCCGGCATCATCACGGCCATGGCTCTGGCCGAGGCCATCCCCTCCGCGCCGCTGCGTCTGGCGCTGGCGATGGTCGTGGGCGCCGTGTGCGCCGCGATCTTCGGCTTTCTCATCGGCATCCCGGTCCTGCGCCTTTCGGGCGACTACCTCGCCATCGTGACGCTGGCCTTCGGCGAGATCCTCAAGGAGATCATCACCTGCCTGCTGGTCGGCGTGGACGAAAACGGCCTGCACGTGATCTTCAACTACAACGGCGCGAAGAACGCCAACGACCTGAATCTTGCCGCGGGCGGGCGCATCATCATCAAGGGCGCGCAGGGCGCGACCGGCACCCAGACCATCGCGAGCTTTACCGCGGGCTTCGTGCTCATCCTCATCACGCTCATCGTCGTGCAGAACCTGATCCGCAGCCGTCAGGGCCGCGCGATCATGGCCGTGCGCGACAACCGCATCGCGGCCGAGGCCGTCGGCATTTCGATCACCCGCTACAAGATGATGGCCTTCGTGACCTCCGCCTCCCTCGCGGGCGCGGCGGGCGCGCTGTTCGGCCTGAACTACTCCAACCTCGCCGCGGCGAAGTTCGACTTCAACACCTCCATTCTGGTGCTGGTGTTCGTGGTGCTGGGCGGGCTCGGCAACATCTGGGGCTCCATCATCGCGACCGTGGTGCTCTACATCCTGCCCGAGGCGCTGCGCGGCTTTGCCAACTACCGCATGCTGATCTACGCGGTCGTGCTGATCCTCGTGATGCTGACCACCAACAACCCCATCATGAAGGGGTATCTTGCGAGCCTGCGCGAGAAGCTGGGCAAGCGCAGTGAAAAGGAGGCGAACGAAGCATGACGGCAGGCAGCCTCAGAGTCCTCAATCCCCAGAACGTGTGGGGCGCGGAGACCGAGCTCAACCGCGACGGCTTCTATCCCTCCCTGCACACCACGCTCAAGCCCGTCACCCGCGTCAACTATCTGCCCGAGCGCGACGCCGACAAGACCCCGATCCTCGAGTGCATCGACCTCGGCATCAGCTTCGGCGGCCTCAAGGCCGTGGACAACTTCAACATCGCCCTCGGCCGCACCGAGATCGCCGGCCTGATCGGCCCCAACGGCGCGGGCAAGACCACGATCTTCAACCTTCTGACCAAGGTCTATCAGCCGACCCACGGCACCATCCTGCTCGACGGGAAGGACATCGCCTACATGACGACCGAGCAGGTCAACCGCGCGGGCATCGCCCGCACCTTCCAGAACATCCGCCTGTTCCACAACCAGACCGTCATCGACAACGTCCTGATCGGCCTGCACAACGAGATGCACTACACGATGGCCGAGTCGGTGCTCCGTCTGCCGCGCTACTGGAAGGCCGAGAAGATCGCCCGCGAGCGCGCGCTGGAATACCTGTCGCTGTTCCACCTCGAGGAGCACGCGGAGGAGCTCGCGGGCTCCCTGCCCTACGGCGCGCAGCGCAGACTGGAGATCGCGCGCGCCCTGGCGACCAACCCCTCGCTGCTGCTGCTCGACGAGCCGGCGGCGGGCATGAACCCCTCCGAGACGGCGGAGCTCATGGAGAACATCGTCAGGATCCGCGACACCTTCCAGATCGCGATCCTGCTCATCGAGCACGACATGAACCTCGTCATGAACATCTGCGAGGGCATCGCGGTGCTGAACTTCGGGCGCATCATCGCCAAGGGCAGCCCGGACGACATCCGCAGCAACCCGGCGGTCGTCGAGGCCTATCTCGGCAGGAAGGGGGCGAAGAAGCTATGATGCTCAAGGCGGAGGATCTGAACGTCTATTACGGCCCCATCCACGCCGTCAAGGGCGTGAGCTTCGAGGTCCGCGAGGGCGAGATCGTCACCCTCATCGGCGCCAACGGCGCGGGCAAGTCCACCACGCTGAAAACGCTCTCCGGCCTGATGCGCAGCCGCGGCGGGAAGATCGAGTTCATGGACAAAAGCATCGCCTCCACCGCGCCCCACAAGATCGTGGAGCTGGGTCTCGCCCAGGTCCCCGAGGGGCGGCGCATCTTCACGCGCATGACCGTGGAGGAGAATCTGGACATGGGCGCGTTCATCAAGAAAAACGCCAACGTCGAGGCCGACAAGGAGCGCGTGTTCGAGCAGTTCCCGCGCCTCAAGGAGCGGCGGAAGCAGATCGCGGGCACCCTCTCCGGCGGCGAGCAGCAGATGCTCGCGATGGGCCGCGCGCTGATGAGCGACCCGAAGCTGCTGATGCTGGACGAGCCCTCGATGGGCCTGGCCCCGATCCTGGTCGAGCAGGTGTTCGACATCATTTCGGAGCTGCACAAGGCCGGGACCACCATTCTGCTGGTCGAGCAGAACGCCGAAATGGCGCTCTCGATCGCCGACCGCGCCTACGTCATGGAGACCGGGCGCATCACGCTCAGCGGCACGGGCAAGGAGCTCGCCGCGAGCGAGGAGGTCCAGAAGGCCTACCTCGGCGGATAAAGAAAAATGCACGGCATTTTAGCCGTGCATTTTTCACAATATCGTGTATAATATCCATGTTAATACTTTTTAATAAAATGTTCACGGAACAATCCCGGAATCCCGCGCGTCAAACAGAGCGAGGACAAAACACGCTGAAACGGAGGGAAACAACATGAAATCCATGAAACGCTTCACAGCTCTTGCGCTCAGCCTTCTCGTGATGCTCAGCCTCTGCGCCTGCGGCAGCTCGTCGAGCGCCAAGGAGGCCCGCGGCGAGGCCGCCTATTACGCTCCGGAGCCGGCCGTGCCGATGGCCGCCGAGGCGGCCTACGACATGGCCTATGAGGAGAGCGGCATGGGCGTGGCCAACACCGCGTCCGCCAAAGTGGCAGGCTCCGACACGCCCGCGGAGAACCCCGAGAAGATCATCTACTCCGCCGACGCCACCGTCGAGACCACCGAGTTCGACCAGTGTCTCGTCAATCTCGATAAGCTGCTCGCGGCCAACGGCGGCTTTGTCGAGTCCAGCTCCGTCAACGGCAGCAACTACTACGACAGCTCCCGCGGCAAGGTCTCGCGCCGCACCGCCAGCTACACCCTGCGCATCCCCAGCGCGAACTTCGGCGGGATGATGGACGCCCTGTCCACCCTCGGCAACGTGCCCTATACCCACATGTACACCGAGAACGTCACCGCCCAGTACTACGACGTCGAGGCCCGCATGAAGGCCTACCAGAAGCAGGAGCAGCGCCTGCTCGAGATGATGGATCTGGCCGAGACGGTGGAGGACATCATCACCATCGAGGACAAGCTCACCGACGTGCGCTACCGCATCGACTCCCTGCAGTCCAGCCTGAACAACTGGGACCGCCGCGTCAGCTATTCCACGCTCAGCCTGACCGTGCAGGAGGTGCAGGTCTACACGCCCGAGGCCGTCACGAAG
>CADCLH010000133.1 GCA_902802215.1 Oscillospiraceae bacterium
AGCCGCAACTTCCAGACCCGCAAGGCGGTGCTGGAGTACGACGACGTCATGAACCAGCAGCGCAACATCATCTACGGCGAGCGCCGGAAGGTGCTCGACGGCGAGGATCTGCGCGCCCAGATCCTGAGCATGGTGCACGAGTTCGTCGCCTCCACCGTCACCGACGGCCTCGCAGGCACCGGGGCCGAGACCCAGCAGCAGCTCGATAACGCGCTTCAGCCCTTCGAGAAGCTCTTCATGCGCCCCGGCACCTTCCGCATCGAGACCTTCGGCGGCTACGCCAAGTGCGAGGCCGTCGCCAAGGTCGTGCAGGAGCTGGCCGATCAGGTCTACGCCGACCGCGAGGTCGCCTTCGGCCCGGCCCCGAACGGCACGCCCCTGATGCGCGAGCTCGAGCGCGTCATCATGCTGCGCGTCGTGGACGAGTACTGGATGGACCACATCGACGCCATGACCGAGCTCAAGCGCGGCATCGGCCTGCGCGGCTACGGCTCGGTCAAGCCCATCGACGCCTACAAGCAGGAGGGCTTCGACATGTTCGAGGCCATGGTCCACGGCATCCGCGAGGAGACCGTGCGCCGCCTCTACACCGTGCGCATCCGCCGCGAGGCGCCCATCGAGCGCAAGGCCGTGGCGAAGAATGCCGCCGCCAACGTCGGCGGGGAGCCGGTCAAGAAGAAGCCCGTCAAGAAGGTCCCCAAGCCCGGGCGCAACGACCCCTGCCCCTGCGGCAAGATGAAGGCCGACGGCAGCCGCAGGCTAAAATACAAAGAGTGCTGCGGGAGAAACGAAAAGTAATCTTCGTCAAAGTGCAAGCACTTTGACGAGTTTGCAGCCTGCCGCGCGCACTCGCTTGCGGGGGACGCTCGCACACTTGCAGGCTGAGAAGTGTTTTTTGCGAGGTACACGCCCCCGCAAAAAACAGATTTGATTTTTTCGCTTTCGCGAAACGCTTTGTGAGGAAACCATGGCATTTATCGAGGAAAACGAAAACGGACTGGTCTATATGCGCTCGACGCTGATCGGGGCGCGGCACGCCTTCACCACCCGCTTCGGCGGGGTGAGCGGGGGCGGTTTCGCCACGCTCAACCTCGGCTCCGACCGGGGCGACGATCCCGCCTGCGTGCGCGAGAATTACCGCCGCCTCTGCGCCCTGTTCGGCGTCGGGATCGACGGCGGTGCCGTGACCGATCAGGTGCACAAAAACGCGGTGCGCATCGTCACCGCGGCGGACCGGCACGTCTGCATGTCAAAGGTCCCCTATGAGGCCGACGGCCTCGTGACCGCGGAAAAGGGCCTGCCCATCTTCTGCTTCAGCGCCGACTGTGTGCCCGCCCTGCTGTGGGACGGCGAACACGGCGTCGCCGGGGCGATCCACTGCGGCTGGCGCAGCTCGGTGTCCGACATCCTGTTCAACGCGCTCGAGGCCATGCGCTCGCTCGGCGCGGAGCCCGGGTGCGTCCGCGCGGCCTTCGGCCCCGCCATCGGGCGTTGCTGCTTCGAGACCGACGACGACGTGCCCGAGGCGATCACCGCCTGGCTCGGCGGCGACGACGAGGGCCTTTTCGACCGGCGCGCCGACGGCAAGACGATGGTCGATCTGCGCGCGGCCAACGCCCGGCGGCTCGTGCAGCTCGGCGTCCCGGCGGAGAACATCGACGTCTCCGGCGAGTGCACCTGCTGCCTGCACGACAAATACTGGTCCCACCGCTACACCCGCGGCATCCATCGCGGCAGTCAGGCCTCCGGGATCCTGCTGGACTGAGGTGCGCCGATGAAGAAAACGCTGCTGTCCCTGCTGCTGTGCACGGCGCTGCTGCTCGGTCTTCCCGGCTGCTCCGCCGGCTCCGGCGCGCTCTACGGCGACGGCGTCCCCGAATCCACCCAGGGCAAGGACGTCACCCGCGCAAAGGCCGCCGACAATGTCTTCTCCCTCAACTACAACGAGGATTACAGCCTCAACCCCATCCTCGCGACCAACCACTCCAACCAGCTCGTGTGCGACCTCGTCTACGAGAACATGGTCGAGCTGGACAACAACTTCAACGTCGTCCCCAACGTGCTCGACGAGGGCACGCCCAACGACACCGCCACCTACTGGATCTTCACCATCAACCCCGGCCACGTCTTCCACGACGGCAGCCCCGTCACCGGCAACGACATCCGCTACTCGCTCGAGCGCGCCGTCGCCACGCAGGACCGCTTCCGCGGGCGTTTCGCCAGCTATCAGGGCTCGGGCTACGACGAGGCGCACTTCTACGTCACGCTCGGCATCGGCGACACCCAGTTTGCAAAGCTGCTGAACATCCCGATCATCAAGGCCGGCTCCATGGACGAGAAGCGGCCGCTCGGCTCGGGACCCTATACCTACAACGAGGAGGGGGACGCGCTCATCGCCTACGAGGGCTATGAGGGCTATCGGGATCTGCCCATCGACACCATCCACCTCGTGACCTACTCCACCGCCGACGCGATCCTCGAAAACTTCGAGGACGGCGTCATCGACGCGGTCACCAACGACCCCTCCAGCTACACCAACCTCGGCTACTCGGCCTCCAACGAGATCCGCAACTTCAACACCACCAACCTCCACTACATCATGTTCAACGAGGAAGGCCCGATCGGCCGCTACAGCGGCTTCCGGCAGGCGATGGTCTATGCCTTCGACCGGGTCAACTTCGCGGAGAACCTCATGCACGGCAACGCTGTGGCGTCCTCCCTGCCCATGCACCCCGCCTGCGCCGACTATCCCTCCGATTACGCCTCCCAGCTGAACTACAACCTCGAGCTGTGCAGGGTCGTGCTCGAAAACTCCGGTATCCGCGACTACGACGACGACGGGATGATGGAGTACATGTCCGGCTCGGCGCAGGACATCGACGTCAACTTCATCGTCTGCTCCGACTCGAGCGCCAAGTCCGGCGTCGTGCGCCGCTTCGCCAACGACATGGCGTCCATCGGCGTCAAGGTCACGGTGCGCGAGCTGACCTGGGCCGACTTCCAGACCGCCCTGGAGGAAGGCGACTTCGACATGTACTACGGCGAGGTCAAGCTGCGCAACAACTGGGACCTGACCGAGCTTCTGGACCCCGACAGCGATCTCAACTACTCCCGCAGCCGCGACACGGGCTATGTGGCCATGATCAACAACTACCTCTCCTGCGCCGCGGCCCAGCGCCCCTACGTCTATCAGCAGCTGTGCGAGTACATCAACACCAACGGCGCGCTGATCGCCATCGGCTTCGAGAGCCAGCAGCTCATCGTGCACCGGGGTACGATCCGCGGCCTCGACCCGAACATCGGCAATCCCCTCTTCGGCTTCAAGGACTGGGAAATCATGCTGGACTAAGCATTTTCAAAATAACAAGTTGGGAGAGAAGAACATGACTGACAGAGAATTGTTATCCAGAGCCAAGGCGGCGTCGCTGAACGCCTATGTCCCCTATTCCCGCTTCGCCGTCGGCGCGGCGCTCGAGTGCACGGACGGCACGGTCTTCACCGGCTGCAACGTCGAAAACGCGGCCCTCGGCTCCACGATCTGCGCCGAGCGCACCGCCTGCTGCAAGGCCGTCAGCGAGGGCCATCGGGAGTTTCGGCGCATCGCCATCTACGCAGACAGCGAAAACTGGTGCACCCCCTGCGGCGCCTGCCGCCAGTTCCTGGCCGAGTTCTCCCCCGAGATGGAGGTCCTCTGCGCCAAGGCCGGCGACCGCTATGTGAGCTACAAGCTCTCCGATCTGCTGCCGCACATCTTCGCCTACTGATGGAGCTGGAGCAGCTGCGCGTCTTTCTCGCCGCCGCCGAGGCGGGCGGCTTTTCCCCCGCGGCCCGGGCGCTGTACGTCAGCCACTCCACCGTCAGCCGCACGGTCGCGGCGCTTGAGCGCGAGCTGGGGACGCCTCTCTTTGTGCGCTCCAACCGCACCCAGACGCTGACCGGGGCCGGGCGCGTGCTCGCAGACGAGGCGCGGGGCCTGCTTATGCAGGCGGAGCGGGTGAAGCAGACGCTCGCCGAATACAAAGAGGAATAAAACCGTCAAGGGCCGCAGACTTTCGTCCGCGGCCCTTGGCTTATTATTGTTTTTCCGGATGCTTTCGCGTCGGCTTGACGTTCAGGTCCGGGTCGATCTCTCCCTCGATCCGGCCGTTTTTCTCTTCAAATTCTCGAACATTGTCCCGGATCAACACCAAAATATGGCTGTTGACCGATCTGCCCTCATAATCCGCGACATAACTGAGCTTTTGCAGCATTTCTTCCTCAATACGGATAGACACACTTTTGATCGCCATAAAGAAAATCCCCCTGTTTCAGATATACAGTGGATTTACTTTATGGCTTTTTTGCATTATTATGTTCTAAATGGATATATCGTATATCTACAAGAGGTGTCAATATGAGAAACTATCAAAAAAGGTACGCTATCCTCTGTGCGGCGGCGTCCGACGCGATCGACCTGATCGCAGCCGGTGAACAGGAGAGAGCCGCCGTCTTGCTTCAAAACGCGCTCGACACGGCGGAGGAGCTCTATCTTTCGGACACGGAGGACAGTTGACCGGCCAGCGCTGCGCAGACTGTCCCCTGCGTTATGCGCCCGGCTGTCGACGCCTGTACGCTCTCCCCGCGTTCCGCCCCGCCTGCCCCTTGCGCGTCATTGCGAGCCAGTGTCGCAGCACAGGCGTGGCAATCCGTTTTTTCTTACCGGTTTGCAGGAGGTGACCTGTGTTATTCAACTTTTCTTCGCTCGCCCGAAGAAAAGTTGCAAAAGAAGCGGCGCTTAGGAGGGGAAGATTCCGATTTCTTCCCCTCCTAAGAATCTCCCTAATTG
>CADCLH010000134.1 GCA_902802215.1 Oscillospiraceae bacterium
TTTCGGAAGGATCTGGTCCGTCCGATCCTGCGCTTCAGCGTTCTGATGGCGCTGTTCGCCCTCACGAAAAGCCTGAACCGGGACGTCGACAAGCTCGTCGTCTCTTACTTCACCGACACCGAGACCCTCGCGATCTATACCAACGCGGCCAAGCTCCTCCCCTTTGACATGGTTTCGCTCGCCTTTATGACCGTGCTCGTCCCCATCATCACCCGCATGATCCGCGGCGAGCGCCATGAAGAGGCGCTGCAATGCCTGCGCGCGTATATCCGGGTCGGGTATCTGTTCACCGGCATCCTCGTCACCGGCGGTCTGGTCTGCGCGCGGGAAATGATGCTGCT
Organism: Oscillospiraceae bacterium; assembly: GCA_902802215.1. GTDB lineage: Bacteria > Bacillota > Clostridia > Oscillospirales > Oscillospiraceae > Limivicinus. The sequence continues at coordinate 342 of CADCLH010000134.1, forward strand.
GCTCTACGACGCGAAGTATCTCCCCGGCCTTTCGGTCTTCATCGTCTATCTGCTTGTCGATCTGGTCCAGTACGCCAATCTCTCCATTGTGCTCACGGCGAAGGGCAGGAGCGGGACGCTCGTGATCGTGTCCGGCTCGGCCCTGGCGGTCAACTTTGTGCTGGATATCGTCAGCTATCGTTTTCTCGGCCTGATCGGTCCGGCGCTGACGACGCTCCTGGTCACCATTGCCATGATGGCTGTGTTCATGGTACTCGGCGCCCGGGAGATCGAAGTCCCGGTCGGAGCGCTTTTCGACGGGCGCGAGATCCTCACAGTGGCGCTGGAGCTCGTCTGTCTGGGCGCGGCCGCCCGTCTGCTGAAGGGCGCGCTGCTCTCGTTCTTCCCCTCCTATCTCCCCGCGCTGATCCTGACCTTCGGGCTGTTCTGCGCCGTGCTGCTGCTGCTCAACCGAAAACGCATCGTCTCGGTGCTGACGGAAATCAACCGTTTCCGCTGAATCGTATTGGAGATTCCCATGGCTGTTTTTTCTTCCTCTGAATTCCTGGTCCCCTTTGGGGAGCTTCTTCCCGACTGGGCTGTCATCGCCTGCGATCAGTTCACCTCCCAGCCGGACTACTGGAAAGCGGTGCGCGAGCAGGCGGGCGAGCGCCCCTCGGCCTGCCGCATCACCTTTCCCGAGGCCGAGCTCGGCTCCGACGAGCAGGCGCGCATCGCTTCCATCAACGAGACCATGCGCCGCTATCTGGACGCTGGGTTTTTCCGGCGCTTCCCGGACTCCTATATCTATGTGGAGCGCACCCTGCTCGACGGCAGCATACGCCGCGGCGCGGTGGGCGTGATCGATCTGGAGGCTTACGACTTCTCCGCCGACGCCGTCTCCCCCGTCCGCGCGACCGAGCGGACCGTGGTCGAACGCATCCCGCCCCGCGTGCGTATCCGGGAGGGCGCAAGTCTGGAGCTGAGCCATGTGATGCTGCTGATGGACGATCCCGGCGGCACAGTTCTGGACTCCCTGACCGCCCGAAGAAGCGAGCTGGAGCCGGTATACGACTTTGAGCTGATGCAGGGCGGCGGACGGATCGTCGGCCGGCTTGTGAGCGGAGCGGACACCGCGGCGTTCGGCGCGCGGATCGCCGCTTATGAGCGGGAGACCGCGGAGCGTTTCGCAGCCGAGGGCCGCGCGCCTCTGCTCTACGCCGTGGGCGACGGGAACCACTCGCTCGCCGCGGCCAAGACCTGCTGGGAAGCGCTGAAAAAGCAGGGCGCCGGAAGCGATCACCCCGCGCGCTTCGCGATGGTGGAGCTGCAAAACATCCGCGATCCCGAGCAGCGCTTCGAGCCCATCCACCGCATCGTGACCGGGGTCGATCCCGCGCTTCTGCTGCGCTCCTGCGCTGCGATCTGCGCGCCGGGCGGCCATCCCGTCGCCTGGTATGCCGGGAAGGAGCACGGCCTGCTCACGCTGGACCCCGCGCTCGGGGAGCTGCCGGTCGCCGTGCTGCAACCTTTTCTCGACCGTTTTCTTCTGGAACACGGCGGGGAGATCGACTACATCCACGGAGAGGAGGTGGCGGTGCGCCTCGCGGAAAAGCCCGGCTCCGTGGCCTTCCTGCTGCCGAACATCTCCAAGGGCGACTTCTTCCGCGGCATCGCCATGGACGGCGTCCTCCCGCGCAAGACCTTCTCCATGGGCCACGCGCAGGAGAAGCGCTACTATCTGGAATGCCGCCGCATCACCGACGAATAAAGCCAGCACGCAGATCGCCCCGGATTATGCAGAAAGCATAATCCGGGGCGATCCGCGTGCTGTTTTGGCCTTGCAGGTCAGCGCATCTGTTCAAGGAGCTCGTCCCGGTGGGCCGATTCCATGCCTGCGTTCCGCTGCGCCTCGAGGTCAACCACGATGGTCTCCCGCAATCCGCCGCCCAGCTTCGCGATCTGCAACAGCAGGGAATCCGCATCCTCGAGATACCCGCTGTACAGGCAGGCGTAGGCGAGGTTGAGGTTGGCGAGCAGGCTGTCCGGCTGCAGTTCAACAGCCTTGAGGGCGGCGTCGAGCGCAGCCTGGTTATCCCGCGGATGGATCAGCTCATAATAGCTCACCCAGGCATAGTACTGCGCCCGGTCGAAGTCGCCGAGGCTGTCCAGAACCCGTTCATACTGTTTCAGCCCCTGTTCGAACCAGTCGCGCGAGCGCGCATAGTCGGGGAGCTTGAAGGCGTTTTCCCCGAGGTTGAGCAGAGAGAGCGCGTACAGCGCACCGTCGGCGGGCGTTCCGGTTTCCGCGCTCAGGGTACGGTTGATCTCGCTGCTGCGCAGATAGTAGGTCTCTGCCTCGCGGTAGCGCCCGCGTATGTTCAGACCGAGACCCCGGTTGTTGTACAGGTCTGCAAGCTTGCGCAGATAAGAGGTGTTCTCGGCGTCGGCAAGCATCCCCTCCGCGAGCTCGATGGCCCAGGCATAGCATTCGTCGGCCTCCTCGAAATCGCCCTTGTCGGTCAGACAGGCCGCCAGCATGGTCGCCGCCTGTAAATAGCCGCCCCGGTTCTGCAGGGAATCCGCCATATTCAGCAGTTCTTCAAAACAGCCGCAGGACGCGCGGAGCTTCTCCTCGGCCGGCTCATACGCGCTCTGCCGGTAGCGCAGAACGCCGTAGTTATAGTATGCCTTGGCCGAAGCCTCGAGCTGCTCCCGGCTTTTCGGAAGCTGTTCCAACAGGGCCAGACTCTCCTCAAAGGCCGCGGAGGCCTTTTCCGCATCCCCCTCGTCGGCAGCGTTGGAGCCGATGTTGAAGATCGTCTGCGCCAGCAGCAGCGTGTCCGGGTTCTCCTCGGCGCGCAGCAGGGTGATGGCCCTCTCGTACGCCTCGTCCGCCTCCCGATACCGCCCCGCCGCGTTGAGCAGCGTGGCGCGGTTGCCGTAGGCAGAGGCAAGCTGTTCTCCGGCCCCTGCGCTCCCCTGATCCAGCAGCGCCTGATAGCGCCCGATCGCCTCGTCCTGCGCTCGCAGAGCCTCGTCGTATCTGCCGAGCACGCCGCCCGCGTTGGCGAGCTTCTCGTAGTTGGCCGCGGCTTCATAAGCCGCGCCCTCCCGATCTGTGGAGAGGCGGAGGATCGCGTCGATATCGGCTGTGTTTTGGCGCAGGATCTGCGCGATGCGCCCGTAGGCTCCCGGCACATTGGTCAGCTGGTCGGGCAGGTCGTAGGTAAGCTCGTTGAGGATGCGCATGGAGGCTTTCTCCTGCCGCTGGGCGGCGTCGCGGTAGCCCTGCGCCAGATTCATCAGCCCAAGGGACACCGCCGTGACGAACGCGAAGGCCGCCGCCGCGGCGACGGCGCGCAGCACGGTCCGCCGGTTTTTGCGCATCTTGTGCTCGCGCAGCAGCTCCGACTCTTTGCAGCCCACTACGCCTGAGATCACGCGAAGGAGCTCCGTCTCCTCCTTTGCCATCATTTTCCTGATATCGTTGCCTTCGGCGCGGATATCCATGACGCGGTCCAGAATGTCCGGAACCAGCTTCAGCGAGGGCGGGAAGGAGGTCTCGGGATCGCCGCTGATCAGCAGCGGATAGATGTGATCGGCCCGGCCGATCTCGATGAAGGTCGCGACCTCACGGTCGATCCACTCCGAAGACGGCGTGTCCGTCGAGCAGACGACCACAAGGCAGTTGGTGGCGTGCAGGGCCTTGTCGATGGTATCGGTGAGAATGCGGCTGACGGGCAGCTCCTCGGTATCGCGGAAAGCGCGCCGGATATCCTGAAAGCCGCGCCTGCGCATCGCGTCGGGCAGCCTGTAGCTTTCGATCGCGTTGAACGTCCTCCGCGTGATCTCCCCGTCCAGCGGTCGGTGGCGGTAGCTGAAGAAAACGTCGTAGGTGAATTCCATTTCAGCCCGCTCCTTCCCCTTCGAGCAGCCCCTCAAGGCCGAGCTCCTCCAGATCCGTCCGCGCATTATCGACCGCCTCGTCGATATAGCGCAGCGCCTCCGGCTCGTCGGCAAAGGCGGCGGGCAGTTCCTGCATGGTGCGTCTGGCGATGGCGAGGCTCAACTGCGTCTGCTGCTCGGCGATGTCGCCCTCGGTCTTGGCGATGAAGCCCAGGCGGAGGAAGATCCCGGCCGCGACGAGGCTTACCGTGCCGACCAGCGCCAGCACCGCGGCGATCGCCTTCCTGCGGCGGCTGCGGTGGCGCTGCTCCAGCGCGTCCGGGTGCAGACCGAGCACCGAGGCCGTGATACGCACGGTCTCATAGCGCAGCACCTCCCGCCAACGCCGTTTGCTGTCGGCGCGCAGGTCCGCCGCGACGGGCTCGATGGTGTCGATGCGCTCGACAACGGACAGGTCCGGCATGATGTGCCGGACCTTCTTTTTTTCGATAAAGCTCTCCGGGAAGGAGTCGATCGGTTCGCCCTCGGCGATGATGGCGATGACCTGCTCGTACCGGAGCCGTTCCAGAACGCCCGGATGGTCCTTGGTCTCCGGCGAGCAGAGCAGGGCGAGATAGCGGCTGCCGCGCAGGCGCAGCCGTCCCTCATCGTCAAGCTCCTCCTCGGCGTGCTCCAGCAGGATGCGGCGGTAGTCCAGCCCCTCCGGCAGCTTCACGCCGCGGGGGAGCCGGTAGCGCCGGATGCTGTCGGCGAGCTTCTCCGCCAGCTCCTCGTCGTGCTTCACGAACAGGACGCAGATGTCATAGCACTCCGCCATATGCTTTTCCTCTCAGCTCAGCGCGGCGAGCTCCGGCAGTCCGGCCAGCGCCGCGTAAAAGTCCGGTGAGAACTCCTCGCCCTCGAAGTCGAGGCCCAGGATCATGAAGCGTCCGAACCGTTTGGTCAAGAAGCGCAGCTTCCCGATCACGGGATCATAGACCGCCCGGACGGCAACGAGCCTGCCGTCCTCGTTCCGGAACACGGCGTAGAGCGGCTTGCCCGCCATCTCCGCCTCCGGCGTATAGCTGAAGCAGACCTCCACGCCGCCCTCCAGCACTTCGAGTTCCCGCCAGTCCTGCATAGCACGCAGCGTGAAGACGCCCTCCCCGGTCTCCGGCTCGACCCAGGTCTGCAGGCCTGCCGCCGCCTCACCGCCGTCTTCAGCACCGCCGCTTTCTCCGCCCTGGCCGTTTCCGTTCTCTTTGCCCGCCCCATCCGCGTCGACGGGTTCGGTGGTCGGGTCGGTGCTTGGATCGGTAGTTGGCCCGTCGGTTCGCCCGGCGAGCTGGGACAGGCTGGTGCTGATGCCGCTGCCGCTGAGGGAGAGCGGCGTCGGGCTGCCCCCGCTCACCGAGTCCGCGGTCACGCCCAGGCTGCCACTGCCGGTAAACACGGCCGAGGTGCTGGTAGCGGTGCCGCCGCCGCCTTGACCGCTTT
>CADCLH010000135.1 GCA_902802215.1 Oscillospiraceae bacterium
TCCTCCGGCTCCGCGGCGACCGTCGGCGTGTACTCGCCCTGCAAAACGTTGAAGTAGGGATAGGGGATCTCGATCCCGTATTTGCGGAAGGCCTCGAGGACGCGGAGATTCACGTCCGTGACGGCCTGCTGGGTGTTGGCGTTCCGGGAGATCCAAATGGTCGTGCGCAGCACCAGCTCGCTGGCCCCGTATTCCAGGAAGTACACGGGGCCGGAGTCCTCCTTGATCCCGTTGGTCTCAACGCCCAGCGTGAAGGGGCTTTTTGCGACGCAGTCGCGGATGACCTCCATGGCCCTGGGCACATCGGTGTCGTAGCTGACCGAAAAGCGGAGATGGACCCCCCGCCGGTCGGGCATCCCGTAGCTGGTGTTCGTCACGACCTTGGAGTTCAGCTCGCCGTTGGGGATGATGAGCCGGAAGCCGTCGTAGAGCCGAAGGATCGTATGGCGCAGCGTGATGTCCTCGACGATGCCCGATTCCTCCCCCACGATGATCCTGTCGCCGACCTCGAAGGGCCGCTGAAGGCTGATCAGCAGGCCGCAGATCACATTGTTGATGACCGGCTGGGCCGCGAAGCCCACCACCGCCACGATCAGCGCGGAGCCGCCCAGCAGGACGGAATCCAGACTCACGTCCGGGTGAAGCGTCCTGTAGATCCCTCCCACGCAGGCGAGGAAGATCAGCACGCCTGTGATGCTCAGAAGATACTTCCGGTGCAGGCTGACGCGATAGTGCTCCTGCCTTCTCAAGTACGCGACCGCCAACAACGAGGCCAGAGCGGCAAAGATCAGGAGAATGATTCTCAGAGTCACGTTCGTTCCTCCTCCGCAGAATGATGGCGCAAGTTTGGGTATTATTCAAAAGCCGTAAATGATTATACCAAAACAGTCTGCGATCTGCAACAAAAACCGTGCGGCGGCGGGCCGGTTTGAACGGATTTTGTCGAGGCCCCGGTCTCTTTTTCCGCGCGGGTCGAGCCCTGCGCTCTGACAAACTCCGCGCGGCGGCGGGGCTATACTGGGTCCATGAACGTCATCTACGCGGATTCCCTCTTTGCGCTGAGCCTGCTCACGGACTATCTGCTGTGTCTGGCGACGGCGCGCTTCTGTTCGCTCGTGCTGCGGCGCGGCCGCTGTCTGCTGGCCGCGCTGTTCGGGGCGGTCTACGCCGTGGCGGTGTTCCTGCCGGGGCTGGGCTGGCTCGCGAGCGTGCCGGTCCAGCTCGCCGCGGCGGGGCTGATGGGGCTGATCGCCTTCGGCGGCGAGGCGCGGCTCGGCCGCTGCATGGCCGCCTTTCTCACCCTGTCGGCCACCTTCGGCGGGATGGTCTGGGCCGTGGCGATGCGCTGGGGCAGCTTTCCCCTGCCGGACGCTCCGGCGCTGCTGGGCGCGTTCCTGCTCTGCTACGCGCTGCTCACGCTGCTGAGCCGGGCGAAGCGGCGGCGCGAGGGGAGCCGGACCGCGGAAGCCGCCCTCACGCTCGGGGAAGGGCGGGCGGCCTTCCGCGTGCTGCGGGACACGGGCAACTGTCTGACCGACCCCGTGACCGGCGCGGAGGTGATGATCGTGTCGCCGGAGGCCCTCGCCCCGCTCCTGCCGGAGCAGGCGGCGCTCTGGCGGATCGGGGACCCGGTCGCCCTGCTCGAGCGCGCATCCGCGGTCCCCGCGCTGCGGGGCCGCCTGCGGCTGATCGCCTGCCAGAGCGTGGGAGGGCGGGGGCTGCTGCCCCTGCTGCGCCCCGACCGCGCCGAGATCGACGGACGGGAGAAGCCCGGACTGCTTGCCGCGGTCTCGAACGCCGCGCGGGGCGACGGGTTCGAGGGGATCTATTGACGAAAGGAGTCTTCTATGCTGTGTAAGCCTCAGATCGTGCTGCTGCGGGAGCAGCTTTTATCCATCCTCGGGCTTGCGCCGCCGCCGGTTTTTTACATCGGCGGCAGCGACACCCTGCCGCCGCCCCTGGAGAGAGAGGAAGAGGAGACGGCGATCCGCGCGCTCGACGTCGGCGATGACGCGGCGCGCAGGCTCCTCATCGAGCACAACCTGCGCCTGGTGGTCTTCATCGCGCGCCGCTTCGAGAACACCGGCATCAACATTGAGGATCTGATCTCCATCGGCACGATCGGGCTGATCAAGGCCGTCAACACCTTCAACTCCGGGAAAAACATCAAGCTCGCGACCTACGCCAGCCGCTGCATCGAGAACGAGATCCTCATGCATCTGCGCAAGGCGGGCTCGCAGCGCACGGAGCTGAGCATCGACGAGCCGCTCAACACCGACTGGGACGGCAACGAGCTGCTGCTCTCGGACATCCTCGGCACCGACGAGGACGAGGTCTGCCGCCCGCTCGAGGACGACGCCGAGCGGCGGGTGCTGCTGGAGGCGGTGGAGCGCCTCGAGGGGCGCGAGCGCGAGATCATCCGCCTGCGCTTCGGTCTGGACGGGCAGCGGGAGTACACGCAGAAGGAGGTCGCCGACATGCTGGGCATCTCCCAGAGCTACATCAGCCGCCTCGAAAAGCGCATCCTGACGCGCCTGCGCCGGGAGATGCTGCGGCTCTTGCAGGTGTGAGGATTTTCTAGCGCCGTTTCAGCAGAAAGCTCTGCCCGAAGCCGTAGGGATTGCCGCGGCGGTTTTCGCGCACATAGTCCGCCATGCCGCCGCGATCCGTCACCACGAGCCCCGCCAGCCGGTCGATCCCGAAGTCGAGCAGGGCCGGGCACATCGGCACCGACGGCCCGGTGAGGATCGTGAAGGCGTCCTTGCACAGCTCCAGCAGATGCGGCAGGGTCTTGTTGACGAGCGCGCTGCCGGTGATGATGACCAGATCGCAGCGGGGCAGCAGCGCGTCGCAGGCGGCGTCGGGGTAGTCCCCCGGCTGCGGGCTGCGCTCGATGGTGTAGACGGCCCGGGCCAGCTCGCGCAGGCCCTTCGGCCCGTGCAGGTGCCCGATCAGCCCGACGGTGCGGCCGCGCAGGTCGATGCCGGCGGTGGAGTAATTCTCGTAGGGCTCAAAGGAGCCGAGCGCCTCCATGCGCGCGCTCGTATTGAAGAAGGCGTTGGCCGCGGCGAGCGCGCAGGACGCCTCGGTGAGGTTCCAGCTCGAAACGGCCTTCGCGGCCTCGCACAGCGGCAGGCCCTGAAGCCCGCCTGAAAAGCGGGGCGCGATCGAATCGCCGGGCGTGGCCATGGCGAGGCCGAGTCCTTCCGCCGTTTCGGCCATGGCCCAGCGCTCGGCGAAGCTCACCGACGCGGCGGGCTCGGCGCTGCGGACCGAATCGGCCAGCGCGTCGTAGAGTGCGTAAAAATCAGACATGGTTCAGGCCTCCAGATCGAGATAGACCAGCTCCGTGGGGTTGAACAGGCGGGGGATGATCACGTTGTTCGACAGCCCGCGGCTGACGAGCAGGCGGTTTTCGTACAGGCCGGAGGTATAGTTCGGCAGCAGCCCCTGTCCCGGCGCGTACAGGCCCTGCCCGAACAGGCGGATCTGACCGCCGTGGGCGTGCCCGCTGAGCGTGAGCTGGATGGGCAGCGCGCGCAGGTAGCGCGGCCAGTACTCGGGGTGGTGGCACAGCAGCAGATGAAAGCCCTCCTGCGCCGTGTAGTCCGTGAGCCACCCGAGCTCCGGGGCCACGCCGCGGGCGACATGGTGGATGTTCTCCGGGACGGGAAAGCCGCCGCGCTCCGCGCGGTAGAGCCCGTAGCCCGTCACATAGGCGGAGCTGAGTCCGCCGATGACGAGCGGGCCCCGGCGCGTCCAGGCGTTGTCGAGCAGGGTGACGCCGGTCTCCCGGACCATCGCCAGCTCCTCCGGGCGGAGCGGCCACTCGTGGTTGCCGAGGGAGACGAAGGTCGGCGCGAGCGCGGCGCACGCGCGGAAAAAGGGGAGCACCGACGGCTGCTCCTCGAGGGTGTGCCCCGTGCGCGGGGCCACGCCGTGGACAAAGTCCCCGGGGATGCAGATCAGCCCGGGCCGCCGCTCTTGCAGCGACGCGAGCACCGCGCCGCAGGGCCGCCCGTGCAGATCGCTCACCAGCGCGAGGCGGACCCTCTGCGGCCCGGGCAGACGGTAAAAGCTCTCCCGCATGTCCGCGCACCCCCTTTCCATTTATTATTATATACGTATTCTACCACAGCCGCGCCTTCTCCGCCACGCTTTTTTACGCGCCCGGCCTGCCCCCCGTCATTGCGAACCGGTGCGCACACTGGTGCGGCAATCCGTCCTCTCCCTCCCGCGCCTATGTTTTGATTGACAAAAAACATATGGAAATACACGATCACCGTCTCCGTAAAAAGCAGAAACCGCCACTCTGCCAAGTGACGGTTTCTCTATTTTGATGAACCAATAATCGGGCGGAGCCGCTTTTCGGCAACGCCTTTTTCTGTTTTTATTATAGCGGCCCCCCGACTCTCTGTCAAGCCCCGCTGCAAGGAGAGCGTCAGACGGGCTGCACGGTTCCTTGTTGGGGCGGGCGCCCCGGCCTGCCCTCTGCGAGTCATTGCGAGGCCCCGCAAGGGGCCGCGGCAATCCGTTCCCCCCGCGCTCCCGTCCCCCTTTTGCGGCACTTTGAAATTTTTTTGAAATTTTTTCGCGCGGCCGGGAACAAAGCCCCGCGCCCCGCCGTCAAACACTCACACAGGGGCGGAGCCTCCGCCGGCACCCCCGTCGCCCCCCGGCCTGCCCCCTGCGCGTCATTGCGAGGCCCCGCGAGGGGCCGCGGCAATCCGTCCTCCCCCCTCTGTCCCCGAGCAATTTTCAAAATAGTTA
>CADCLH010000136.1 GCA_902802215.1 Oscillospiraceae bacterium
AGGGGCGGATGCTCGCCCTCGACGACACAGTCGACCTCGGAGATGTGGATGCACTCGTCAAAGCCGCCGTAGATGCGCGGCAGGCGCTCGTTGACCTCGAGGATGATGATGTCGGCCTTTTCCAGAATGCCGCGGGCCACGCCCGTGCCGCAGGAGAAGTTGAAGTAGCCGTGCTTGTCCATGGGGGTGACGGCCGCCATCCCCACGTTGAGATCCAGAAACGACTGGTAGTACCAGACAAGGTTGCGGAAGACCATCGGCGAGAAGGTGCACAGCCCCCTGTCGCAGAGCTTGCGCTCGTAGGCGGACAGGTGCCAGCTCGTGTAGTGGAAGTGCTCCCGCGTCGGGTCGCTCTCCACCGCGAGCAGCGGGCCGAACATCAGGTTGCCGCGGATCTTGACGCCGTGCAGCTCATCCCTGCGCTTGGCGAGGGCGGCGTCGAGCAGGACCGGGAAGCCGACGTTGGAGCCGTAGTCCACCCAGTCGCCGTCCTTGATGAGCTTGACGGCCTCGTCCGGGGTGCGGAGCTTGCTGCGGTATTCGTCGAAAACAGACATAGGCACCTCAGTCTGCCTTCGCCGGGGCCGCGGCCTTTTCGACCGCCTCGTATCCTGCGCGATAGGCTTTCAGGTTCAGCTCCCGGAACTTGGGGGGCACGGTCTCCGCGACGACCTTCTCCCAGTCGATATCGTCCATGCCGAGCGCTTTGACCATGCCGCCGAAGAGCACGACGTTCATGCACTTCGTGGTGCCGAGAGATTCGGCGATCGCCTCGGCGTTCAGGACGAGGCAGGTAAAGTGCGCCTGCATCGCCTCCAGACAGCCCTCGGGATACTGGGCGAGACCCGCCGCGGTCGTGGAGGACTCCATGGCGAAGTCGTTGATGACCGCGATCCCGTCCGGCTTGAGGTAGGGCGCGTAGCGCACGGCCTCCATCTTCTCGAAGGCCACGAGGATATCCGCCGCGCCGAGACCGATCACGGGGGAGTTGACCTTTTTGCCGAAATGCACCTGCGTCGACACGCTGCCGCCGCGCTGGCTCATGCCGTGGACCTCGCTCATTTTCACGTCGTAGCCCTCAGAGATCAGGCCGTTGACCAGGATCTTCGCGGTCAGGATCGCGCCCTGACCGCCGACGCCGACGAGAAGAACGCTCTTGCTTTCCATCTCAGCTCTCCTTTCTGCTGATCGCGCCCTTCGGGCACACCTGCGCGCAGACCGTGCAGCCGACGCACTGGTTGGGATCGATGAACGCCTTTTTGTTCTTTACCATCACGGCCGGGCAGCCGACTCTCAGGCAGCTTTTGCAGCCGATGCACTTGTCCGTATCCACGACGCACAGGCCCCTGTCGTGCTTGATGCGCTTGATGAGCAGGCAGGGACGGCGGCAGACGATGGCCGCGCGCTCACTCGAGGCCAGCGCGTCGTCCACGGCCTTCTGCATGGCGGTGAGATCCTGCGGATCCACGACGATCACGTTCTTGTAGCCGTAGGAGCGCAGCACATCCTCGATCTTGACCTCGGACGCGACCTCGCCGAGCAGGTTGTAGCCGCTGCCGGGGTTGTCCTGATGGCCGGTCATGCCGGTGATGTGGTTGTCGAGCACGACGGGGATGACGTCGGCGTTGTTGTAGATGATCTCCACCGCGCCGGTCATGCCGCTGTGGAAGAAGGTGGAGTCGCCCACGACGCCGAAGATGGTCTTCTTCTGCCCCGTGGCCGCGAACGCCTTGGAAAGGCCGACTGCGACCGTATAGCCGCCGCCCATGCACACGCTGGTATCGGAGGCGCTGAGCGGGGCCGAGCCGCCGAGGGTGTAGCAGCCGATATCGCCGGTCACGATGTAATCCCGGTGCTTGCTCATGACATAGAAGAAGCCGCGGTGCGGGCAGCCGGGACAGAGAGCGGGCGGACGGGAGACGGGCTTGACGCCGACGTCGACCGTCACGGGCTTGACGCCGAAGATCTGCTCCTTGAGAAGCTGGGGGTTGAGCTCGTACATGGGGCTGACCAGCTCCTTGCCGATGCATTTGATGCCGGCGGCCTTGATCTGCTCCTCCATGAAGGGGTCGAGCTCCTCCACGACGTAGAGCGTCTCCACCTTCGAGGCGAAGTCGCGGATCAGCTCCATCGGCAGCGGATAGGTCAGGCCGAGCTTCAGGAAGGAGGTGCCCTCCGGGAAGGCGTCCTTCGCGTACTGGTAGGCGATGCTCGCCGAGATGACGCCGAGCTTGCCGTCGCCCATCTCCACCTTTTGCAGCGGGCAGGTGTTGCTGTATTCCTCCAGCGCCGCGAGGTTCTTCTCGACCTTCGCCCTGTTGCGGTAGGCCAGCGCGGGGACGCACATGAACTTGCCGGGGTTCTTCTCATAGGGGCCGGGTACATGCTCCTCGCGCTCGCCGAACTCGACGAGGCTCTTGGAGTGGGACACGCGCGTCGTGGTGCGCAGGAGCACCGGCATGTCGAAGCGCTCGGAGATGTCGAAGGCGGCCTTCGTGAACTCCAGACACTCCTGAGAGTCCGAGGGCTCCACGCAGGCGATCTTCGCGTGTCTGGCGACCCAGCGGTTGTCCTGCTCGTTCTGCGAGGAGTGCATGCTGGGGTCGTCGGCGGAGACGATCACGAAGCCGCCGCCGACGCCGTTGTAGGCCGCGGTGTACACCGGGTCGGAGGCGACGTTGAGACCGACGTGCTTCATGGCCGTGAAGCTTCTGACGCCGGCGGTGCAGGCGCCGTAGGCGACCTCGGTGGCGACCTTTTCGTTGGGCGCCCACTCGCAGTACAGCTTGTCGCTGTACTGGGGGAGGTTCTCAAAGATCTCGGTGCTGGGCGTGCCGGGGTAGGCGGAGCAGACCAGCACGCCGGCCTCATACACGCCGCGGGCGATCGCCTCGTTACCGGACATGAGATGTTTCATAGCGAACCTTCTTTCCAAAAAGAATTATCTTACCGTCCGACGGCTGCGCCGCCGGATCGTATCGACCGGTCAGACGCCGGGGCCGTCCGGCACCCGGCAAATGCTGTTTTGCAGAGAGGCTTGCTTTCCGCGCGATCACGGGCGGTCGAAGGACGTCCTGCCGATCACGGCGTCCTTCAGATCCTTCGCCATCTGGAGATGCAGCGGATGGGTCAGATAGGGCTGGAGGAACTCCTCGCCGTCGAGACGGATGACGGCCATGATGTCCGCGTTGGAATCCCGCTCGACGCAGCAGCGGAAAACCTGCGGATCATGCAGGAAGTCCAGCGCCTCGTCCAGCTCCTGATAGGTCTTGCGCACCCTCGCCTCCACCGCGTCCTTGTCCGTGCCGGACGCGAGCTTCAGCAGCACATAATGGATCATAATGCTTCCTTCCTTTCAAAAAAGTATAAACCGCCGAGGAAAAGACCTCAGCGGCTTAAGACAGACCAAGTATACGCCCCTTTGCGACAAAAAGCAAGCCAATAATACGGGGCGGCGGAAACGCGGCGCAAAGCGAGACTGCCGCCGAAGCGCCAGCCGTCACGGGAAAATATGATGTTCCCGTCCCGAAAGTGCCCGCTCATGAACAGACCGCCTTTCTGCATTTCACAAAAACCAGACCCGGTATTCCGTATTCATTATACAAAATTGCTTGAATTTTGTAAAGTGTTTCTTGCAGGAAGTCGGCGGCCGGGCGGCGCATTTGCCCGTTGCCTTTTGCGCCGGGAGATGGTATCCTGTAGAAAAGAATGCCAGGGAGGAATGAACAATGGAGCTTACCGCATACGACAAAAAATGCGTCCGGATCACCGAAAAGAACGGGATGATCTTCGAGGGGATCGCGGACGTCTGCCCCGCCGAGTACGGCCTGCACGAGTTCGGCCGTGAGGAGGAGAGCGTCAGCCTCGGCCGGTATCAGATCTTCGCGGGCGACGTCCGCGCCATCGAGCTGCTGGACGGCGCGTGCTTCTGCCCCTTCTACGGCTCGGAATACGTGCCCGAGCAGGTGCGCCAGCTGTACCGGGATCTCAAGCACGTCTGGTGCGCCGAGACCTGCGCCCCGCGCATGCGGGAGGACTGGTCGCCTGAAAACCCCACGCTGGGCCAGTGCTCGATCACCTCGTTTCTGGTGCAGGACCTGTTCGGCGGGACGGTGTACGGCGTGCCGCTGAAGGACGGCGGCTACCACTGCTGGAACAAGGTGGGGGACTATGAATTCGATCTGACGAGCGAGCAGTTCGGAGACGAGGAGCTCGACTACGACAGCAGCGTCGAACAGACAAGGGAGACGCACTTCGCCGACGCGGACAAGAAGGAGCGCTATGAGCTTTTGAAAACGCGCCTGGCCGAATACCGGACGGAGGCGAACCATTCAGTTTTTGAAGAAAACGGCTTGAAAAATGAATAGTACTGACATATAATTTAATAACAACAATCTGACCGATTCTCTGCGAAAGGATGCGGTTTCGATGGAGAAATACAGATTCAGCGATGAGGCGCTTGCAGCCCTGGAGATGCTGCAGGTCCCCCTTGTCGTGTATCAGAGTCTGGACAAGCTCACGGTCGCCGTCGCGGTCTCACAGGGCTTTCGTGACCTGCTCGAGTATGACTCGCTCGAGGAGGCCTACCGGGTCATGGAGGGGGATCTGTTCAGCAACACCCATCCCGACGACGCCGCCCGCGTGGCCGAGGCCGCGCGCCGCTTCATCGAAGAGGGCGAG
>CADCLH010000137.1 GCA_902802215.1 Oscillospiraceae bacterium
TCGACGTGCTTCGTCCGCGGGAACAGATCGAAGGCCGTCGCCTCGCGCAGCGTGTAGCCGAGCGCGGAGAAGCGCAGCACGTCGCGCGCGAGCGTCGAGGGCTCGCAGGAGACGTAGACCACGCGCTCCGGAGCCATGGAACAGACGGCGCGGACCGCATCCTCCCGCATGCCCTTGCGCGGCGGATCGACGACCACGACTTTGGGGCGCAGACCGCGTGCTGCGAGCGTCTGCGCCGCCTCGCCCGCGTCGGCGCAAATGAATTCCGCATTCTCAACGCCGTTGGCCGCGGCGTTCGCCCGGGCGTTTTCGACGGCCTCGGGCACGATCTCCGCGCCGATGACCCGCCCGGCCCTGCGGGCGAGGCACAGGCTGATCGTCCCGGCCCCGCAGTAGAGGTCGAAGGCCAGCTCGTCCGGGCTGAGCGCCGCGTATGCCAGAGCCTTGTCATACAGCCGCTCGGCCTGCGGCGGATTGACCTGAAAGAAGGCCTGCGGCGCGATGTCGAAGACGAAGCCGCAGAGCGTATCCGTGATATGCCCCTTGCCCCAGAGCGTATAAAAATCCCCGGCGAGCACGGTGTTCCCCGCGCTCTTGTTCACGTTCAGCACGATCCCGGTCAGCTCCGGGCAGGCGCTGCGCAGAGCGTCGACCAGCGCCCCGGTCAGCTCGCCGAAGCCGCGCCGCGCAACAATGCACAGCAGGCGGTCCGCGCTTTTGACGGCGCGGCGGCAGAAGACGTGCCGCACGACGCCGCGCCCGGTCGCCTCGTCATAGGCGGGGATGGCGTGCGCGTTCATAAAGTCCGTGAGCGCACGGGCCGCGCGGTGCGTCAGCCCGTCCTGGAGCAGGCAGCGCTCGACCGGGATCAGCTCGTGGCTGCGCTCCCGGAAAAAGCCGGAGACGGCGCGTCCGTCCTGCTCTCCCACGGCGAGGATGCCCTTGTTGCGGTAGCCTTCGGTCTGCGCGCTCCCGACGATTTCGGAGGCGGTCACGTCCTGCTTCCCGATCCGCGTGAGCGCGTCGTTGACCTTCCGGAGCTTGAAGCGCAGCTCCTCCTCATAGCTCATATGACGGCAGTCGCAGCCGCCGCAGCGGCCGTAGCAGGCGCAGTCGGAGGCGACGCGGGCGGGGGAGGGGACGAGCAGCTTTTCGCCGCGCCCGTAGGCGAAGCTCGCGCCGGCCTTGACGATGCGGATCTCCCAGACCTCGCCCGGCAGCGCGCGCGGCACAAAGACCGCGCAGCCCTTCAGGTGCGCGACGCCCGCGGCGTCGGCGGAAAAGCCTTCGATCTCTGCGGCCGCGATTTCATTTTTTCTCAGCGATTCCATATTCTTTATCATAACATATACGGTCGAAGAAGGCAAAACTTTTTGAATAATCTTGCGCCGAATGCAGACACTATCTTCGTCTGAAAAAGGAGGATGAAGATGAAGAGATCATTTGTCTGTCTTTTGCTTGTTTTGTCGCTGGCTCTGCTGCTTGTCGGCTGCGGCAGGGCGTCCGACGGCGTCGTCGGAAGCTCTCCCGCCCCGATCGGAGCTACGCCCGCGCTGCCCGTGCCGAGCGCCGAGGTCAGCATGGCTCCGGTGCCGGGCGAGACCATGAGGCCGCGCGGCGACTCCGCCGCCGGGACGAACGTCGATCCGGGAACGAGCGCTTCCCCGAGCCCGGACAGCGAAATGCAGAGAGACAGGTAAAGGCGCACAGCCGCCGTCCGTTCGGGACGGCGGCTCCGCTTGTCAAAAAAGTCCCTTAGGGGACTTTTTTGACTGCGCTTTCCCGCCGAGCATTTTGGCCGTACACAAAATGCTGTTTTCGAAAAGCCCTGCAAAAACAGGCTTTTCGAGCGGCGGGCTATTGTACTCGAGGCGGGCCTTGCCCCCTCGAGCTCCCCTGCTGCTCTGTCATCTGACGCTGCGGCGAGGTTTTTTGACAGTCTCAGCCGCGCACCGATCCGGTGCGCGGCTCCGTTTTTTGTTGCAATCGTCCCCGCCGCGTATTATAATCAAAAGCAACGTAGACATAACACAATACAGGGAGGCCGTACCATGAGCTACATACCCACCGTCGAGCAGGCCAGGGAGCTGGTCATGCGCTACAACAAGGAGCCGTTCCATCTTCAGCACGCCGAGACCGTCTCCAAGGTCATGGGCGAGATCGCCAAGCGCTATGACCCGGACAACGTGGAGTTCTGGGCTGCGGTCGGCATGCTCCACGACATCGACTTTGAGCTCTGGCCAGAGCAGCACTGCGTCAAGGCCAACGAGCTGCTGCACGAGCTGGACGTGGACGAGGACGTGATCCACGCCGTCGTGAGCCACGGCTACGGCATCTGCTCGGATGTGGAGCCGGTCAAGTACATGGAGAAGATGCTTTTCGCGGTCGACGAGCTGACGGGCCTGATCGGGGCCGCCGCGCTGATGCGGCCGACGGGCATCTCGGACATGGAGCCGAAGTCCGTCGTCAAGAAATTCAAGGACAAGAAATTCGCCGCGGGCTGCTCCCGCGACGTGATCCGCAAGGGCGCCGAGATGCTCGGCATGGAGCTCAACGAGCTGATCGCGCTGACCCTTGACGCGATGCGCGCGTGAAGCTTTGCCCGTTCCGGAAGAAGACCGACTCCGCTCGATGAGGTGAGACGACGATGAAATGCGCAGCCTGCGGCACAGAACTGGAGAGAGACGCCAAATTCTGCCATATCTGCGGACAACCCGCGCCGGCGCAGGCGCCGGAGGAGAGCAGCTTCTGCCCGCGCTGCGGCGCGAGGCTGCCGAAGCTTTGCGTCTTCTGCCCCCGCTGCGGTGTCGCGCTTTCCGACGTCTCGCCCCGGCGGGAGCCGATACCCGCCGCCGCCGCACCGGCGCCCGCGGCGCGCGCCGCAGCCCCGGTCCGGCAGACGGAGCCCTCTCCCGCGCCGAAGAAAAAGACAAAGAAGCGGCAGCGCGCGCCCATCGGCGGCATCCTGCTCGCGCTGTTGATCCTCGCGCTGATCTTCGGGTGCCTGGGCGCCGTGCTGTATGTGGAGGCCACCATGCGCGGCCAGACCATGAAGGAGTACGTCGTCGCCTTCGTCCACGGGGAACCGGAGGCCGGCGAGGCCAGATGGAGCGATCTGGACAAACCGGGCGCGTCGGCCGCGCCCGCGTCCGAACAGATCGACAGCGCGCAGGACGGGATTTTGACGAAGGACGTCTGCGCGATCTATCTGGACCTGCTGCAAAGCAGGCAGGCGGAGATCGAGCGCTATGACTGGCAGCAGACGGGCACCGATATGCCGACCCGGCAGGTCGTGCTCTGCGACGTCTGGGGCGACATCCTGCCGGAGCTGATCTGGGTGGAGGCGACGGACGACGAAAACGTCAGAGCCGCCACGCTCAACATCGCCGGGATCCGGGACGGCTCCGCCGTGATCCTCAGCTCGCAGAGCTGGGACGTTCAGGCGGGCGGCGGCTTCCACTACTATCTGTTCCAGGAGCAGGACAGCAAGACGCTCTATGCCTTTTCGGCCTGCGGCGAGGAGACCTGGACCCAGCGCTATTCGTCCTATGCCGAGCGGGACGGCGGTCTCGCGGCGGACGAGCTGCTCACGTTCGTGACGGCCTGGGACCCGGAGAGCGGCCTGGAGACCCGCAGCTATGCCAAGGAGGGCGGGGAGATCTCCGGAGAGGAGTGGCTCGCCGCGGTCGGGAGCCTTCAGGCGGGAACAAGGGGCGTGCTGATGTACAGCTCGCAGGCGGGGGACTTCGTATCGGACTATGTCTCGCAGAACGGCTGTCCCGCCATGACCTGCGCCGGGGCGATCCTGCTTCTGACGGAGTGTCTCGAAGCGGTTTCCTGAGTGCGGGGGCAACAAAAATTTTTCGGGATTTCGACAATTCGCTGTTGATTCTGCCCCGCTTCTTTTGTATAATATATTAAAGTTTCATGTGGTATTATGGCCATCAAACAGGATTCTTTTCGGAGTGCTGGGTGCGGGATGAAGCTTTTAAAGGATTTCTTCAGGCAAAAGGTCCCCAGGACGAACGGGGAGACAATTACATATTATCAGCAGTCCATGGAGCTCAACGAACGCCTGTTCGGGTTCTACATCCTGTTGTCGTTCCTGCTGCTGTCCGTGACGCTCAAGCGCTTTTTCTGGATGCCGATCCTCGTTCTGGGCGCCGTGCTGGTGAAGCACGCCTACCGTCGGAAGATCTCCATCCGGGTGAACCTCCTGTTGCACACGCTGATCGTGCTGATCTGGAGCGGCTGGTACGTGAAGACCTTCGGCTGGGGCCAGGGCGGGCAGCACATGCTGATCGTGCTGGTGCTGCTCAGCTTCTTCTCGGTGTATGAGCCGCCGCTGGTCAAGACGCTGTATTTCCTCGGCGTGCTGGCCGCGCGGATGGCGCTGCACGGCTATGCCGTCACGAGGGACCCGATCGTGGAGATCCTTCCGCAGCAGAGCTTCTGGCTGCAGCTGCTCAACTCGGTCACGATGCTCGTGCTTTTAGCGGGCTGCTCGATCATCTACAGCAGCAACCTGCAGGAGACGGAGCGCAAGCTCCTTCTGCACAACGAGCAGCTTCAGCAGATGAGCGAGATGAAGCGCTTCGTGCAGGAGAATCCGGCGGAGATGTACTGCGTGGCCATCGCGGACATCGACTTCTTCAAGCGCGTGAACGACACTTACGGCCACAACTGCGGGGACTATGTGCTCTGTCAGCTCGCGGCGCTGTTCATGCAGAAAAGCATCGGGCAGTATTCGGTCGCCCGCTGGGGCGGGGAGGAGTTCTGCTTCTTCATCCCCGGCAAGAACATCGACGACGCGGGCGCCATCATCACGGATGTCTGCCTGTCGGTCAAGCGGATGAAGCTCGAATTTGAGGAGCACAGCTTTTCCATCACGCTCACCGCCGGCGTGGAGGAGAGCGATTACCGCTCCACCCTGCCGGAGCTGATCGAGCGGGCCGACCACAAGCTCTACATGGGCAAGAAGAACGGCCGCGACCAGGTCGTGATCTGAACAAAAAATTGATTTTTCAAAGAAAGCCGGGCATCTTGCCCGGCTTTCTTTGACCGTAGACAAAGTCCGTCCATGTCATTTCGAGCGAGCGTCAGCGAGTCGAGAAATCTCAAGCGTACGAAAACCCGACGCTTGAGATCCTTCGACTCCGGCTTCGCCTCCGCTCAGGATGACAAAAACCGGGGTTTGTCGACAGCTTGAGAAAGGCGGGCATCTTGTCCGGCTTTCTTTGACACGCTGGAAGATAAACATAATTTATAA
>CADCLH010000138.1 GCA_902802215.1 Oscillospiraceae bacterium
TGGACGACGTGGAAGCGGGCAAGATCAACTGCATCGTTACAAAAGATCTCTCCCGTTTCGGCCGCGAGCATGTGATGATGGACTATTATCTGGAGTTCATGTTCCCGGAGAAGCACATCCGCTACATCGCTGTCGCTGAGAATGAGGACACCGAAAAAGGCCTGAGCGATTTCGTTCCTTTCAAGAATCTGTTCAACGAGTGGTTCGCCAAGGATACCAGCCGCAAGGTCAAGGCCGCATTGAGAGCAAAGCACGCAAACGGAGAAAGAACATCTACCTATGCGCCGCTCGGGTACAAAAAAGATCCTGACGGAAAGAACACGATCGTGGTCGATGAGGAAACTCGCTGGGTCATCGAAAAGATTTTTGATCTCGCTGCCCATGGCTACGGCGCAGCCAGGATTGCCCGGGTGCTGTATGACGAAAGGGTTCCGACACCGGCATACTGGCAGTACAAGCTTCACGGGAAGTTCGACTACATCTTCGCTGACGCCCCGCCAGAAAAAGCCTATTCCTGGTCGCTCGCGATCATCAAGAAGATCCTGAAGGACGAGACCTATATCGGGAACACGATCCATTACAGGCAATCTACCATCTCGTATAAGAACAAGAAGATTGTCCGTAATCCGAAGGAAGAATGGGTCCGCATCGAAAACACGCACGAGCCCATCATCTCCAAGGACGTGTTCGAGCAGGTTCAGGATCAAATCGCAACCCGAAGAAGGATGCAGAAGGACGCTACAACGCAGATTTTCGCCGGACTGCTCAAATGCGCAGACTGCGGATGCTCCATGAGCTACTCACGAAACGATACTGCAAGCAATCCTTACGCCTATTACATCTGCGGGAAGCATCGGGCGTATCGCTACAAAGGCGGCGAGTGTACCAGGCACTATATTCGGTATGATGTGCTGTACACTTACATTCTGGACCGAATCCGGCATTGGGCTCGGCGCGCTGAAAAAGACGAGGAAAGGCTCCTGACGGAGCTGCTTCAATCCGGAGACCGGGAACGCGCCGCAACAGCCAAAAAGCAGACCGCAGAGCTCAAGAAGGCGGAGAAGCGCAAGACCGAGTTGGACAACATGTTCGCCAAGATGTACGAGGATTGGGCTGCGGGCCGCATCACGGAAAACAACTTTAACATGCTCTCTCAGAGGTATCAGAAAGAGCAGGAAGAACAGGAGCAGAAAATACAGACCTGCAAGGCAGATCTGGAAAGTGGGAAGCAGACCGTTGAGGACGCCCGGAAATGGGTCGAGCTGATCAAACAGATTGGCGTCCCCAAGGAACTGACCGCGGAGCTTCTGAATACTCTGATTGAGAAGATCCTTGTCCATGAAGCAACGGAAGACGACTTCGGGGACCGACAGCAGGAAATCGAAATCATCTTCCGTTTTGTTGGCAAGATCGAATGACTTGTAAAAAAGTATCCTTAACTATGTGAAACCGGGGGCGGGGAGCCCCCTTTCACGTTCAATCTACGCAAAAATGGGAACTTTTTTGAAAGTTCCCATTTTTGCCGCGTTACGCTGTCGACAGCGTAACGCGGCGCGAACTTTTTTCGTCCCGCGTCGTCCGGAAAAGGGAGCGGAGCCTTTGCCGGTTCTGGACAAGGGCGGGCTTCTGCTGTATAATATCCGAACGGAGGAATCTACCTATGGATAAACGAAGGATCAAAGCGGTCATTTTCATTTTGCTGTTTCTGCTGGTGATGGCGGTGGCCGTCAACCTGCTGCTGGATATGGAGAAGGACAAGCGGGAGGTCGTCCACCTCCCGAGCGAGAGCGCGGCCCCGGCGCCGACCGAGGCTCCGACGCCGACCCCGGTTCCCGCGACGCCCGCGCCGACTCCTGCGCCGACTGCGACGCCCGAGCCGACGCGCGACCCGTACATCGACACGCCCGCGACCCCGGTACCGACGCTGCAACCGCTGCCGACGCCGGAGCCGACCGGCACGCCGCTGCCGGAGGGCGAGGAGCTCGGGACCGGCACGTTCCGGTCCGAGACCGGCGTGGGCCTGAACGTGCGCGCGGAGTGGACGGCGAACGTCATGGACGCAAAGCACGTCAAGGTGACGATGCAGATCTGGCTGGACTCGTACTCCCTGCACCTCATTCAGGTGAACAACTGCGTCAACGTCTCCGTGGGCGAGAGCTATGTCACGGCCAACGCCCCGGCGGTGGACCTTGACGACAACGGCGCGCATCAGACGCTGCTGGCGACGACCGAGCATGTGGTCAACCTTTCCGACGGGGAGAGCCGCAGCTTCCCCGTGCAGGTGGAGTACCAGTTCGGCGGCACCTATCAGCAGCAGGAGCTGCCGGTCATCGAGTGCGGCGGCGCGATCGAGCTGAAGAGATAAGAGAGGTTGCCATGAGAACACCCGAACAGGTAAGCGAGATCGTGCGCCTGCTGCTTGAAGAGTACCCGGAGGCGTCGTGCACGCTGGACTGGGGCAAGGACTACGAGCTGCTGTTTTCCGTGCGTCTCGCGGCCCAGTGCACCGACGAGCGGGTCAACAAGATCACGCCCGCCCTCTTTGCGCGTTTTCCCACGCTGGAGAGCTTTGCGCGCGCCGACGTTTCGGAGGTCGAGGAATACGTCCGCTCCTGCGGCTTTTACCGGGCCAAGGCGCGGGACATCGTGGCCTGCGCGCAGGTGCTGCTGGAGCAATACGGCGGCGAGCTGCCGCGCACGATGGAGGAGCTGACGGCCCTGCCGGGGGTCGGGCGCAAGACCGCGAACCTCATTCTGGGGGACGTGTTCCATGTCCCCGGCTCGACGGTGGTGGACACGCACTGCATCCGCCTGTCGAACCGTCTGGGACTGGTCGACGATCTGAAGGACCCGGTGAAGATCGAGGCAGCGCTGCGCGAGATATTGCCGCCGGAGCGCTCGTCGGACTTCTGCCACTGCGTCGTCCTGCACGGGCGCGCGGTCTGCGACGCGAGAAAGCCCGCCTGCGAGCGCTGCTGCGTGCGGCATCTCTGCCGGCACTTTTCGGGCTGAACATAAAGGAGTTATTGGAATATGAAAGCCATTGTCAGCGTATTTGCGAAGGACACCAAGGGTATCATCGCCTACATCACCGCGCTTCTGGCGGAGAAGGAGGTCAACGTCCTCGACATCAGCCAGACCCTGCTGCAAGAGTATTTCGCGATGATCATGCTCGTGGACCTGACGGACTGCCCGCTGCCCTTTGTGGAGCTCAGCCGCTTCCTCTCGGAGAAGGGGAAGGAGCGCGGGCTCGACGTGCACATCCAGCGTCAGGACATTTTCGACGCCATGCACAAGGTGTGAGGGCGCGGCCATGAGCTATCTGATGAACAGCAGCGAGATCCTGCAAACCATCCAGATGATCGGCCAGCAGCACCTGGACGTGCGCACCGTCACCATGGGCGTGAGCCTGCTCGACTGCGCCGACGAGGACATGGACGTCTGCTGCCGGCGGATCTACGACAAGATCTGCCGCTGCGCGGGAAAGCTGGTGCAGACCGGCTGCGACATTGAAAACGAGTTCGGCATCCCCATCGTCAACAAGCGCATCTCCGTCACGCCCGTGTCGCTGGTGGCGGCGGCCTGCCGGGCGGAGGACTACGCCCCGGTCGCGCGCACGCTGGACCGGGCGGCCAAGGAGGTCGGCGTCAACTTCATCGGCGGCTTCTCGGCCCTGGCCCACAAGGGCTTCACCGAGAGCGACAGGCGCCTGATCCGCTCCCTGCCCGAGGCCCTGTCGGAGACCGATCTGGTCTGCGCGAGCGTGAGCCTCGCCTCGACGCGCGCGGGCATCAACATGGACGCGGTGGCGCTGATGGGCCGCATCATCCGCGAGACCGCCGACCGCGGCCCGATGGGCTGCGCGAAGCTGGTGGTCTTCGCCAACGCCGTGGAGGACAACCCCTTCATGGCCGGCGCGTTCCACGGCGTGGGCGAGCCGGAGACCGTCATCAACGTCGGCGTGTCCGGTCCGGGCGTCGTGGCCCACGCGCTGAAGGCCTGCAAGGGCGAGAGCTTCGACGTCGTGGCCGAGACCGTCAAGCGCACGGCCTTCAAAATCACCCGCATGGGCGAGCTTGTGGCGCAGGAGGCGTCGCGGCGGCTCGGCGTGCCCTTCGGGGTGGTCGACCTCTCGCTGGCTCCGACGCCCGCGATCGGCGACAGCGTGGCCGAGATCCTCGAGATCATGGGCCTTGAAAAGTGCGGCGGCCACGGCACCACCGCGGCGCTGGCGCTTTTGAACGACGCGGTCAAGAAGGGCGGCGTCATGGCTTCGAGCCATGTCGGCGGCCTCTCGGGCGCGTTCATCCCCGTGTCCGAGGACGCGGGCATGATCTCCGCGGTCCGCTCCGGGGCGCTGACGATCGACAAGCTCGAGGCCATGACCTGCGTCTGCTCGGTGGGGCTGGACATGATCGCCGTCCCCGGCGACACCGAGGCCGACACCATCTCCGCCATCATCGCCGACGAGGCGGCCATCGGCATGGTCAACAACAAGACCACCGCCGTGCGCATCATCCCCGTCAAGGGCAAGACCGTGGGCGACAGCGTCGACTTCGGCGG
>CADCLH010000139.1 GCA_902802215.1 Oscillospiraceae bacterium
TTAAAATCTAGCGAATAAAAGGAAGGGAACAAACATGAAGACGTTAACAAAGATTCTGTCAGTGACGGCACTCATCGTTCTCTGTGTGTGCCTGTTCACTCTGACCGCTTTCGCGGCAACTGCGAAGGTTTCGATGGTCGATAATGGCACCACGAGCACCTGCGCGGAGCAAGGGCATAAGCCCTATATCATTGCGGACGGGCAGATGTATCTTGTTACGAATCCGTCGAGCTATCAGGTTGGAGTAGAGTATGAGGTCGGTGGCCTTACGGCGATTTCCACGCCTCAGTTGGAGCCTGCCCAGTTGGGCAATCATACGAACCTTTACCGGGTTCCTGCAACAGAGGACACATGCACCGCAATGGGCCACGACGAGTACTGGTTCTGCGACGGCTGTGGAAAGGCTTATGCGAGTCAGGCTGACGCACTGACAAACACCAGCCCGCAGGTTCCCAGCTATTTCACGAGGAGCGGTACCCCGGCACATAAGTGGGGAACCACTGTTGCTGCAAACGGCGCTACATGTACGCATGAAGGCAATATTGCTTATTCAGTCTGCTCCAAGTGCGGTGCCATCTACAACACCACGACGAATACTTTTGTCGCAAGTATGGCCGACACGAAAATCCCTATGACCGGACATGATTGGAACGACTGGGTGGTTATTAAGAATGCCACCGACGTCAGTCCCGGCCAGCGCAAGCGTACCTGCAAGAACTGCGATGAAGTTGAGTATGATGAGATTTCTGCTACCGGCATCACTCCTGCTGACGGCGGTCAGGATATCGACTACGTCATCCCCATCCACGACACCTGGATGCGCGGCGAGGAGCCTCTGACCTTCGAGTCCTCGCTTGTCAAGAGGCTCAACGACGCCTCCGGCCCCAACGCCAACTGGGTCGGCGTCCGTGTCGGCACCGACAGCCTGTATGAGAACTCCTGGGATACCTTCGACTTCTGGTCCTGGGATAAGTACGTCAAGCTCGGCGACAAGACCATGCAGGGTCTGCGCGAGGGTCAGTACCGTCTGTGGATCTACGACAAGATCCATCCCGACCAGTACACCTGCACCTGCACCTTCTGGGTGGTCGACGTCCCGACGCTCGAGCCCTACAGCACCGACAAGCACGTCGTCAACAGCTCCAAGAGCCTTCGCTTCATCGCCAGCGAGGAGATGCAGCCCGACTCCATCATGGTCGGTTCCCGCAGGCTCTACGACGCGAGCGACTACTTCGTGAGCAACGACCGCAAGAACGTCACCCTGAGCCCCGACTTCCTGAACGCGCGCCAGACCGGCACCTACACGATCTCCGCGCAGACCAAGGACGGCCGCACCATCAAGACCAACTTCTACATCCTCTCCACCGCCCAGGCGTCCTCGTCCCCGAGGACCGGCGATGAGAGCCAGATCGGTCTCTGGGCTGCGTTCCTGCTCCTGTCCGGCGCCGCCATCGTTGTGATGGTCCCGAAGCTCCGCAAGCACGGCGCGAAGTAAGCAAAACCCCATAAAACGATCATCCCCCATGCCTCCCGGCATGGGGGATTTTATTGCGCGTATTCATCGCACGTTTATTCCGTAGGGGCCGACGCCCTCGGCGGCCCGCCGGATCACCCCTCGTCGGGGAAGAAGCAATCCTCGCGCCAGCGGGCGGGGTTGTTTTCGATGTATTCCCAGATTTCGCGGTAGTCGACGTCTCCCCGAATGATGTGATCGTGGTAGGACCGCTGCCAGATGTTTTGCCCCAACTCCCGGTTTACCAGGCGCTTGAACCCCGAGACGGCATTCGGTATGGACGCCGTCGTAGGGGCCGACGCCCTCGGCGGCCCGCCGGATTCCGTCACGATCAGGATCATGTGAACGTGATTCGGCATGATTACATACTTGTCAACGTGAACGCCGGAAACGTTTTCAACGGACAGAATGTATTTTTCAACGACCCTGCCAACATGGGTCAGGACCGTTTTCGGGCCGCCGAGGGCGTCGGCCCCTACAGTGATTTCGGAGAGGATGCATTTTCGGTTCTGCGTGCAAATCGTCACAAAATAGGCGCCGGGGGTGCTGTAATCGTAACCCGGCAGGCGGGTGTGCTTTCTTTTGGGAAGCGAGGTCATGCCATCCCATCCTTTGCCGATGGTTTTTCTATTTCGGGCCGCCGAGGGCGTCGGCCCCTACAAGAGGGCGGTGCGATTTCGGGCCGCTGCGGGCCTCATCCTCACGTCCACTCGTAGGTTCGGTACTGGATCGCCTCGGCGAGGTGGGCGGCCTCGATGCGCTCCGCGCCCTCGAGGTCGGCGATGGTCCGCGCGACGCGCAGGATGCGGTCGTGGCTGCGGGCCGAGAGCGGCATCGTGTCGAAGGCGGCGCGCATCAGCGCCTCGCCCTCGTTGTCGAGCGCGCAGAAGCGCCGGAGCTCGGCGCTCCCCATGCGCGCGTTGCACTCCGCGCCCGAGCCGAAGCGCCCGCGCTGGAGCTGCCGCGCCGCGTTGACGCGAGCGCGCACGGCCTCGGAGCTCTCGGCGGGGTCTTTGCGCCGCAGCTCGTTAAAGTCGAGGGCCGGGACCTCTGTGATCAGGTCGATCCGGTCCAGCAGCGGCCCCGAAATGCGCGCGTGGTAGCGGCGGATCTCGCTCTCGCTGCACCGGCAGCGCCCGGAGGGGTGCCCGTACCAGCCGCATTTGCAGGGGTTCATCGCGCACACCAGCATGAAGCGGCTGGGGTAGGTGACCGTGCCCGCCACGCGCGAGACCGTCACCTGTCCGTCCTCGAGCGGCTGGCGCAGGACCTCGAGCACGTCGCTGCGGAACTCCGGCAGCTCGTCGAGGAACAGCACCCCGTTGTGGGCGAGGCTGATCTCGCCCGGCCTCGGCACGGAGCCGCCCCCGGCGAGGCCCGCGGCGGACACCGTGTGGTGCGGCGCGCGGAAGGGCCGCAGGGCGACGATGGGCGCTTCATGGCTGGTCAGCCCGGCCACGGAGTGGATCTCGGTGCTTTCGAGCATTTCCTCGCGGCTCATATCCGGCAGGATGCCGGGCAGGCGTCGGGCGAGCATGGACTTGCCCGCGCCCGGCGGGCCGATCATCAGCAGATTGTGTCCGCCCGCGGCAGCGATCTCCAGCGCGCGCTTGACGTTCTCCTGCCCCTTGACGTCGGCCAGATCGGGCGCGCCGGAGCGGTAGAGCGCGGGCGCGGGGGCCGCGGCGGTCTGCAGCGCGGCCTCGCCGCTCAGATGGGCGATCAGCTCGCGGACGTTTTTCACGCCGTAGACCTCCACGCCCTCGGCGAAGGCGGCCTCGCCGGCGTTCTCGGCGGGCACGAACAGGCGGCGCAGCCCCTCGCGCGCGGCGGCGATCGCCATCGGCAGCGCGCCCTGCACGCCCCGCAGCTCCCCGCTCAGGGACAGCTCCCCGAAGAAGGCGTCGCCCTGCTCCGGGCGTCGGATCGCGCCGGAGGCGGCAAGGATGCCGATCAGGATGGGCAGGTCGTACACGGTGCCGATCTTTTTGGTGTCGGCCGGGGCGAGGTTGACGGTCACGCGGCTCTGGGGGAAGCGGAAGCCGCTGTTCTTCACCGCGGCCCGCACGCGCTCGCGCGCCTCCTTGACCGCCGTGTCCGGCAGCCCGACGATATCGAAGCCCGGCAGACCGTTGGAGATATAGACCTCCGCCGTAACGGGGTAGCCCCCGATCCCGTTGATCCCGAGACTTTTAATGGTGGAAATCATGTCCGGAGTCTCCTCCTTTTTCAAAACAGCCGGAGGCGTTCGCCTTCGGCTGTTTGCTGATTTATTCTTTTTCTACTTCTCCGACGACCGCAATATGCAGTTCATCCAACTGCTTTTGCGTGACCTCGCTGGGCGCGCCCATCAGCACGTCCTGCGCGTTCTTGTTCATCGGGAAGGGGATGACCTCGCGGATCGAGTCCTCGCCGGCCAGCAGCATCACCATGCGGTCGATGCCCGGGGCGATGCCCGCGTGCGGGGGCGCGCCGTAGCAGAAGGCGTTGTACATGGCGGGGAACTTCTTCTTGACGTCCTCCTCGCCGAGACGCACCATCTCGAAGGCCTTGATCATGATCTCGGGGTCGTGGTTGCGGACCGCGCCGGAGGAAAGCTCCACGCCGTTGCACACCAGATCGTACTGGTCGGCCGTGATGGTCAGGGGATCGACCTCGCCGCGCTCGGCTTTGAGCAGCACGTCGAGCCCGCCCGCGGGCATGGAGAAGGGGTTGTGGCAGAACTCCAGCTCGCCGGACTCCTCGCCGATCTCGTACATCGGAAAGTCGACGATCCAGCAGAACTCGTAGCGCTCCTTGTCCATGTGTCCGGGCACCGCGGCGCCGAGCATCTTGCGCATCACGCCCGCGGTCTTGAGGGCCTGATCGTGCTTGCCGGCGGCCACGCCGACGAGACAGCCGGGCTTGAGCCCCAGCGCTTCGACGACGGCGTCCTTCCGGCCCAAGAGGAACTTGGACACGCCGCCGACCAGCTCGCCCTTCTCGTCGAGGCGGAACCAGAAGGGCTTCGCGCCCGCCTGGACCTCCACGTCGGCGCAGAGCTT
>CADCLH010000140.1 GCA_902802215.1 Oscillospiraceae bacterium
GCCGATGATGATGGGCGTGATAAGCACGACCTGCGCGAGGATCATCAGCTTCACGGTAAAGAGCAGATGCAGGCTCCGAAACGGCCCGACGCCGGAGAAGAGCATATAGAACAGCAGGCCGCAGACCACCGGCGGCATGCCGATCAGCGTGCGGTTCAGAACCAGAAGCACCCTGCGTCCGGGAAAACGCTCTGCCCCGAACAGGATCCCAAGCGGCACACCGACGATTAGCGCAAGGATCGAGCTGGTCAGGCAGACCTTGGCCGTTACGGACAGAATATTCAAAAGCTCCGGGTCGGCCGAGAGGATCAGCTCGACCGCCTTTCGGATGGATGAGCCCATACTTGTCCCCCTATCGCCCCTGCGGGGCGCTTCCCCCGGAGGGGAAGCAGGATTTGAGAATAGCCGTGGAGTTTGGCTCCACGGCTATTATTCTATCTGATGTCCGGACGAGAATCAAGCCATGACGCCGTCGTTGGCGACGAAGGTCAGGAAGGTCGCCTTGTCGGTGAGAATGTACGCGCCCATCTCCTCGGCCATGACCAGGCAGGCGCCCATGCCGGTGTTCGCGGAGATGTACCAGTCGGTGTAGTCCTTGAAGCTCTCGGCCTCCGCGGTGATGCCGAGCTCCTCGGGCCAGAGGCTGAGCTCCTTGGTGTGCGTGCCGGAGCCGTCGCCGCGGGAGATGAAGGTGAACTTTCCGTCCGCGATCGCCTTGAAGGCGGCCTTGACGTCGGCGGCGTCCTTCACGCCCGCCGGATCGGCGGAGGGGCCGCAGAGCACGAAGTAGTTGTACATGTAGTTCAGGCGCTCGCTCTCCATGCCGTCGAGCACAGTTGAGAAGCCGTCGGCGATGAAGGCCTCCTCCTGCTTCTTGGAGTGCACGAAGATCAGGTCGGCGTTGCCCATCTTGGCGTTGGCGATGGACTTGCCGGTTCCGGCGGAGTAGACCTCGACCTCATAGCCGTACTTCTCCTCGAAGATGGGCAGCAGGTAGCCCAGCAGGCCGGAGTCGTTGACGGAGGTGGTGGTGGACAGGCGGATTCGTTTGGTTTCCTCAGTGGCGGCGGGGATCTCCGCTGTGGAGACGGGGCGGCCGTCCTTGAGGTAGAACAGGTATTCGCCGTACTGCTCAAAGCCGTAGTTTGCGGCCAGAGTCTGGCCCTCCTCGGAGAGCAGCCAGTTGATCAGCGCGGCGGCGCCGACGGTGTTGATCGCCACGTCGCTGACCGGGTTTCCGTCGGCGTCGACCCAGGGCGCGTCGGGGTTAACAGCCAGCAGGCTGTAGTTGTTGATCATGGCGTCGTCCGCTTCCTTGAGGATGCAGGTATCGACGACCAGCGCGGGCGCTTCGGCCGGTTCGGCGGCGGGAGCCGGGGCTTCCGTCGCTGCGGGCGCGGCTGCGGGAGCAGGCTCGCTCGCGGGTGCCGCCGCCTGCTGACCGCAGGCACAGAGCGCAAGGACCATCACGAGCGCCAGCAGCAGGGATACGATCTTTTTCATGTTTTTTCCTCCATACAAAAAATACCTCTCTCCGGAACCTTTGGGCGCAACAAAACCGCGCCGACTCCATTTCCGGAAAGAGGCTCGTCCACCGCTTTCACAAAAGCATATTTCGACTGTCTCATTTTAGCATTATCCTTTCGTTTTTTCAATCTGCTCCGGCAAGACCTTGTGCCAAACAGAACGAAATGATATGAAACTGCACGAAGATTTTTTCTCTTTTCAAACGCTCTTATGATATCGAAATACAGCAAAACGGCCTGTACGCCCTGGCTTCAAGCCAGGCTGTACAGGCTGTTTTCCCTTGGTGATCGCCGATCAGTCGTCCACGCCGACCATCACGTTGCTGGCCTTGATGACTGCGTAGGCCGTGCCGCCGACCTTGAGGCCGAGCTCGCGGATCGAGGACATGGTAATGACGGAACTGATGACGTTGCCGCCGCCGAGGTCGATCTTCACGATGCCGTTGACAGCGCCGTCCTGGATCTCCACGACCGTGCCCTTGAGCTGATTTCTCGCGCTGAGCTTCATATTTGAATCTCCTTTCCATGCGTTTTATAAACGCGGGTATTCTATCCCTGTTTGCGCCGGGGTGCAAGCATTGTCGAAAAGCCTGTGTGAAACGCCATGAAATGATATGAAATCATACGGCAAGCCGCTTCCCGACCAGGCTGCCGATCCTCGCAGCCTCCGCGGCTGCGGAATCCACGATGTCATGCACATGATGGCAGTTGCCGACGAGGGAGAGCCAGTCCCTGTCCTCCAGCCCACGAACCAGCTCCCGCTCCGGGATCAGGCCGAGAGCCGTGACGAGCGTGTCGCAGGCGATGAACTCCCGCTCTCCGCTGTCGATATGCTCGGCGGTCACGCCGCGGATGCGCCCTTCTCCGTGGATCTCGCGTACCGTCATGCGGCAGCGCAGCGGGATGGAAAAGGCCTCGATGCAGCGGCGATGGTTTCTCGCCATGCCGCCGTACTGCACTGCCTGCTCCAGCACGGCGATCACATGCTTGCCCCCCAGCGTGAAGCGCCGCGCCATGATCATCCCCAGATCGCCGCTGCCGAGGATCAGGATCTCGTCACCCAGGTCCTGATGCCGCAGATTGATCCGCTCCTGCGCCTGCCCGGCCGTAAAGATCCCCGCGGGTCTCGTTCCGGCGACGGGCAGCGAGCCGATGCTCCTTTCCCGGCAGCCGGAGGCGAGGATGAGGCGCTCGAAGCGCAGCCGCTCCACAGCGCCGCGCCGGGACAGCACGGCGATCCGCTCCTCCGAGACGGACAAAACTTCGGTCCCCGGAAGGAAAACCACGCCTGTGCCCGCAAGCTTCTCCGCCAGACGCGCCGTGTATTCCGGCCCGGTCAGCTCCTGTCCAAAGGTCGTCAGCCCAAAGCCCTCGTGCAGGCACTGCGGCAGGATGCCGCCCATGCTTTCCGCCCGGTCAAGGAGCAGAACGTCCCTGCACCCGGCGTCCCAGGCCGCGAGCGCGGCAGAGATCCCCGCGGCGCCCGCCCCGACGACCAGCAGCTTAAACGTTCTCATGCGCTGCCCTCACAATCTCGCTGCCCGGACCGTCCTTGCGGACGGCGCTCTCCGGGACGCCCAGGGCTTCGGCGATCAGCGCCGCGATCTTCTGTTCGCAGCGCGCGCCCTGACAGCGCCCCATCCCGGTGCCGACACGGCGCTTGACGCCGTCCACCGTGACCGCGCCCCGCCGGACGGCCTCCAGCACCTCGGCCTTTGTCACGTCCTCGCAGAAGCAGACGATCTCGCCGTAGTCGGGATCGCGCTCCGCAAGGGCTTTTCTCTCCTCAAACGGCAGCCCGTGCGCCCTGCGGATGCCGCGGCGCACAGGATCAAAGCCCGCGTTCTCTTCCGCAGCCAGCTCTTCGGCCAGCCGCCGGGCAAGAAATGCGCCCAGCTCCCGCGCGCAGGTCAGGCCGGGCGTCTTGATGCCGATCAGGCTCCAGAAGCGCTCCGCGGGATGCTCGATGCAGAAGCTGTGGATGCTGCTTCCATCCTGCCTTTGCGGATTGGGCCGCACAGCCGCGAAGGAGCGGATCGTTCCATCCAAAGCGAGACCGGGAAGCAGGTGCGCCGCCTGCTCTCTCACCCAGGCGAGGCCGTTTTCCGTCGTGGCGTAATCCAGCGCGTTCTCCCGTTCGGTCGGGCCGAGCAGGAGGCTGCCCTCCACGGTGGGAACGACGGTCAGTCCTTTTTCTCCTTCCTCCGGTTCGACCTGTAGAATATGCGTCGGTTTACCAACGCTGTTTCGATCCAGCACCAGATAGTCGCCCGCTGTGGGGACAATGCGAACGGCCGGCGGGAACAGCAGTCCCTGCACCCGATCTGCCGCCAGCCCCGCACAGTTGACGACCGCGCGGGCCTGAAGCGCGCCGTGATCGGTCTCCAACAGATAGTCGTCGTTCTCCCGGCGCATGGCAATCACGCGCGTGTTCAGGCGCAGCCGCACGCCGTTTTGCACGGCGTTTTCACAGGCCGCGATCCCGAGCTGCCAGGGGTTGACCGTTCCGGCCGTGGAAGCATACAGCGCAGAAGAAAGCCCGGACGCGATCGTTGGCTCCAAACGATACGCCTCGTCGGCCGACAGCAGGCGCAGGCCGGGCACGCCGTTTTCCCGGCCCTGCCGGAGCTTCTTCCGCAGCGCGGCGTCCGAGCGCGGCCCGAAGCTGAGCATCAACGAGCCGCAGCGGGAAAAGGGAACGTCCAGTTCCTCGCAGAGCCGGTCGAAGGAGGCGTTGGCGCGCACGGTCATCTCCGCCTTTAAGGTGCCGGGCTTGTGATCGTGACCCGGATAAACGACAGCAGTATTGGCACGGGAGACGCCCGTGCAGACGTCTTCCCGTGCCTCAAGCAAAACAATTTCCAGTTTCAGACGGCTCAGCTCCCGGGCCGAGAAGCATCCCGGAAGACCGCCGCCGATCACCACGACGTCAAAGCGTTCCATCTTCAAAAGACGTCGATGATCTCGCCGGGATTGTCGAGCGTGTAGCCGCCCATGGCCTCGATGCGCCGCTTGAATTC
>CADCLH010000141.1:0-619 GCA_902802215.1 Oscillospiraceae bacterium
AACAGCATCACCGCCGCCAGCGTGATCGCAAGAATCCGTTTCATGGTTGCTCCTTTCCGCCGCTGTCGCGCGGCACGTTACAGGCGTTCTTCTTTTTCCGTCTATCTGCACTCATTCGCATTCATTATATATGGAAATTGTATCATGCCCCGGGCCGCCTGTAAACAAAAATCTGATCCGGTCCGGGAGTTTTCCCCGGGATGCCGTGCGTCCGTACACGGGCGCTCTCCGCCTGGGGCCGGACGCTTTTTTGCGCATCGCAGCGCCGTTTTCGGAAAAGCCCTTGCGAAACGACAGGGGAGACGCTATAATAGTTTAGTCAAGCTGTACGGGGGGCCGACATGAAACAATCCGTCCAACGCCGCTGGGCTCTGCTCCTGGCGCTCATCCTCATCACCGGCGTGTGCTTCCTCTTCGCGGGGCGCAAGCAGGGCATGTTCATCGACGAGATCTATACCTTCGGGCTGTCCAACTCCAGCTACACGCCCTTTCTCGGCGGGCTGAAGTACGGCTCCATCGAGCACCGCGTCTTCACCCGCGCGGAGCTGCTCGACTACGTCAGCATTATGGGGGACGAGGGCTTCGACGTCGGCTCGGTCTACTACAATCAGGTGCACGA
>CADCLH010000141.1:632-5111 GCA_902802215.1 Oscillospiraceae bacterium
CTCGTGCTCGACTACGTCATCTATCTCGGCTGCGCGCTGATGCTGTACGCGCTGGTAAGAAGACTCGGCGGGAGCCGCCTCAACGGCGCGGCTGCGGCCGTGCTCTACGGACTGAGCCTGATCGGCCTGTCCACGATGCTGATGATCCGCATGTACGTCCTGCTGACTTTTTTGACCGTGGTGCTCGCGTACTTCGTCGCGGACCTGATGCTGGACTTCAAAAAGCGTACCTGTGTGTTCATCGCCCTCACGCTGCTGGCCGGGCTTCTGACCCAGTACTACTTCGTGTTCTACGCCTTCTTCCTCTGCGCCGCCTACGTCGTGTGGGCGCTTGTGAAGAAGCGGTATAAGGCGCTGGCCTGGTTCGTGCCCTGCGCCCTCGTCGGAGCGCTGAGCCTGCTGCTCGTGTTCCCGGCGGCGCTGGACCACCTCTTCTCCGGAGAGCTGGTCTCGGGCGAGAGCGCGCTCGACAACCTCAAAAACCTCGCGCAGTATCCGGCCCGCTTCAAGGTCTTCTTCGGCGCCGCCCGCCACGGGCTCAAGGCCGCGATCTTCACCGCGCTCGCGGCGCTGGCCGCGCTGCTCGTCTGCCGCGTCCGCGGAAGAAAGGCGGAAATCCGCGGCGAGTGGCTGGTGCTCATCCTGCCCGCCTTCGTCACGCTCGTGCTCGTGGCGGTCATCTCCCCCGTGGACGAGCCCCGCTACATCTACAACATCATGCCGCTGTTCGTGCTGGCGGTCAGCTTCCTGCTGGACCTGCTCGAGCGCGCATGCGAGGGCGTGCGCTACAAAGAGCGCGCCGCGGCCGCCATCTTTCTCGCGATCTCCGCCCTCGCCCTGTGGGAGGCCCGCAGCGCCCCGCCCGACTACCTCTACCCCGAGCACGCGGAATACAACGCCGTGCTGAAGGAGCACAGCGCTTCGCCCTGCGTCTTCTTCGCCGAGCCGGAGTGGGCCTTCGTGCC
The DNA here is from genome assembly GCA_902802215.1 of Oscillospiraceae bacterium. GTDB lineage: Bacteria > Bacillota > Clostridia > Oscillospirales > Oscillospiraceae > Limivicinus. The sequence goes on from CADCLH010000141.1 coordinate 1,598, forward strand.
CATGACCGAGGATCTGATGCAGCTGCTGATCTTCCCCGAGGTCTACGTCACCGATCAGAAGGATCTCGCGCCGATGCTCGACTACGTCGGGGACGCCGACGAGGCCGTGCTGTTCATCGACATCAGCAAGTTCTGGTCCAGCGGCTACGACGACGCGGCCTTGATCCGCAGGATCGCGGCCGAGACGGACTATACAAAGGCCGAGCAGCTGTTCACGATCGGCCTGTCCACCACCTATCTGATTTCCAGATAAGCCCTTTCACGTTTTATGACTGTCTGAAGCGGGGAAAGTTCCCGCAGACAGAGGGTTTTTCGCACCTGTTCCGACCGCCGCGCGCGGGGCGGACGGGCGCGGTATTCAACAATCCTGCCGCGGCAGCGGAGCCTGCGCGGCAAAGGAGGGAGACGCCATGCTTTCCGTGATCCTCCCCTCGTACAACGAGGAAAAAATGATCGCCGCCGCAACCGAGCGGCTCGCCGTCGTCCTCAGCGGCGCGGGCATCGACTACGAGCTGCTGTTCGTCGACGACGGCTCGAAGGACAATACGTGGAACGAGATCCTGCGCTGCTCGGAAGCCGACGCGCATGTGGTCGGCGTCCATTTCAGCCGCAACTTCGGCAAGGAGGCGGCCATGTTCGCCGGGCTCGAACAGGCCAGAGGCGACTGCGTCGTCGTCATCGACTGCGACTTGCAGCACCCGCCCGAGAAGATCGTTGAGATGTATCGCCTCTGGGAGCAGGGCTATGAGGTCGTCGAGGGCATCAAGGAGGACCGCGGCGAGGAGAGCGGCTTCCACAAGTTCGCGGCCAACTCCTTCTACAGCCTCATCAGCCGCGCCACCGGAATGGATATGGCCTCCTCCTCGGACTTCAAGCTCCTCGACCGCAAGGTCGTCGATACGCTCAACCGCCTGCCCGAACGCGCCGTCTTCTTCCGCGCGCTCTCCTTCTGGGTCGGCTTCAAAAAGGCCGAGGTCTCCTATTGCGTGCAGGAGCGCACCGCCGGCGAGAGCAAATGGTCCACGCGCTCGCTCATCAAGTACGCGATCACGAACATCGCCTCCTTCTCCTCGGCCCCGCTGCACCTCGTGACGGTCATGGGCATCGTGACGCTCATCGTCGCCGTCGTCTTCGGCGTGATCTCGCTCGTGCAGAAGATCGCGGGTACGGCCCAGCCCGGCTTCACCACCGTCATCCTCCTGCTGCTGCTCATCGGCAGCTTCCTGATGATCTCCCTCGGCATCATCGGCTACTATCTGGCCCGCATCTACGACGAGGTCAAGGGTCGGCCGCGCTACATCATCTCCCGCATCTGCGGTCGGGAAGGAGAAACGAAATGATCGAAAAAATCAAGGCCCTGTGCGTCAAATACCGCGAGCTCATCGTCTACATCATCGTGGGCGGCCTCACCACCGTCGTCGCCTGGGGCTGCAAATTCCTCTGGAATTTCCTCTTCTTCGGCAACGCCGCCTACCCGACGGTCGCCCAGAACACGGTGCTGTCCATCGTCGAGAACGTCTCCGGCATCGCCTTCGCCTATCCCACCAACCGCAAGTGGGTCTTCCGCAGCACCAATCCCAACATCTTCGCCGAGCTGACGACCTTCGTCGGCTCCCGCCTCGCCACGATGGTGATGGGCTATCTGCTCAACCTGCTGTTCGTCAACGTGCTGGGCGTCAGCGTGTTCGTCTCCACCGTCATCGTCGGCATCGCCGTGGTCGTCGGCAACTATGTGCTCAGCAAGCTCTTCGTGTTCAGGAAAAAAAAGGATTGAATCCTTCATCCGAAGCCTTGCAGGCCGCCCTTTCGGGCGGCCTGCAAGGCGTTTTTGCGCGCGGCAGGATCTGGCGCGCATGATTCCCGCTGCACGGCAGATACTAAGCTCGCAGCGTGCTGCAATACGATGGAAAGGATGAAGCCCATGAGCCCCAAGGAACTGCTCTATGTCGAGGACGCGCTCGGCCACACCCAGTATATGATCCGCCAGTGTCAGGAGGCCGCGAATACCCTGACCGATCCGGCGCTGCGCTCGCAGGCGCAGCAGCTCGTCAACAGCAACCGCGATCTGTTCACCAAGTTTTACAATCTGATCTAAGGAGGCGCTCAGATGAACGACAAGGAAATCATGGAGGGCATCCTCCTCACCGCCAAGGGCGTGTGCGACCTGTATATGCACGGCTCCATCGAGTCCGCCACGCCGAAGGTCCAGGACGCCTTCAACTGCGCGCTCAACGACGCGCTGGGCATGCAGAGCGGCGTCTACTCCGCCATGGCCGACCACGGCTGGTACCCCGCCGAGGTCGCCCAGCCCCAGCAGCTCAGGCAGGTCAAGACCAAGTTCGCCAACGTCTGCTGATAACGTTTTATCCCGCGGCTTTTGCCGCGGGATAATCTTTTACATTTCGCTCAGCCAGTCGTCGTCCGTCGGGCTGAGGAAGGGCGGCCAGGTCGAGGCCGGCTCCGGGGCGGCGGGCGCGTCCGGCTCTGCGGCGGGCTCCGGGGCGGGCTCGTCATAGGCGACGGGCTCCGGCTCCGTGACGTCGAACCACTCCTCCGGCGGCGGCGCCGTCAGGATGCGCGGGCGCGGCTGCGGCGGGATATAGACCTCGTCCGGGATCGAGGCGGGCTGCGGCTCCGGCTCGCTCGGCGTCTGGCGCCTGCCGAGCTGGAAGTAGGAGATGCCCTGGATCGCCGTCGTGCAGCTCACCGCGCCGTTGTGCAGGTACACCAGATCGAGCTGGCCCTCGCCGATGGGCGTCGAGCCCGGGTTCAGGCGGGTGTTGACCATCTCCAGCCAGTCGTAGAGGTTGAGAAAGGTGTAGCTGATGTCGTTGACGTAGGCCGGGGTGTTCGGCGCGGTGTAAAAGCGCACGTCCTCGCTCTTGCAGCGCAGGAGCTGGCGGGCAAACCACGCGAGGTTCGCCGCCGTCATGTTGGTGTCCGTCGACTCGGCCAGAATGGAGGCCACCTGCGGGATGTTCGGGATGCTCCCGAGCGAGAGGAACTGGTCCGCCGCCGCCTTGAGAAAGTCGTGCTGGACCCGGATGCGGTCGAGATCGCCGTTGACGTAGGTGCTGCGGTAGCGGCAGAGCCACATGGCCTGCTCGCCGTTCAGAAGCTGCCAGCCCGGCTCGAGGTCGATCACCGGCCCCTGGTCGTAGTACATGCGCTGTGGCACGTCGAACCAGATCCCGCCCAGCGCGTCCACCACGCGCTCGAAGGCGTCGAGGTCCAGCACCGCGTAGCAGTCCACGTCGAAGCCCGTGAGCTTTTTCACGTGGCGGCGAAGGGCGTCTGAGCCGATCCCGCCGTTGTAGACCGCGCCCCAGTAGACGCCGTTGAGCTTGCGGATGGGCGTGTCCACGTTGATGAGGGTGTCGCGCGGGATGCTCACGACATCCAGCTTGTGCTCCACCGTGTCGAGCCTCGCGACCATGATGACGTCCGTGTTGCCCGTGCCGTCGTCGCTGCCCGCGACCAGCACCGTGTAGACGCCGTCCTGGCGGCTCGTGTC
>CADCLH010000142.1 GCA_902802215.1 Oscillospiraceae bacterium
GTCGCTGCCGGCTTTCAGCATGCGCTCGACGCTCTCGCGCAGGGCGGCGTGTTCGGGCAGGGCCAGCTCCGGGTCGGCGGCGAGCAGGAGCGTCGCCTCCTGCTGAGCCTTTTGCAGCACGTTCACGTCCGCGCCGAGGTCGGCGACGTGCATCTCGGGCAGACCGTGCTGGCGCGAGCCGAAGAAGTCGCCCGGGCCGCGCAGGCGCAGGTCCTCCTCGGCGATCCTGAAGCCGTCGTTGGTTTTGGTCATGATCGAAAGCCGCGCGCGGTTTTCCTCGCCGTCGTTGTCGGACACGAGGATGCACCAGCTCTTGTGCTGCCCGCGCCCGACGCGGCCCCGGAGCTGGTGGAGCTGGCTGAGGCCGAAGCGCTCGGCGTTCTCCACGATCATCAGCGCCGCGTTCGGCACATCGACGCCGACCTCGATGACAGTCGTGGCGACGAGGATGTCGATCTCCCCGGCGACCGTCGCGGCCATGACCGCGTCCTTCTCCTTCGCCTTCATGCGGCCGTGGATGCAGGCCACTTTCAGCTCGGGGAAGGTCCGGGCAAGCTCGGCGGCGTGCTCCTGCGCGTTCTTGAGCGGCGCGGGCAGCTCCTCGTTTTCCTCCACCATCGGGCAGACGACGAAGACCTGACGGCCCTCGGAGACCAGCCTGCGGATAAAGCCGTTGAGGCGCTCACGGTAGCTCTCGTCCACGGCGAAGGTGTCCACCTTCTGCCGCCCGGGCGGGAGCTCGTCGATCACGGACACGTCGAGATCGCCGTAGATGATGAGGGCGAGCGTGCGCGGGATGGGCGTTGCGGACATGACGAGCACGTGGGGCCGCTGCCCCTTGCCGATCAGGGCCGAGCGCTGCCCGACGCCGAAGCGGTGCTGCTCGTCCGTCACCACGAGGGCGAGGCGCTCGTACTCCACGTCCTGACTGAACAGGGCGTGGGTGCCGATGATGAGGTCGAGCTCGCCCGCCTTGAGCGCCGCCTTGACCTCGCGCTTTTCCTTCGCGCTCATCGAGCCCGTGAGCTTGCCGATGCGAAGCCCCAGCGGGCCCAGCAGCTCCGTGAGCGTGCGGCAGTGCTGCTCGGCGAGGATCTCGGTCGGCGCCATGAAGGCGGAGCAATAGCCGTTCTCCGCGCAGTGCCAGATCAGCGCCGCCGCGACCAGCGTCTTGCCGCTGCCCACGTCGCCCTGCACGAGGCGGTTCATCACCGTGCCGGAGTCCATGTCGGAAAGCGCCTGCTCCACCGCGCGCTTCTGCGCCCCGGTGGGGGAGAAGGGGAGCGCCGCCCAGAAGCGGTCCATGCTCTGCGGGCGCATTTGAATGCCGCGCTCGCGCGTGCGCTCGCCCCGCATGCGGCCCAGCGCGCAGGCCAGAACGAACAGTTCCTCGAAGATCAGGCGGCGGCGCGCCAACTCCAGCGCCGTGAAGTCCGCGGGGAAGTGGATGTTTTCATAGGCGTAGCCCGTCTGGGCGAGCTGGCAGCGCTCGCGCACGTCGTGGGGCAGCACGTCCGGCAGCTGGTCCAGACACGCGTCCAGCCCCTGCCGCACGGCGGAGAGCATGCTGCGCTGGTTGAGCCCCGCCGCGGTCCGGTAGACGGGCAGGATGCGCCCGGTCACCGTGCGCGGGCCCCCGGCGCGCTCGTACACGGGGTTGACCATGCTGCGGCGCGCGCCGCTGACCTCGATCTTGCCGTAAAAGACGTAGGTCTCGCCGCGGCGCAGATTGTCCTTTGCGTAGGGCTGGTTGAAGAAGGTGAGGTCCAGCGAGCCGCTGTCGTCCACGGCGCGCAGCTTCACCAGATCCAGCCCTCGACCGTGAGCGCGATGGGCTTGACGGCGCTGCGGTCCTCGTAGCGGCGGGGGAAAAAAGAAACAAGGTCACGCAGAGAAAAGACGCCGAGCTTGTTCAGCGCCTGCGCCTTTTTCTCTCCTATGCCCTTGAGGTAGCGTACTTCGGTGTTCAGGTCTGCCATGGCTTACTCGACGTAACGCAGCGTGTACGCGTTGTTCGACAGCGTGAATTTTTCGATCAGACCCTTGGTGCAGATGACCTCGTTCTCGTTGTTGATGAGGATCATGTCAAAGCCGCCGTACACGCGCCAGTAGTTGATCGCCTTGCTCTGCCCGAGAACGAACATCGCGGTCGACAGACAGTCGGCCAGCGTCCCGTCCTCGCAGACGATGGTCGCGGATTTGAGCGTGTTGTTGATCGGACGCCCCGACTCAGGGTTGATGAGGTGGTGATAGGTCTTGCCGTCCTGCGTGAAGTAGCGCTGGTAGGTGCCGGAGGTGACGATCGCCGCCTCGCCGATCGAGAGGACGCCGACGTAGTTCGTCGGGTTGTTGGGGTCCGCCACGGCCACGGCCCAGTTGGAGCCGTCCGGCTTGTGGCCGAGCGTCTGCACGTTCCCGCCGAGCGAGATGATGCCGCTCGTGACGCCGGCGTTGCGCATGGCTGAAATCGCGTTTTCGGCGGCGCAGCCCTTGGCGACCGACGCGAAGCTGAGCTGCGTGCCGACCGGGAAGGAGACCGCGTAGGAGCCGGAGCTCGGGAAGCTGGTCAGCACCATCTTGTCGAAGCCCTTGTGCGACAGGTCGACCCACAGCTCCTCTTCCGTGGGGACGTAGTAGCGGCCGCTGTCGAAGCCCCAGCGCACGATGACCGGGTAGATCGTCAGATCGAGCGCGCCGCCCGACTGCTTGTAGACCGTGTAGGCGGTCGAGAGCATCTTGTTGACCTGACCCGAGATCGAGACGTTGCCGCCCTGGGCGTGGTTGATGGCGTAGGTCGTGCTGGTCTCGAGGTCCGGGTCGAGCGCGTCGTTCATGGACTGGATGACGCTCTGCGCGGCGTTGAGCCCGTACTCCGCCCGCTTGCCGTAGGCGGTCAGCGTCATGATGGTGTCCATGGCGAACACCTGGCGCTGGCTCATCTGCGTCTCCCCGCAGGCGGCGAGCGGCAGGAGCAGCATCAGGCACAGTAGTATAATCAGGATTCGTTTGCTGTTGTTCATGGGCTTGGCGTCCCTTTCCGTGCGGTTCAAAAAAAGAAAAATCGTCCTTTACTTTGGGAGGAAAGTTTGCTATAATACGCCTTGCTCCGCAGAACAGAGGGCGCGCGGCAGCTTTCCGACTGATTCAGTATAGCAGATTTCGCGCCCCTTGTAAATACGGACAGATACGCGGCTGTAGCTCAGCTGGATAGAGTGCCAGACTCCGACTCTGGAGGTCGTGGGTTCGAATCCCGTCAGCCGTACCAAAATACGGGCGTCCCGAAAGGGACGTCCGTATTTTGGTACAGACGGTGGAATTATGTAAACCCACGACCTCCAGGTGCGAAGCACGTTTAATCCGCCGGAGGCGGCCCGCGCGAAGCGCGGGACAGGTCGTGGGTTCGAATCCCGTCAGCCGTACCAGCGTCAGAAGAACGCTGCTCCGTTCCGTTTCCGCGGTTTGCGTAAGAGCCGCGAAAACTGCACATCCGCAGCGTCCTTCTTCCTTTCCAAACCGGAGGTCCTCGCGGGGGGACCTCCGGTTTGGGGTTACGGAGGAAATCCGTTATGAACACTCGGACCAAAATACGGGCGTCCCGAAAGAGACGTCCGTATTTTGGTACAGACGGTGGAATTATGTAAACCCACGACCTCCAGGTGCGAAGCACGTTTAATCCGCCGGAGGCGGCCCGCATGCGGGGGGAATCCCGTCAGCTTTATGTCCGGATCCGGAGTCAGTTCCCGCTGCGCGTTTCCGGGTCCGTCAGCGCCGCCGCCTGATACAGCAGAGCGTTGCAGATCGCCGCGGCGACCGTGCTGCCGCCCTTGCGGCCCAGGGCGATGACGGCGGGGACTCCGTAAGCCTTGCAGACCGCGAGCGCGCGCTCCTTGCTCTCCACGACGTTGACGAAGCCGACCGGCACGCCGATCACCAGCGCGGGGCGCAGGCCCTTTTCGATGTGCTCGGAAAGACGCAGCAGCGCCGTCGGCGCGTTGCCGACGGCATAGACCGCGCCCGGATAGAGCGCCGCCGCGTGATCCATCGAAACGACGGCGCGCGTGACGCCGCGCGCTCTTGCGGCCTCGGCGACAAAGGGCTCCGCCATGAAGCAGCGCGCCGCGCAGCCGAGCTTCTGCAGCGCCGGCTTGCTGATCCCCGCGAGGGCCATGTTGCTGTCCGTGACGATCACGCCGCCGCGCAGCGCCGCCTGCGCGGAAAGCACCGCGCCCGCCGTGATGCGCAGGTTCGCAGCGTAGTCGAAATCCGCCGTGGTGTGGATCACGCGCCTGATGAGCGCGGCGTTCTCCTCGGGCAGCGCGACGCCGCGCGCGCGCAGCTCGCGCTCGATGATCGTCATGCTCTCGCGTTCGATCTGCGCGGGGGTTATCAGCTCCATCAGGCAAAGTCCTCCATGATGCGGTAGACCGCATCCATATCCAGCGCCTCCCGTACGCCCGCCGCGAGCAGGTCGTACTGGCGCTCCCGGTACGTCTGCCGCGGCTGGGCCGCGGCGCTTTCTTTTTGGATCCCCTTGCGCTCGCAGAGCCAGTTCGCGAGCTTTTCGAGCGCCTCGCCGCTGTCGAACAGGCCGTGCAGATAGGTGCCGGAAACGTTCCCGCTCCGGCAGCCGTCTGCGCGCCCGTCGTCCAGACGGCAGAAGGGCTCCCCGCGCACCTCGGTCGCGCCCATGTGGATCTCGTAGCCGTCCAGCGCCGCGCCGTCCAGCGGCCCGCCTGTGACGCGCGCACACACGCGCGTGAGCGTCTTTTCCGGCGCAAAGGCCGTGGCGCAGGGCAGCAGCCCCAGACCGTGCAGGGCGGGGACGCTGCCCTCGACCCCGGCGGGGTCGGTGATGGTCTCTCCCAGCATCTGATAGCCGCCGCAGACGCCGAGCACCGGCGTCCCGCGCGCGGCGAGGCGCAGCACGGCGGCCTCCAGCCCGCAGCGGCGCAGCCAGAGCAGATCGTCCATCGTGCTCTTGGTGCCGGGCAGGATCAGCAGATCCGGCTCTGAGAGCTGCGTGGCGCGGTCCACATAGCGCACGCCGAGCAGCTCATGGGCCTCCAGCGGGGCAAAATCCGTGAAGTTTGCGATGTGCGGCAGGCGGATCACCGCGACGTCCAGCGGCTTATGCGCGCTGTGCGCGTCCAGACAGGGGGCGAGCGAGTCCTCGTCGTCGATCCGGACATTCAGAAACGGCACCACGCCGAGCACCGGAACGCCCGTCAGCGCCTCGAGCTGCCTCAGCCCCGGACGCAGCAGCGCCTCGTCGCCGCGGAATTTGTTGACGACCAGCCCCCGGACGCGCGCGCGCTCGGATTCCCGGAGCAGCGCTACGGTGCCGTAGAGCTGCGCGAACACCCCGCCGCGGTCGATGTCGCCCGCGAGCAGCACGGGCGCGTTCACCAGCTCCGCAAGGCCCATGTTCACGATGTCGTTTTCCCGCAGATTGATCTCGGCGGGGCTCCCCGCGCCCTCGATCACGATCACGTCGTACTCCGCCGCAAGGCTGTCATAGGCCGCCCTGATCTCGGGGATCAGGGCTTTTTTGTACGCGAAATAGTCCGCCGCCGCCATCTGCGCGCGCACCCGCCCGTTCACGATGACCTGGCTGCCGGTGTCGCTCGAGGGCTTGAGCAGGATGGGGTTCATGCGCACGTCCGGCTCGATCCCGGCGGCCTCCGCCTGCACGGCCTGGGCGCGCCCGATCTCCAGCAGCTCCCGCGTGACGGCGCTGTTGAGCGCCATATTCTGACTCTTGAACGGCGCCGCGCGCAGCCCGTCCTGCGCAAAGATCCGGCACAGCGCCGTGCACAGCAGGCTCTTGCCCGCTCCCGACATCGTGCCCTGTACCATGATGCGCTTTGCTCTGCTCATGTCAGCATCTCCCTCAGCGCCGCGATCAGGCGGTCGTTGTCCTCCCGTGTCCGCACCGCGACGCGGTACCAGCTTGCGTCCAGGCCGTGAAAATCGGCGCAGGAGCGGATCAGGATCCCGCGCTCCCGCAGCCGCGCGGCGAGATCCTTCCCGCTTTGAAACAGCAGGAAATTCGCCTCGCCCGGAATGACCTTCACGCCGAGCGCTTCCAGTTCACGCGCAAGGCGCGGCCGCTCCGACCGGATCAGCGCGCGCAAACGGTTTACATAATCTTGATCCATCAGGGCCGCAAGACCGGCCTCCTGCGCAAGCGACGACACGCTCCACGGCGGGCCCGCCCGTCTCATCGCGTCCAGATACGCCGTGTCCGCGCACAGCGCGTACCCGAGCCGCGGGCAGCCCTCCAGCAGGCCCTTCGCCGTGTAAAGCTCCGGCTCGTCCAGAAATCCGGCAAAGCACTCGTCGAGGATCAGGCGCGTGCCGCTCTCCCCGCAGCGGCGCACGATGCGGCGCAGCAGGCCGGGTTCGATTGTGCGCCCCGTCGGATTGTTGGGGTTGCAGAGAAACAGCAGGTCGAGACCGCGGTCGATCCGCCGCAGGAGCGTCTCCGTCAGCGCGAAGGGCTCCCGCAGCGGAAAGCGTAAAAGCTCGCAGCTGAAGGCGTCCAGCGCCGCCTCATACTCGCCGAAGCAGGGCGCGGTCACCAGCGCGCGTCCGGGCTTCGCGGCAAGGACCGCGCGCCAGATGAGATCGGCCGCGCCGCTTCCGCAGAGGACC